>CADBNC010000141.1 GCA_902795885.1 Oscillospiraceae bacterium
CGCCGGATGACCTGTACAAGCAGATTCTTCTGACCCTTGCGGGGGTGCTTCTGTTTTTGTTCTTTGGCTGGTGGCAGCGCTCGCTGCACCGCACCGCCTCCGCGCGTATCCCGGTCGCCCTCGGGGCCCTTCTGCTTCTGTGCATTAACGTTGTGGCCAGTGATGTGGTTCTCGGTGCGCGAAACTGGCTGGAGTTCGGCGGTTTCTCCTTTCAGCCGTCGGAGCTGGTGAAGGTCGCCTATATCTATGTCGGCGCCTCCACGCTGGACAGGCTCTTCCGACGGGGCAACCTGTATGTCTTCATCGGCTTTTCTGCCGTATGTGTGATGGCGCTTGCCCTGATCGGAGACTTCGGTACGGCACTGGTTTTCTTTATTGCGTTTCTGGTCATCTCGTTCATGCGCTCCGGGTCAATCGCCACGGTTATGCTCGCCGTAACAGGTGCGGTTCTTGCCGGCTTTCTTGCGATTAGTGCCCGGCCGTATATCGCCCAGCGCTTCTCCTCCTGGGGGCATGTGTGGGAGGACATCTATGACAAGGGCTTCCAGCAGACCCGCGCCATGAGCGCAGCCGCTGCCGGTGGTCTTTTCGGAAAAGGTGCCGGGAATGGCTGGCTGAAGGATATCTTCGCCGCCAATACAGACCTTGTTTTTGGCATGATCTGCGAAGAGCAGGGGCTGATCATTGCCTTTTTGATGGTTATTTCCGTCCTGATTCTCACTCTCTTTGCCGTGCACAGTGCCCGCAGCAGCCGCAGTGCCTTCTATTCCATTGCCTCCTGCGCCGCCATGACCATGTTTCTGACACAGCTCGGGCTGAATGTTTTCGGCTCCATGGATATTCTCCCCTTCACAGGCGTCACGTTCCCCTTTGTCTCCCGGGGCGGCTCGTCGCTGCTCTCGTGCTGGATGATGATTGCCTTCCTGAAGAGCGCTGATACACGCCGTGATGCCAGCTTTGCTGTCCGGCCGGGTGAGCACATTCTTTCCCTGGGCGACAGGCTGCGGGATAAAAAAGACGACAAGGGCACCGAAAAGCAGAAGGCCCCTTCCCGGAAGGAAATGCGGGCTGAGAAGAAGGCCGCACGCAAAGCGGCCCGCGAAGCCGCCCGGCAGACTGCGCGCAAAGCGGCCATGGAAAAAGCCGGAGCCGGAAGGAAGAAATGAGTTTCTCCCTGCAGATATGGAGAAATATGGAAAGGAGCTGAGAACACGTGAAAAAAATGAACCGGCGGGGCGCCTCTGTCCTGGTGCTGGCTCTTCTGATCGTTGTCGGGCTCTTTACCTATCTGCACCGATTTCTGGACAGCGGCGAGCGCTGGGCAAGCTATTTTTCCCGTCTGAACTCGCTCTCCGAAGGTACCGTTACCGACCGCAACGGTGTGTTTCTCGCAGGCTTTACTGCCAACGACAACCGCTTTAACGAAGACCGGGCCACCCGCATTGCCAATTATCATGTCACCGGCGATTTCTGGGACCGTACCGGCACGGGTATTCTAACGAACTTCTCCAGCCAGCTGCACGGCTATAACCCCATCACGGGCATGACTCAGACAAAACGGATCTCAATGAAGCTGAACGTGGATTCGGTTCTTGACCAGAAGGCCTATGCTGCCCTCGCAGACCGCAAGGGCTGCGTGGGGGTGGTCAACTATCGCACGGGCGAGCTGATCTGCATGGTCTCGTCCCCGGCAATCGACCCTGTTGAGAGCGACCCTGTCGCGCCGGAGGGGGTATATATCAACCGTCTGATCTCCGCCTCCTTCGTCCCCGGGTCTATTTTCAAGCTCGTAACCGCAGCAGCCGCCATCGAGTGCGTACCCACCATCTGGCAGAAGAGCTTCTTCTGTGAAGCCAAGGACGAGATTGCCGGTGTCGAGATCACCTGTCCCTTCGCGCATTACACCCAGGACTTCAAGGGGGCCCTCGCCAATTCCTGCAACATTGCCTTTGCCAAGATCGCCGTCTCTGTCGGGCAGCAGAACATGGTGGATCATGTGCGTGCCTATGGCTTTCTCGATTCCCACAGTCTCTCGGGCATCCCCACCGCAGCGGGCACCTACCCCCTTGAGTTCGTTGGTGACCCCGAAACCGGCTGGTCCGGCATCGGCCAGTCCACGGATCTGATCTGCCCCTACTCGATGCTGCGCTATGTTGCCGCCATTGCAAACGACGGCATTCTCTGCGAGCCGAAGCTGATCGACGATGGCCAGCCGGCGGAAAAGTCTGTTCTCGTAAACCCCGATACGGCACGGACGATGCAGGATCTCATGCGCAACAACGTTATCGTAACCTATGGTGATAACCGTTTCCCCGGTCTCACAGTCTGCGGCAAGACCGGTACCGCCGAAGTGGGTGACGGCACCGACCATGCCTGGTTCACGGGCTTTCTGCAGGACGAGGCACACCCCTATGCCTTCATCGTGTTTGTGGAAAACGGAGGCGGCGGTCTCTCCGTGGCAACGCCTATTGCAAATACCGTTCTGCAGGCTGCTGTCCGCCGCGGCACGGATATGGAGTATTAAGCTATGATTGATATCACGGTTTCCTCTCTTGTCAAATCCTATGAGATCGGAAACGACATTCTCGACGGACTCAGCTTCCAGATCAACACAGGTGAGCATGTGGGCATCCTCGGACCGAACGGCTGCGGGAAAACCACGCTGTTCAAAATTCTCACCGGCGAGCTGGACTATGACGAAGGTCAGATCAGCATCGCGCCCGGAAAGCGCCTCGGCCTGATATCCCAGCTTCCGGTTTACCCGGAAGGCTGGACGGCAGAGGATGTTCTGCAGAACGCCTTCCGGCATGTGGATGCCATCCGCGTCAGAATGGAGGAGCTGGAGCACCGCATGGAAGAGGACAGCTCGCCCGCTCTCCTTGCGGAATATGACCGCCTTGCGGCCGATTTTGAACGACTCGGCGGGTATGAGACCGAAACCGCCGTCAACCGGGTTGCCAATGGTCTTCAGATCAGCGCAGCCATGCGGAGCCAGCTTTTTGAAAGTCTCTCCGGCGGCGAGAAAACCCGCCTGAACCTCGCCCGTCTGATTCTGGAGGATACAGAGATTCTCCTTCTCGATGAGCCGACCAACCATCTCGATCTGAAAGCCGTGGAATGGCTGGAGGATTATCTGCTTCACTTCCACGGGACTGTTCTGGCCATCAGCCACGACCGGTATTTCCTCGATGTGGTCGCCCAGCGCTGCATTGAGATCACTGACGGAAAAGCCGAGTTTTACAGCGGCAACTATTCCTTCTATCTGACCGAGCGGCAGCGCCGTTTTGAGGAGCAGCGAAAGCAGTATGAGAAGGACCAGGCCAAGCTTGAGCAGCTCACCCGCGCTGCCGAGCAGATGCATCTCTGGGCCTTTATGGGCAACGACAAGCTCCACAAGCGCGCCTTTTCCATGGAAAAGCGCATGGAGAAGCTCTCCCGGTCCGAAAAGCCCAGAGAGCAGAAGAAGCTGGCGGTTCGTTTCAAGGAACGGGATTTCTCGGGCGATGAGGTTTTGGCCGCGGACGGCCTGCGCAAGGGCTTTGGCGAGCGCACCCTGTTCTCTGATCTGTCCTTTCTGGTGGAGGGGCAGGAGCGCATCGCCGTCATCGGCGATAACGGCAGCGGCAAATCCACGCTGGTCAATCTGATCACCGGCGAGCTCGCCCCCGATGCAGGCTGGATTGCCATGGGCCCTTCAGTCCGCTGGGCCTGCCTGCCCCAGCTGGTACGCTTTCAGGATGATTCCCGTTCGGTCTACGACACCATGCTCTGGGAATGCCGGTGCCAGCCGCAGGAGGCACGCGACCGCCTGGCGGCCTTCGGCTTTCGGGGCGAGGATGTGTTCAAGCCCGTTGCCGCCCTCTCCGGCGGCGAGAGAAGCCGCCTGAAGCTCTGCATGCTGATGGGCGGGGAAATCAACTTCCTGATTCTCGACGAGCCGACCAACCACCTGGATATCGTCAGCCGCGAATGGATGGAGGATGCCCTCTCCGATTATGGGGAGACGCTTCTGTTTGTCTCACACGACCGGTATTTTATTGAGAAATTCGCAACCCGCATCTGGGCCTTTGAAGACGGCACCCTGACGGACTATCGCGGCGGATACCGGGAATATGTCGAGTGGCGCCGCCGCCAGACACAGCTCGCCTCCGCTTCCGGTGCCGGCAGCGGCTCTTCCCCCTCCGGGAAGGCCGGCAGGCCTTCTCAGCCCGCCAAAACGGCAAAGCCCCAGAAGGGTGCAAGCCCTGCCAAACGCCTGCAGCGCATTGAAAAGGAAATCGACAGGCTGGAGCAGAAGCTGGCTTCTCTGGAAGAGGAGGCCGTCCTTTATGCATCGGATTATATGAAGCTCATGGAGCTTGAGAAGGAAAAGGAACCCCTCAACCAGCAGCTTATGGAACTTTATCAGGAATGGGAGGATTTAAGTGATGGATGAACAGGAAACCAGCCGCAAAAAAAAGAACCGGCCAGGGGCCGGCCAGATCATTGGGTGTTCTGCTCTGGCGGCAGCCGGTCTGTTCTTTCGCTTTGCGCTCCGCGGCTATGTCTACTGGGGTTATCTGTGCTTCTTCCTGGTCGCTTTGATTTTTCTGCACGCCTTTCTTCCCCGGGTTCTCTGGCGCGTTGTCCTGGGGCTGACCTGTCTGGGGATCGTCTATTTCTGCATCGTGGAAATCCCGATTATCAAAAACGCCCGGACCGATCCGGACGCCGAACGCCCCTATCTGGTTGTGCTGGGCGCCGCCGTCTACGGAGACCGCCCCTCTCTGACACTGGTGCGCCGGCTTGAAGGCGCCCGGGACTATCTCAACCAGTACCCGGAGAGCATCGCCATTGTTTCCGGCGGCCAGGGCAAGGGCGAGAACATCACCGAGGCCCAGGCCATGCGCGACTGGCTTGTGGCACACGGCATTGCCGGGGAGCGGATCCTGATGGAGCCGCGCGCGACCTCCACGCAGGAGAACCTCGCCTATTCCTTTGCCATCATCGAAGAGCGCGGAGACAGCCCCGATGGCAATGTGGCAATTGTTTCCAGTGCCTACCATCTCTTCCGGGCGAAATCCATGGCCCGTCTGCAGGGTGTTGAAGCGGCCGGTGTTGCCGCCCCCTGGGGCTATCCCATGGTCATGCTGAACTATTTCATACGCGAGGCCTTCGGCATCACCCATCTGTGGGTGTTTGGCCGGTAGGCACGCTCTCCCCTGCCGGCAGTGTAAACTCTGCCGTAAAGCGGTCTGCGTCCCTGTGAACCGTAAAATTCCCTCCCAGTGCGGGGAGAATTTTCTCACAGGTGCGCAGGCCGATTTTTGTACTCTCCATCCGGGCACTGTCTTTTGCGACAGCATTGGAGAAGGAAACCCGGATCACGCCTTCTCTCTGCTCCGTGCGGATAACAACAGGCTGCTCCCTGTCGGCATATTTTTTCAGATTGGAGACCAGATTGTCGATCACCCGCTTGAGCATCGCCACATCCGTGCGGATGGCACTCCCTTCAGGCAGGTCCATCGTGCTCTCGACCTGCATTCCGGAATCACGCAGGTCAAATTCCGCCTCTCCGAGGAGCTGCATCAGCAGCATGGCGGTGTCAAAATCCTCCCACTGCACCTCCAGCTCGGACCGGCCAAAGACCAGAAAATATTTGAACAGCTCGTCTGTCAGCTCCTTCAGGGCGAGGGACTTTCCATATGCCGCCTCCAGATACACGTGCCTCTCATCCTCGCTGAGCGCGTCCTGGTTGTTCAGCAGCCCGAGGTAGCCGATCAGAGCCGTCATCGGCGTGCGGATATCATGGCTCATGGCGGTGATCAGCTCGCTGTTGGCTTCCCATGCGCGCTTCTCGTTGCCCATGCGCTCAATGATGGCATCGCGCATGCCGTCGATGTCCGAGGCCAGGGCCGAGAGCTCGTCCACGCCTTCTACCGTGATCGCCCCTTCCAGATCTCCCGCGCCGATCTCTGCCGCTTCCTGCGAGAGACGGATGATCCGCCTGGTCAGACGGTTGGTATACCAGAGCAGCAGGCTGATCATTACAGCCACAGCAACCGTGATGGCAAGGCCCCGGTTGATGGTGTCCTCCCGCACGCGGGAATTGTCCGCAATCGACACGTAATAAAACCCGTCCTGGAACTTCAGCGGGTACAGTCTTCCCATCCTGCCGGTGCTGTCCAGGGGTTCAAAGCTCTGCAGCCCCTGGTTGGTGAAGGGCAGGCCGCCGGCGCGGGTGTTCAGGCCGAGATCCCGCGCGGTATAGACCGTGAGCTCGACAAGCTCATGCTGCTGATGGAAGCGCTCAATCGCCTCTGTGTCCCCTCCGGATATGCCGTTTTCCCGCACATAGCGGTAGAGATCCGTATAGGCCGATGCTGTGCGGGCGGCCAGCGATTCCGTGCTCATATAATAGCGGTCGACAAAAAGCGTCCCGATATTGAACACCACAAAGTATGTGAGAAATGCACTCACCAGGCTCAGCAGCGCCGCCAGCATCAGCTTCACGCTCAGCGAACGCGAAGCCCGGAAGCGCTGTTCACTCAACCTGGTATCCCCTTCCCCAGACCGTCCGGATAATCTTCGGCGAAGAGGGAACCTCTTCTATCTTCCTGCGCAGATTCAGCACATGCACCATGATGGTGTTGCCGGAGCCGGGCAGGAATTTTTCATTCCACACCGTCTCATACAGCTCCTGTGTGGTCACCGTGCGCCCGCGGTTTTTCACAAGGCACTCCAGGATGGAATACTCCGTATCCGTCAGGGGGACATTCTCCCCGGCGTTGCGCACCATCCGCGTGCTCAGGTCCACTTCCAGATTCCCCGAAGTCCAGATCGACGAGGAGGGCTTCCCGCGGTATTCCTGATACCGCCGCAGCAGCGACTTCACCTTTGCGAGAAGCTCCGGCTGCGAAAACGGCTTTGACAGGAAATCATCCCCGCCGCTCTGATAGGCGTTCAGGCGGTCCTTTTCCGCGCTCTTTGCCGTCAGAAACAGCACCGGCACATTTGATTTCTCCCGGATTTTTTCGCAGGTCTCAATCCCGTCCATTCCGGGCATCATCACATCCAGAATCACCAGGTCCATGTCCTGGTTTTTGTTCATAAAATCCACTGCGGCCTGTCCGTCAGCCGCTTCGGCGGTCTCATATTCTCTGCTCAGAAGCAGCCGCAGCACCTTGCGGATATCCGGGTCGTCGTCCACAATCAGAATCCTGGTCTTCGTCTCATTCGCTTCGTTCACGCGATCACACCCCTCTTCTTCCTTGTCTATCGCAGTATAACACATGTGCTCGGGGGATTTCTATGGTAACTGTTAACTTTAATGAAAATTTCAGAGACACGACTCTCCGCATATGGTATACTGTCCACGGTTGAAATGCCCGCATGCGCCTGCCGCATTTCTCAGGCGGGCCAGCCCATCCCAAAAGCAAATCTGAACGCCGGCATGCGGTCTGTTCCGCATCAGGCGCATTTGATGAATGAAAGGAATACAGCATGAATATCAGATCATCTGTCAGCAGAATTCTGCTGCCGCTTCTCTGCCTCGCGGCTCTGCTTTGCCTTGCGGGCTGCGGCAGTACCGGCACGGCGAACACCCCCTCCGCCCAGACAGCTGCCCCCACCTCCACAGCGGCAGCCTCCTTTGCCTGGAAGAGCGAGTTTGTCAATGTCTCTGACCAGCTGGGTTCGGATGAGGCATATCTCTCCCCGAGCCTCTTTACCGATGAGGGCTTTTATGCCACGGCCAACGAGAAAGTCGGCCGCCGCGAAGTGCCGGAGGGCACCGTTGAGGAATACGAGGGCGAGTTCGACCTCTATGCCACCACGCTCTATTTTATCGATTTTTCCGGCAAGATGGAAAAGCTGCCGAATTATACCCCCATCATGGCCAAGGAAAACACCGAAGGCTACAAGGATTTTACATCCTACACAAATCTCGGCCGGCTTACGATGAACCCCGACGGGAATCTTGTCACCCTCCTGACCAGCTCTGCCAATTGGTATGACGGCCCCGAGGATATCTACAACACGCCGGAAGCCTATGAGGGTGATTACTATCACTATGAGCAGGAATACAGTCTTCTCGTGCTTGCACCGGATGGTTCCGAAATCAGCCGCGCCCCCGTCGAGATCGAAGGCCAGGATGTCTGGCTTAATTCGTGGAATTCGATCTGCGATGCCGATGGCAATCTGATCGTTGTCAGGGACATAAGCCTGCTCGCCATCGCCCCGGACGGTTCGATCGCCTGGCAGATCGACAATGAAAACTACATTAACTCCATGGTTCGTCTCCCGGACGGGCGCCTTGCGGTCTCCACCTTCGACGACCAGGGTCCGATGCTGTGCATTGCGGATCTGGAGGCAAAGGAATTCAGCGAAGAATACCCCCTGCCCAATGGCGCATGGAATGTATTCCCCGGCGACGAGGAATATGACTGCTACTACAACAGCGGGCTTTATCTTTATGGCATGAAGCTCGGCGAGGAGGAGCCTGTCCGTCTGCTCAACTGGATGAACTGCGATATCAACGCCGATTCCATCGACACCAACTCTCTGAACATCGCCTCCGACGGCACGATCCGCGGCGTCTTCAGCGAGTATGGCGGGGAGGATGTGGAAACCCAGCTCTTTGTGCTGACGAAGGTTCCCGCCGACACGCTTCCGAAGAAGCAGATCCTGACCATCGCGCAGCTTGAGTACAACCCGGATTACCAGCTCACCAACCGCATTGCGCGCTACAACCGCAGCCAGGATGCCGTCCACGTGGAGTATAAGGA
>CADBNC010000142.1 GCA_902795885.1 Oscillospiraceae bacterium
AGAATTGATTTAATCATAGTGCATCCTCCCTCCGATCAGAAAATCTTCATACCGCTGAAGCCCATGAACGCCATCGCGACCAGTGCTGCGGAAACCAGGCAGATCGGGAAGCCTTCAAAGCACTCCGGATAATCGGAAAACTGAGTTCTCTCACGGACACTGGCAAACAGGACAATCGCCAGCATAAAGCCAAGGCCGCCCGTGATGCCATAGACGAAGGACTCGATGAAATTATAGTTGTTCTGAACGTTCAGAAGCACAACACCGAGCACCGCGCAGTTGGTGGTGATCAGGGGCAGGTAAATACCAAGCGCGGAATACAGGGACGGGACGGACTTTTTCAGGAACATCTCGACAAACTGAACAAGAGCTGCGATGACCAGGATGAATGCCAGCGTCTCGAGGAAGGCGAGATTCAGCGGGATGAGGATGTAGTTGTCGATGACCCAGCAGATTGCCGAGGCAAGGCCCATGACGAACACAACTGCAAGACCCATGCCGGCAGCGGTATCGACCTTGTTGGAGCATCCCAGGAAGGGGCAGCAGCCGAGGAACTGTGAGAAGATAAAGTTGTTGATCAGGATTGCCCCGAGGGAAATGGAAAGAAGATTCGCAAGCATTATTCTTCAACCTCCTTCAAAGCTGCAGCTTCAGCGATTGCACGCTCAGCTTCCTTTTGCTTCTTCGCACTCTTCTTGAGTGCGTACTGCATGATACCGATCAGCAGGCCAAGCGTCAGGAAGCCGCCAAACGGGAGATTCATGATGCTCATACCGTAGCTCTCGGGGAAAATCTGGATTCCACCGCCGGTGCCGTCCAGGGTGAAGCGGAAGCCGTTGGCAATATCGATCAGACCACCGCCGAAGCGCCCGGAGCCGACAAGCTCACGGAAGACGCACATGATGATCAGCACGCAGGTATAGCCAAGGCCCTGGAAGATGCCGTCGAAGAAGCTGTCCTTCACGGTGTTCTTCTGGCAGAAGGCTTCGGCACGGCCGATGATGATGCAGTTTACGACGATCAGCGGAATGAAGACGCCGAGCGCCGCACTCAGCGCAGGGATGAAGGCCTGCAGGAGCAGGTCAACGATGGTGACAAAGCCGGCAATGACAACGACAAAGATGGCAAGCCGGATCTCATCCGGAATGATTTTCCGGAGCGCGGCAACGACAACGTTGCAGCAGGTAAGAATAATCAGAACCGAGAGGCCCATGCCGACACCGTTGAACAGCGTTGTGGTAATGGCCATTGTGGCGCACATACCAATCTGCTGAACGAGAACCGGGTTGTTCGTGATGAGGCCTTCTGTGAATTGCTGTTTACGATTCATATGCCTTTTCCCTCCTTAACCCAGCGCGGCAACGCAGGCGATGGAGTTCGCCGTCGCGTTGGTCACGGCAGTGGACGTAATCGTGGCACCGGCCAGGGCATCGATGCTGCCGCCGGCCTTGGAAAGCGCGATGCTGCCGTCCTGTCCAATGAACTGCGCACGGAATGCCTCGCCGGCTGCGGAGCTGGAGGCCGCCACGGCGCCAAGGCCGGAGGTCTCGGAATGCTCAATGATCGAAATGCCGGTGCAGAGAAGATCCGTGCTGACGCCGCAGGCCATCGTGATGCTGCCCTGCGCGCCGGAGAAGGTGGAGGTGACCACATAGCCGTTGCCGTCATTGGACTTGTTGATACTGTCGACCGTCGGGAAGGCGGTCTTGTCAAATTCGACCTCTTCGTAACCGCTCTCAGAGGGAAGCACGGTGGCGTAGGCTTCGTATTCCTTCTGGTGGGTGATGAAATCGATGCGCTCATAGGTCAGGGCGTTGACAACGCCGAGGATACCCGCCGTGACCGCGCAGATGAGGAACAGCACAAGTGCAAGCCTGACTATTTTGTTATTCATTTCGCCGCCTCCTTTGCCGCTTTCTTCGCAGCCTTCTCTGCAGCGATGTCTTCCTTGCTCCCGCCGAACTGATGGCGGTGGAAGGCCTTGTCAATCGCCCAGGTGCAGAGGTTCATAATCAGGATGGCATAGCTGACGCCCTCGGGGAAGCCGCCGAAATAGCGGATCAGGACCGTCAGCAGGCCGCAGCCGCAGCCATAGAGCAGCTGGCCGTTGAGCGTGACAGGGCTGGTTGCATAGTCCGTTGCCATGAAGAAGGCACCGAGGAACAGACCGCCGGAGAGGAGATTGTACATCATCCACTCAAAATGGCCGAAGCCTCTTCCCGCGAACAGGAAGGTGACAACCGCGACCGTGCCGATGTAGGCAACCGGAATTCTCCAGGAGATGACCTTGCGCACGATGAGGTAAATGCCGCCAATCAGAAGCGCGAGGGTGCTGATCTCACCAATGCTGCCAGGGATCGTGCCGAGGAACATGGTTTTGTAATTAAAGTAGGCCGGCATCGACCAGCTGTAGAGGCTGGCGAGCGGAGTGGCCATCGTGGTGCCGTCCACAACGCCCTTCAGGCCGCTGGGAACACCCCAGTTGGCCATGATGATCGCGTAGCTGGAGAGCAGGAAGGCACGGCCGGCCAGCGCGGGGTTGAGGAAGTTCTTTCCGATGCCGCCGTAGAGCTGCTTGACAATCGTGATGCCAAAGAGCGTGCCAATCACCGGCAGCCACCAGGGGGCCGTGGGAGGAAGCGTGAGCGCGAGGAGAAGGCCCGTTACAACAGCCGAGAGATCCCCAATGCTTGCTTCCTTCTTGAAGATCTTTCTGTAGAGCCATTCCCAGAACACCGCGGAGGCGATGGAACTGAGGATGACAACGATCGCATGAAAACCGAACTGAATGGCAGCCACAACAACCGCGGGAAGCAGCGCAATGATGACATCCAGCATGATTCTTCTGGTGTCCGTAAGGGTGCGAACCTGCGGCTGATATGCTACATCCAGAACAATTCTTTCGTTTTTGTCACTCATTTCTGTGCCTCCTTTGCCGCCTTCGCCTCAGCCTCCGCTTTTTCCTTCGCGGCCTTCGCCTGCAGCATAAGCTTGGCTGTCTTGAACGCATGGGTGAGCGGCATCCTCGCCGGGCAGTTGAACGAGCAGCTTCCGCACTCGAAGCAGTCATTCACATGGTATTTCTCGAGATTGGCATAATCGCCCTTGCTGTAGTACATGTACATGAAGACGGGCTCCAGGTTCATCGGACAGACCGTGATGCACTTGCCGCAGCGGATGCAGTGCGGATCATCGACCATGCGGTCTTCCTCTTCCGTGAAGAACAGGACGCCGGCCGTGCCCTTGATGGTCGGCGCGTCAAAGCTTGTCGCGCAGATGCCCATCATCGGGCCGCCGAGGACGATTTTCTTCGGCGTTTTGACAAAACCGCCGCACTGCTCTGCCAGATACCCGAAGGGCGTGCCGACACGGGTCAGGGCATTGTGCGGGCCGTCCAGGGCGCTGCCCGCGACGGTTACGATACGCTCGATGACGGGCTTGCCCTCATAGCAGGCCTGATACACGGCGTAGCAGGTACGGGTGCTCACAACATTGGCGCCAACGCCGGCAGGCAGACCGCCCGGCTTGACCTCGCGGCCGGTGATGGCCTTGATCTGCATCTTCTCGCCGCCCTGGGGGTACTTAACCGCCTCGGGGCAGATCTCAATCCCGTATTTCTCGGGATGGAGGGAGTTGAGAAGATCGATGGCATCCTGCTTGTTGACCTCGATGCCATAATAGGCCTTCTCGACGCCGCTGGCGATGCGGACAAGCTCAATCCCCTTCAGAAGCTGCTCGGGGAAATTGAGCATCGTGAGATGGTCGCCATTCAGGTAAGGCTCGCACTCGGCACCGTTGATGATCAGCTTGTCCACCTTGCCGATGCCGCCGCGGACCTTGAAGGCCGTGGGGAACATCGCGCCGCCCATGCCCACGACGCCGGCCTCGCGCATGCGCTCGAGAATCGCGTCGGGATCCTTCAGCTGCTCTTCCGTAAGCGGGGCAAGATCCTCGCAGGGGGTATCCTGAAAGTCATTCTCAATGACAACGGACATGACCATATCCCCAAGGGGATGCGGCCTCGGTTCAACCGCCACTACCGTTCCGGAGACGGAAGCGTGAACCGGCGCAGAAACAGGAGCGGGGTTCTCCCCGACCTTCTGGCCCATCTTGACATAGTCGCCCTTGGCCACTAGGGGTTTGCAGGGGGCGCCAATATGCTGAGCCATCGGGATAATCACCTGAGCAGGTGGTGCGACTACAGAAACAGGCACCTGCGGCGCCTTCATGTAGTTGGGATGCACACCACCCTTAAATGTATGGGTCATAAGCTTCACCTCGTAAAATGATTTCCCAAAAAATTTACAAATTGCATTCTATCACAAACACAGCTGCAATGTCCATAGCTTTTTCGTCATTCCTTTAGTCAAGTTTGTAACAATCAAGGTGGGGCAATTCGCTTTTTTTCATGCACCCGGAGCAGCGCCGGCCGGGGCATAAAAAACGCTTGCGTGCGCGCCTGCCCGCGTGTAAAAAAATGCGTGTGAAATATATTGTGCGCCATTGGATGGAGCAATCTCCGGTGGGGCGAGACTGTTCTCATGAAAGCGCCGCGCCGCGGGCCTTTCCCGAAGGCCGCAGAGGGTGCAGAAGCGGGACGAAGCGCAGGGAGACCTGAGCATGGCAAAACGGAATCGAATCAACCTGGCCGGCAGAAAGTATCTCGTGGGGATTCTGCTGCACTATCTTCTTGCCTTTCTGGTTCTCCTCGTCATCACCTTCGCCCTGCGCGCTGGCATGAACATGCTCAGCCGGGCGGTCTTCATCACCACCCGCCTGGACGACTATCCCCATCTGCTTGGCAACTACCTCAGCGAGAACGAGGAATGGTGGGGCTGGTGGCAGACGGAGGACAGCCCCTGAACCTGCCCCGCCCGCACTTTCCCATATCTAAAAAAGCGATGAACCTCTCCGGAGAACGGGCAGCTCATCGCTTTTATGATGCGGGTTGTGGCTTTTTGATCAGGAAGCAGGGATACGGGCGTTTTTCTATCGGAGGGTTTCGATCGTCGCAATATCCTTTCTCATCACTTCCTGGTCCAGTCCGGCCAGATGAAAGGTATCGGTCTGGTTTGCAAAGCGAAGCCAGCTGCGGAATTCCTCAATCTGGTCGTCCGATGCTGCGTAGTCAACATAGCTGAGGTCTTCAAGGTGAATACGGATTGTCTTCACGGCTGTTCATTCTCCTGATTTTCATATTTTCCGGGATCATGCCATTATAGCAAGGGAACGGTCACCGGGGCAACACGCCCCCTTTGGGCATCTGCCCGGATGTGTCGAAACCGCAATCGCGACGGAGGGCAGCAGGGAGGATCCCTTCCATGAAGCCTGCATCCCTCCGGGCTGCGATTTTCCTGTGTTTCACTCTTGTTTTCAAGGGATGTTTATAGTAAAATACGTATAATTTGATCCACCCTTTTGAGAACACATCCAATGGAGTAGGCTGCAATGAAAAACAAACGGTTTGTCAGCGCAACGGTTGAGCTGCTCAACCAGCTGCTAAATACGGATGATATTACAGAGGCCCTCACCGGCGCCCTGGAGATGCTCACCAACCTGCTGGGCTGCGAGGCCGGCGCAGTGTGGCTTCAGGACAGGGAAGCAGACCGCCTGGCAGCGGTATGCCAGTATGGCCCTGTCGATTTCACAAATATGAGCGCCGAGAACGGCGTCGGTGTCGAGGGCCTTGTGAGCCGCAGCGGAGAGATTATGGTGGTTCAGGATGCCACTTCCCCGGACTATCCGGGCAGTCTCTTCGATGACAGCGGCATCCGCGTGCAGAACATGCTGTGCGTCCCGCTGAAGAGCCTCACCGAGGTGATCGGCTGCATCCAGATTGTCAACAGCCAGGACGGCACGGGCTTTGACGAGGAGGAACAGCAGCTCAGCCAGCGCATCGCGACGCTCGCGGCCCTGACCATCGAGGAGAAGGAATTCACGGTTTCCGCAGGGGAGAAGAAAAAGGTCCTCATCCAGCTGCGCGGCATCACCAAGGATTACCCCTCCGGCGAGGGTTTTGTCCACGTTCTGAAGGGGATCGACCTCGACATCTATGAAAACGAATTCGTTGTGATTCTGGGGGAATCCGGCTGCGGCAAGTCCACGCTGGTTAACATCGTGGGTGGGATGGATCACCTGACGGACGGGAGCCTGATCATCGACGGGAAGGATTTCTCACACCCGACGGAGACGGAGCTTACGCAGTTCCGGCGGGAATACATGGGCTTCGTGTTCCAGCAGTATAACCTCATGCCGAATCTGACCGCGCAGGAGAACGTACAGTTCATCGCCGATCTGGTTCCTTCGCCGATGCCCGCAGCGGAGGCCATCGCAAAGGTCGGGCTGACCGACCGGGCGGATAACTTCCCCTCGATGCTCTCGGGCGGGCAGCAGCAGCGTGTATCCATCGCCCGCGCAATTGTCAAGAAGCCCAGGATCATCTTCGCGGACGAGCCCACAGCCGCCCTGGACTATCAGACCAGCATCGAGGTTCTGACGGTTTTTGAGCAGATTGTGCAGGCGCAGGGATCAACGGTTGTGATGATAACGCACAACCCCGAAATCGCCCGCATGGCGAACCGGGTTGTGAAGCTGAGAAACGGCAGGATCGCCAGCATCCGCATCAATCTGAACCCGGCGATGGCCGCCGATCTTGTGTGGTAACAGGATGAAAAAAACGCAGTGGCTTGATGCGCGCCGCAATATTCAGAGGGAGCTGGTGGCCTTCATCTCCATCATGATGATCGGGATGCTGGCCGCGCTTGCCTATCTGGGCATTGCCTATCCGGCGGCAGCGCTCAAAAAGGACGCGCTGGCTTTCTTCAACAGCCGCGATCTGTGGGATCTGGAAATCACCTCCACGCTGCTTATGACAGAGGACGATCTGGACGCCATCCGGGCCGTTCCGGGCGTCGGGGAGGCGGAATCCGTCTTTCAGGTCGATACCAGGCTGCATCAGGGAGCAAAGCAGATAGCGGTTTCGGTCGTTTCGCTGCCGGAGAAAATCTCGGCCCCGGTACTGCTGGAAGGCCGCCTGCCGGAGAGCAGGTCGGAGTGCGCGGTGGAGAGGGATCTCGCAGAGGAGCTTGGCCTGGCCATCGGCCAGCAGCTGGAGATCCCCTGCCAGCCGATCATGGAGGTTGACCCACTTCTGGAGAGCAGCTTTGTCATCACGGGCATCTTCCACACACCGGATCACTTCAGCTATATGATTCCGGTCACGCCGTATGTCTTTGTGAAGAAGGACGTATTCAACCACGAGGGGCTGAACGGCGCCTTCATGAAGACGCGTATCCGCGCTGACGGGCTGCCCGACGACCGCTACAGCGAGGAATACGAAAGCGCCATCGCCCCGGTGATCAGCTCCCTGCAGGCGCTCTCCGAAGAGCGGACAGCCATTCGGGACACGCAGGTCCGGGAGGTTTTCGAAAAGAACATCCGCGAGGGTGAGGCAAAGATTGAGGACGGGCGCGCGCAGCTTC
>CADBNC010000143.1 GCA_902795885.1 Oscillospiraceae bacterium
CCCCCTTTTCTCCATCAGAATCTTTGTCGCCAGGGCGAGCCCGTCGATCACCGCTTCCGGCTTCGGAGTGCAGCCTGCAACATCGACATCAACATGCACATACTTGGAGAGCGGGCCGCAGACGGAATAGCTTCCGCGGAAGACGTTGCCGCTCTGCGGGCAGGAGCCCATCGTGACGATGCAGCGCGGTTCGGGAACCTGCGAGATTGCGCGCAGCACTCTCGGGAGCGACTGTTTTGTTACAGGGCCTGTCACCACAACGATATCCGCCTGACGGGGAGAGCCGGCGAGCTTGAACCCGAGGCGCTCAGCATCGTAGCGGGGAGTCAGCACCGCGACAAGCTCGATGTCGCATCCATTGCAGGAGCCGGCATTGATATGGAACAGCCACGGAGACTTTCCCGTGCTTTCGGTAATCAGTTTCTCAAACATCGTGCCAACTCCTTTCTCACATTCCGAACCAGGCGAGGATCAGGCTGATTGCCGCCAGCGCTGTCACAACCGTCCAGTAATATTTGAAGATCTGCTCAACACGCAGCCGCGCGGTCACCGCATGGACGAGTGAAATGCATACCGCCACCAGCACAACGCAGAGCAGGAACAGCACGATAATCTCAAGCAGGAAGGCGATTGCGCCGCCCGCCGCGCTTCCCATCAGGGCATGCTCGATGCCGCCGCCGATTCCGCCAAGGAACAGTGCCACGAAGAGGGTTGTCATGGTCAGCAGCTTCACCGCAGAGGAGAGCTTGTAAACTGCCAGGGGCTTGCCGCTGTATTCCGCGAGCATGCCTTCGCAGATCTCTGTCTCGGCTTCCGCCGCGTCGAAGGGGTGGCTGCCTGTCTCACCGGGGATAATGAGCAGCATGGCCACTGCGGCCGGGATCATGCTGACCTTCGTAATCAGGCTGCCGTTTGCCACCTGATAGCGCACGATGTCGGTCAGGCTGAAGCAGAGGCCGGTCCCGATCGCATTGCCAACCGTCTTGGCAACGGCCAGCAGCACCAGCACCAGGGGAAGCTCCACCGAGAGGATGGTGACCATCTCACGCGAGAGGCCGACGCCGGCATAGGGAGAGCCCGAGGAAGCCGCGCCCATGATCACCGACAGTGCCGGGATCAGCAGCAGGTACAGAATCACGATCACGTCTGCCACGCCTGAGAACGCGCTGAACGAAAAGACCGGGATAAACAGCTGCATAATCACCTGGGCTGCCAGGCCTACCAGCGGGGCAATCAGGAAGACTGTCCTGTTCGCAACACGGGGAACGATGGTCTCCTTGCCAAGCAGCTTGAAGAAATCATAGAAAGGCTGCAGGATCGGGGGGCCTACACGCTTCTGCATTCTGGCGACCAGCTTGCGGTCGATGCCGCAGAGCAGCAGGCCCGTCAGGAAGCAGAACAGGAAGCCCGGGAAAATCAGGATATAAGCCAGATATTTGATACCGTCAATGAAAAACGTCATGTTCCCGCCTCCCTTACAGAATGATGAGGGCATACACCATGGCCAGCGCCAGCGCCACAACCGCCCAGAGTGCATAGTCATTCACAATGCCGCTGTGCAGTTCGTGCATGAAGCTGAAGTAATGCCGCCAGTTGTGCTTGAAGCCCCAGAAGAGGTCATCACCGCCTACCTGTGAGTAGACGCTTTCTTCACCGCCGAAGAAGAGCTCATACTTGCCTTCGGCGTAGGAACCGCTGCCGTACTTCGGGCCGCTGTGGTATTCTTCCACCACACCGGTCGCAGCATAGGCAGAGACCTTGTCATACTTCGAGATATCCGCCACGATTGCCACAGCCAGGATGCCGATCAGCAGCACGCACAGCCAGGAGATCGGGCTCCAGACGCCTGCCGAGGCGAAGCTGACACGAAGCGTGTCTGCAAGGCTGAACTGCTCGGCATAGCCAGCGCCCATCATGCTGTTGATATAGTTGTTGGCAGAGAAGACCGCGCGCGCAGCGGGCTCAGTCAGATAGGTTGTCACAAAGCCGGGGAAGAGACCGGTGAGGATGCACAGCAGCGCCAGGATGCCCATGGCAAAGCGCATGCCGAAGGAGACCTCCTTCACATTCTCATATTCCTTCGGAAGCTGCCCGAAGAAAACAGACTGGGTGACCTTGACGAAGGACGCCAGGGTAAGGGTACTGGTTACCAGCGCGACGATCGTTGCCAGCAGGAAGCCGATGTTGCCGGATTCCACGGCCTTCTGATACGTTGCCTGATAGATCATCCACTTCGAGGCAAAGCCGTTGAAGGGAGGAACACCGCTGATGGAGAACGCGCCGATCAGGAACAACACCGTGGTGTGAGGCATTTTCTTTGAAAGGCCGCCGAGCTTTCCCAGGTCTGTGGTCCCCGTCTCATGCAGGACAGCGCCCGCGCAGAGGAACAGGAGGCCCTTGAATAGGGTGTGGTTCATGGCGTGATAGAGACCTGCGGAAACGCCCAGTGCGGTTGCGAGACCGGCAGCAGTCAGCACATAGCCAATCTGGGAAATGGAGTGGAAGGCCAGCAGACGCTTGAAATCATGCTGTGCAAGCGCCATTGTGACGCACACGAACATGCTGACCGAGCCGAGGAACACCAGCCAGAACTGCACCGTGCCCAGATTCATC
>CADBNC010000144.1 GCA_902795885.1 Oscillospiraceae bacterium
GTGGGCGCCCGGTGCCTGTACTGGCGTCGGCCGATCCCGTTCTCCGGCGTCGGCAGCGTGGGAAAGATCCCGGAACTGCTGAAAGGAGATCGTCACATACAGGGAAAGAACGGTGTTAAGCGGTGCTCAAAAGTGAACGGAAACGATCAAATCGACACAAATATGTGCACTTATACGCAGGAAAACAGATCAACCTCAGAATTCGAGTCTTGTATCGTCCACCAAAGAATCTGCATCGAAAGATGCAGATTCTTTTATTTTCCGATATAATCGGCAACTTTTTGACTCGAAAACTTGGAAGTGCTCTTTCAAATCCGTTTTTTTACTTGTTTTTAGCCTTTAGAGAGCGGGAAAAACCGTGAGGGATCAGGAAGAAACGGCACTGACAAATTGTTCCATAAAGGCCTGTCTCGACGCGCGCTTCTCGAAGTCCGCAGAGCCCGGGCCGCTCTTTGAGGCGATCGATAACCCGGCCCGGACGTGAGGCCGCGCCGCTCTGCATAACTGTCTGTAAAAAAGGAGCCCGAGGGAGAATCCCTCGGGCTCCGATTACCGGAGCGCGAACGCTCCGGGAGCGGGAAATGGAAGCCGAAAGTCTGCTGCGGCCTGTGAGCCCCACGATCAAAGGGTCAGAAAATCTGTTTGTCGTAGTTGCCCTGGATCGCCTTGACGATCAGCGTGAACACATCGCAGGTGGGCGTGGGCACGCCGTAGAGCTTGCCCTGCTCGGACAGAGCGCCGGCCAGCATGTCGATCTCGGTCGGAAGCTTTTTCCAGCACATATCCTGGGTCATGGAGTTGATATACTTTGGGTTTTCACTGCACTGTTCGATATCGTGCTTGATAAAGTCCTCTGCGTCCATGATGTTGACACCCTTGGCCTTGGCGACCGCAACACCCTCGCGGATAATGCGGTCGTACAGCTCGCGCCCGTAAGGATCCTTGTCCACATCGCCAACGCTCAGGCGCAGCACGGCGCACACCGGGCTGTGGGAGCTGTTCTTGATGATCTTCCACCAGAGCAGGGGCAGGATGTCCTCGCGGTAGCGCGCATCGGCGCCGCCGGTCTGGAAATGCTCCTGCAGCTGCAGCCCGACCTCGCGGACGCGCTCGTTCTCCTTGAGCGGGCCGAAATTCATGATGACCCCAAAGTTGGGATAGGACGTGCACTTGCCGGGACCGTCGAGCACTGTGCCGATGGAGCCGCTGCCGATCATGCAGCGCTCGGCCGGATAATAGCGGAGCAGGATATCTTCGTTGCCGAGACCGTTGATGAGCGAGATGAGCACCGTATCCGGGCCGACGCAGGGCGAGACGGACTTCACGGCCTCCTCAAGCTGTGTGGCCTTCGTGAGGAAGATAACAGCGTCGACGACACCGATCCCGTCCGGGCTACAGGCGGTCTCAAAGCCGTCGAGGTGATAGTGCTGATCCGGGTCGATCGTGAAATCCATACCGTCCCGGGCGACCTTGTCCATGTGCTCCTTATAGCGGTCGACCAGCACCATATCCGCGCCGCCGCGGCGCAGATAGGAGGCAAAAACGCTGCCGGCGGCGCCGGAGCCGATCATTGCAATTCTCATAAGTCAATCCTTTCCTTTTTGGGAATAGCCGGCTCCTGGTTTTTAGGCAGGAGCCGGTTTGACGCGCCTGCTTACGCGCCGGGAGGGTACTGCCTGCAGGTTGAAAGAGAAAAAGAGGATATCGAATCAAAGCCGGCTGCGGGTCATCCAAGCAGGCCGATTTGCCGCTCCATATTCATGAGCCGCTCCGCGGTAACTCTCAGATCTTCCTTCTGCGCTTCGGTCAGACCGGGGTCGACGATCTCCTCGATCCCGTTTTTCCCAAAGATACAAATCATATCCATTGCCACATTGCAAAGGCCGAACTCGCCCTCCAGGACAGTGGCGGCAGGGTATTTCTCCTTACTGTCGGATACGATCGCCTTTACGAGCTTCGTGATATGAACGGACGATGTCCAGGTGGTCGTGCGCCCGCTCTTACAGCTCTGCCAGTGCGCAAACCATTCCACGTTCATCTTTTCCACGGTGGCCTTCTGTTCCTCTGTCAGCACGAGGGGCTTGCCGTCGACCGTCGCCTGGTCGTACAGGCGGACGGCCTTGCCGTGCTCGCCAAGGCACCAGGCGTCGATGGACGCGTATGGGATGCCGGTGATCTCCTCGATCGCCCATTTCATACGAATCAAGTCCGGCGTGCAAAAGCCGATCACGTGGCTCTTCTCCAGACCGAGCAGCTTGTAATACGCATACGTGTAGATTTCAATGGGATTGGTGCCGGTGATCAGATAAGCGCCCGGTTTGATGTGCCCTTTCAGATTCTCACAGATCGACGCGACAATGTCATAGTTGAGTTTCAGATTGGCGCTGCGATCCGTAACGGCGGGGTTATAGGGAACGCTCGCGGTGATCACAATGAAATCGCAGTCATCCACATCCTCATAATCCGCCATCGTAAACCGGGTGTGCGTATCGTCAAGCAGGCCCTGGTAGAGATCCATCACATGCGTTTCTACGACATTCTTCTTTATGTCGATCATTTTGATCTCTTCCATCAGGCCGGACTGGCCGACACAGAATGCCGTGGTCGAGCCGAGTCCGCCGGCCGCGCCGATAATTGCCATTTTCATAGTTTGCCTCCTTGAACAATCAGTATTCCTGTTTCTTGATTCCGGAAGACATATTCCCATCGGAGGGGAGGGGCGAGACCCTGGCCCTCCGATGGATTCGGGTTTTACGCGCAGAAGACTTTGGTAAGAGCGCCGCCCACGAAGTAGACGATCGGGATAAAGACGAGGGCCGTGATCATGCCCCACTTGAACATGTCGCCCAGGTCAAGCCAGCCGTAGTCGGCTGCAACCGCTGCGGAAGGCGTTCCGGGAGGCGTCGCCCAGGCGTGCTGCACCGCGTTGATCGTCAGAACGGCGACCGCCATGACGCTCAGCGAATCCGCGTACACATTCATGGCAAGCGGCATCGCGACGGCCATCATGACCGCGACGGCGACGGCGTTGGAGGTGAAGTTCGTAAGGATGATGCCGATCGCGATCATCAGGAAGAGGAACATATTCGGGCTGATGCTCACGAAGAGCGGCTCCAGAACGCTGGTCAGCCATTCCGAAATGCCGGCGTCCTTGTTGGAAACGGCAGCGCCGAGGGCCATGATCGCGCCAAGGAAGATGATGGTGCTCCAGTTGACGTTGTTCAGGGCATCCTTGAAAGAGCAGACAGACTTTCCGTCATCAAGCGTAATGAGGTTGAGCAGAACCAGTCCGATCAGCGGAGGCATGGTATTGTGGATCTTGCTGAAGAAGGGGTACAGGCCGTTCGGAGAGACATACTTCATGATGCCGGGCAGGACCCAGAGGATGATCACGCAGACATAGATGGTGGCAGACCACCGCTCACGCTGGCTCAGCGGGCCGATGGAGGCCTTCAGCGCGTCATAGTCCGTGTTGGCCAGCTGCGACACGTCGGGATGCCAGAGGTATTTCGCGATCAGCCAGTAGACGATCAGGCAGATCGTCACGGTCGGGATCAGGACTATGCAGAAGGTGAAGAACGGGATCTCACCGCCGGTATAGGTGGTGAAGAGGCCGAGGCCCTGGATGGAGATGGCATGAGAAATGGGGGTGGAGCCGTTGCCGAGCTGACCGCCGACAATGGCGCCGAGCGTCATCATGGCGCCGATGGCGGGCTTCTTCTCCTTGCTGTACTTGACCTCCTGCAGGATGGCGTCCATGATGGGCAGGGTAACAAGGATCGAGCCGGAGGAGGGCAGGAACAGGCCGAGGACAAAGCAGGCGATGAAGAAGAACAGCACCGTATTCCAGGGGCTCTTCCTCGACGCTTTGTTTGTCATCAGGGAGATCGCGATCCTTCTTGCAAATCCGCTTTTCGTCAGGCACGCAGCCAGCATGTAGCAGAAGAGCATCAGGACGGTCGTGGCGTTGCCGATGCCCGTCTGATAAACCTTTGCCGCGCCGACGATGGGGACTGTCGAAAGCGCAAACATAACATAGAGGCTGGTCCAGCCGACGCCCATGGAGAGCCACAGGATCATGCCGCCGATCAGAATACCGAGGATCTGTGCGCCGGAGTCCGAAAGATTGGGGATTGCGACGTAACGGGAACCGAACATCAGAATGGTTGCCAGGAGAATGAGTACGATTTTGCCCGGCTTATACAAAAGCCCAACTTTGTTTTTCATTTCTCTACGTCCTTTCCTGGTTGAATGATTTGTATGATTAACACAGTTTCAGAAGGTGCTCAAAATTCGCGTCCACATCTTCCTGCAGTTGGCGGACCTGATCCTCAGTCAGATGTGAGAAGCGCTTCTGCGTCTGCAGAAATTCCGTGACCGGCTTGGGATCCTTGACCTTGACGGTGATCCGGAACTGGCCGTAACGTGCCTCCCAAAGCGGGAAGTAGTTGGTGTTGACAGCGTCACGGCACTGGCGGATGATCAGCTCCGGCTTGCTCTTCCAGCCGGTGGGGCAGGGAGCCAGCACGTGCAGGAAGGCAAAGCCCTCGCGCGCAGCTTCGCGTGCGGCGCGGATCTTTTTGCGGAAGTCCTGCATATGCGCCGGAGAGCAGGTGGCGGTATATGCCACGTTGTGCTCGGCTAGGAGCAGGGAGAAGGGTTTCTGCTGCTGCTTTTTGCCGAAGCCTTTCGGGCCGGTCGGCGTGGTGTTGGTCCAGGCGCCCTCGGGCGTGCGGCTGGAGCGCTGGATGCCGGTGTTCATGTAGGCCTCGTTGTCATAGCAGACTACCAGCAGATGCTCGCCGCGCTCGGCCGCCGCGGAGAGGTTGCCGAAGGCGATGTCGGAGAACATGCCGTCGCCGCCGATGCAGAGGCAGACGGTGTCTTTCCCCTGACGTCTCAGCTCGCGGGACACGCCGGAGGCGGAGGGCGCCATGTTGGTGAAGAGCGTGCCGTAGCAGGGCACGGAGACCTTGGTGGTCAGCAGGGCGCAGCCGGGGCCGCCGAAGGAGATAAAGTCGTCGTCTTTCAGTTCCTCATACAAGACGCGGATGACAAGCTCCATCCCGCAGCCTGCGCACATCGGCAGGCCCGGAGAGATCATGGGCGCTTTCTTCTCGTTTTCCATATTCCTGTTCCTCCCCTCTATCATTCCCAGCTGAGCCAGTTGGTCTCCTGGACGGGCTCGCCGTTTCCGGCTGCCACCGTCATGCCGACCGCCAGCTCAATATGTTCACGGGTGATGTCCATGGTGGAGATGCCGTCAATAAACGAGAGCATCTTCGGCATGTCCGCCTCACAGGCGATGGCGGCGCGGGCCTCCTGGAACAGATGGCCGCAATTCCAGCCGAGGCAGATGCTCCGGTCGATAACGCCGACGGCCTTCTTGCCGCGGAAAATGCGCACGACCTCCTCCCGCGGGTAGGGGCGGAACATGCGGATACGGGCGAGACCGATCTTGATGCCGGCTTCGCGCGCCGCATCGATGACGTTTTTCGCCATGCCGGAGGCGGAGCCGTTGGTCATCAGAAGGTACTCGGCGTCCTCGGTCTTGTATTCCTCGACCATGCCGCCGTAGCTGCGCCCGAAGATCTCCTCGAATTCCTTCTCGACCTTGGGAAAGACCTCCTTGACA
>CADBNC010000145.1 GCA_902795885.1 Oscillospiraceae bacterium
GAACATGTCGCCCACGTGGCCCATGAAGATGCACAGGCCCTCGTCCAGATCGCCGCTGCCCTCGCCCATCATGCGGCGCACACGGCGGCACTGGCAGGGCGTAACGCTCAGATGGCCTTCGTTATCCTCCAGATACTTGCTGACGCACTCGTTGTCGATCTGCTCGGTACCGGCGGGGATGGCGCTCTCCACCGGGATGACGCGCATGATGCCGGCGCCCATGGGGGTGTTGGGGGCGTGCTCGATCTGGCTGGTGGTGGCGTGCTGGTGGAACGCATAGGCGATCTCGGGGTGGGCGATGCAGAACTTCTCGTTGATGAGCAGGAATTCAAACACGCCCGGGGTGTAAGGGGGCAGAAGATAAATCTCGAGACCGATCTTCTTCACCAGAACCTGCACCACGAGGCCGATATCCGTCAGCTCATGGAGAACTTCCTTCGTCCGCGCATAGGACATGTTCGCCTTTTTCGCGATCATCGGGATAAAGGACGGCTTCATGCTCTTGAGAGCCAGCATCACGGTGATCTGCTCATCGGTGATCCACTTTTCGAACACCTTGTACTCGGCGCAGTCCGGGGTGATTTTATAATGCCCGTCATTGATCTTTTCGCACAGTTGGATCAGGTTTTGTCTGACTGCCATTTTTTCCTCCCTTGCTGTCTTTAACCGTCAAATTGCGGTTAAATAATGCTAATTATGGTCATTTTTCGTGCAATTTGCTGTATTCAGTTTATAAATTTGCAAAAGAATTGTCAATCCGTATTATCCGAAAACTGTTATGACAAATTGCTCAAAAATGTCATAACAGTTTTTAAAATTTGTTCATTTTTTCCGGCTGCATCCCGGGCAGGTGAACAGGCGCTGCCGGCAGCGTTTTACGGGTCAGACCGAGCAGGCTTCGAAGAGCTTCAGGGCCGTCCCGCGGAGGAAGCGGTTTGCCTCCGGTACGTCTGTTTTGTTGGAGGCGAAGCACAGCACGAAGGGCCTTTTGGCAAAGACGATGCCCACATCGTTTGTGATGCCGGTATCATCCCCCGTCTTGTGGGCAACAGCGGTCCCCTGGGGGAGGCAGCCCGGGATCTTGTGCCTGATCTGCTGCTTTCGCAGAAGATTCTCCATCTCGCGGCTGACCTCCGGTGAGACAAAGCTGCCCCGCGCAACACGCTCAAGCAGGTCCGCGATCTCATTGAGGCAGATGCGGTTCTCCAGCCCTCGGGAAGAGGCTTCCGCGTCAAAGAGGAGGCGCTCGAGGCGGGTTTTCTCCATGCCGAGCTCACGGAACTGGCCGTTCAGATAATCCAGCCCGAAGCGCCGGAGAATCAGGTTCGTCGCAGTATTGTCCGAGATGGTGATCATCAGCGCGCAGAGCGTGCGCAGATCCACCGGGAACTCTCCCGTGAAGTGCTGCAGCGCCCCGCAGGAGGGCAGCTTGTCCTCCTCCCGGCAGAGAAGCTTCTCGCCCAGATCCAGCTTCCCTTCGGCGGCGAGCTTCATCACCACAGCATAGACGGGCAGCTTGATGACGCTGGCCGATTCAAAGAGCGCGTCCCCGTTGTATTCGAAGGCGCCTTCGCCCTCCAGCGGGCGGAAGACCAGGCCTGCCTTTCCGGGCAGGGCGGCGAGGTTTTCCAGAATTTCGCCGCGAAGCAGCTCCATGTTCCGGGTCAGGCTCGGGTTCAGGCTCTGCTCCCGGTCTCTGTTCAATGTGATGTCCATGGTCATGGCTCAGCCTCTCTCAGCAGTCGAGGGCGATCAGGTCGTCCAGCGTTTCACGCCGCACGGCCACATAGCTCCCCTCGGGGGTCAGCATCACAACAGGAGGGCGGCCAAGGCGGTTATAGTTGGAAGCCATGGAATAGTTATAGGCCCCGGTTGTGCAGACCGCGATATGGTCGCCGCGCTTCGTATCCGCGGGCAGGCGCACCATGGGCTGGATGATATCGCCGCTCTCGCAGCAGCGCCCGGCAAGATCATACACCGCATAGAAGGGTGCCTCCCGGTCCGCGTGCAGCACGGTATACGGCGCCTGATAGAGGGGGTAGCGGGGATTATCGGACATGCCGCCGTCGATCACCACATAGTATTTATACCCCGGGATGCGCTTGACACTGCTGACGGTATAGACCGTCATGCCCGCGTCCGCCACGATGCTGCGCCCCGGCTCCATCATGAAGTATGGCAGCGGCAGCCCCAGGGATTCGGTGCGCTCCTTCAGGTGCCCGGCCACCTGGCGGATGCGCGCGGGGATATCGATAGAGCGGTCTGTTTCCAGATAGCGCACGCCATATCCTCCGCCCACGTTCAGCATATCCGTCACGAAGCCCAGCTTCTGCTGAACCTCGGCCATGAAGGCCGTCATCACATCGATGGTGTCCTCGAAGACGCTCTCGTCGAAGACCTCGGATCCCACGTGGCAGTGCAGCCCGCGCACCTCCAGGCCCGGAAGCTCCAGCGCGCGCCGCACGAAGGCGAAGGCCTGGCCGGTCTCCAGCGGGACGCCGAACTTGACATCCACGGTGCCGGTGTTGATGGCCTTGTAGGTGTGGGGGTCGATGCCAGGCGTCACGCGCAGCAGCACCTTCTGTCGAAGGCCCCGGGAGGCCGCCTCGAGGGCGAGCTGCTCCAGCTCGTCGGGGTTGTCCACGATGAAATAGCCGACCTGATGATCCAGGGCGAAGCGGATATCGGCATCGGTCTTGCCGTCGCCGTGGAAAAAAATCTTCTCCGCCGGGAAGCCCACGCTCAGGGCGGTATGAATCTCGCCCGGGGAGACGGCGTCAACGCCCATGCCCTCTTCATCCGCGATGCGGTAGATCTGCCGGAAGGAGGCCGCCTTGCCCGCATACAGCGGCAGGGCACGCCCGCCGAAGCACTCGCGGAAGGTGCGGGTATACATGCGGCAGTTTGCGCGCAGGCGCTGCTCGTCCATCAGATAGAGGGGCGTGCCGTACTGCTCCGCCAGGTCCGGGACGCTGTGTCCCGCGAAGAAGAGCCTGCCGTCCGCTTTTCTCTCGATATTGTCGGTGAGGATAACCTGTCCCTGTGCTTCCCGTTCTGCGTCCATTCCGCCGCCCTCCATCTTCTTTTAATCGTGCGTGCATCATAGCATTTTGCCGTATGATTTTCAACTTTGTTTTTCCGGTATTCTTGTTTGAACCGGGCATCTGTGGTATAGTAAAGGCAGTTGTTGTCAACCCGCCAAACCGATCAAGCAAGGAGAGTGATTGCGTGAAATTAACAGAAGAACAGCAGCGGTTGCTGGATGGCAGCCGCGGCGAGGTCATGGCCAAAATTGTCAAGACCCTGGTGATGTACGGCGATGCCTTCGGCGCTGAGCGCATGGTGCCCGTCACCAGCAAATATGGCCACACCGTCATCAGCTTCGGCCTGGGCGTGATGGACCCGGTCTATGACCTGTATGACGAGATTCTGTCCGCCAACCTTCTGTCGGAGCAGAAGTTCACCGCCGATCCGAGGCCTCTGGATCCGAAGGTTCCCTCCAGCCCGCTGGATGACCTGGTGTTCAAAAAGTTCATGTACAGCCGGCAGGAGCGCTATGAAGAGCAGCTGAAGAAGCTGGGCATCACGAAGGACGAGGACTATACCTGCGCATGCTATCTCGACCAGGTGGGCAACATCCCGCAGAGGGGCGATGTCCTCTCGTGGGCGGAGAGCTCGGCCGTGGTGTACGCCAACTCGGTCCTCGGGGCGCGCTGCAACCGCAACTCCGGCATTCTGGAGATGATGGGCAGCATCGCGGGCTTCGTGCCCGAATTCGGCCTGCTGACGGATGAAGGCCGCAAGGCCGACTGGATCGTGGAAGTAAAGTGCACCAAAAAGCCCGAGGCACAGCTGCTCGGCTCGGCCATCGGGATGAAGGTGATGGAAGAGGTGCCCTATGTGAAGGGCATGGAGCAGTGGCTCGGGACCGAGCTGGACGATAACGCGAAGGCCTATCTGAAGGACTTCGGTGCGGCGACGGCCTCCAACGGCGCTGTGGGTCTGTATCACATCGAGGGTCTGACCCCCGAGGCGAAGGACCTGGGCGAGAGCCTGATCCGGGAGAACGCGCAGGTCTATGTGATCGACGATGCCGAGCTCGAGCGCGTCTACCGCAATTATCCGGTCATCTGGAAGAACCCCGATGCCAAACCCCAGCTTGCCTTTATCGGCTGCCCGCACCTGACGCTGCAGCAGCTGACGGACTGGTCCCGCGCGGTGCTGAAGGGACTGGAGCAGAACGGCCGCAAAAAGGTCGCCGTACCTACGGTGTTTACGGCGCCTGTCCCCGTCATTGAGGAGTTTAACCAGAGCATCTATGCCTGGCCGCTGAAGAAGGCCGGTGTGGTGGTCAGCTATATCTGTCCGCTGATGTATATGAACAACCCGCTCTGCAAGTCCAAGGCTGTCCTCACCAGCTCCAACAAGCTGCGCACCTACACCAGCGCAAAATACTGTACCGATGCCGAGATTCTGGATATCATCACAGGAGGTGCAAAATGAAGACTTTTCAGGGAAGGGTGATCGTGCCCGGCACCGCCTCGGCGGAGGCTCTGGTCAGCCACGGCGGCTTCAACACCCTGGCCAGCTATCAGATGGCCCTGCAGTTCGGCGATCTGAAGGCCCTCGGCAAGGACACCGAGGTGCAGTGCGGCGACCAGAACAACCCCGAAATCTATAAAAAGCCCATGATGGGCAAGGCCCTCTGCCTGCCGCAGACCATCGGCTCGACCACCGGGGGCATGGTTCTCTTCACGGTCTGCGCTCTTGGAAAGCAGCCGGCCTGCATGCTTTTCTCCAAGCCGATCGATTCTCTGGCTGCCTCCGGCGCCATTCTCGGCGATGTGTGGACGGATGCTGTGATGCCCGTGGTAGACAGCCTCGGCAGCGAGTTCCTGGAATACGTCCAGTCCGGCATGACCGTTACCGTGAAGGATAACGGCATCGTGGAAGTCACGTAAGGCGGCCTCGCGATGCTCTCAGTGAAAGAGGAAAGACGAAAAGCAAAAATCCCTCTGCCGGGGCAGCGGATCCTGCGTTCTCTTGCGGCAACCCTGCTCTGCTTCGTGGTCTATGCGCTGCGGGGCAGGCAGGGCATGCCTTTTTATTCGGTGATCGCCGCACTGCAGTGTATCCAGCAGTATACCCGCAGCATGAAGCCCGTTGCCCAGCGGCGTGTGGTCGGCACCTTTGTGGGGGCAGCCTGGGGGCTTCTGACGCTGCTGGTCGCCCTGCATATCCGGAAGACCGCCATCCCGGACGAGATGCTGTATTATCTGGTTATCAGCCTGATCACAGCCCTTGTGCTCTATTCCACCGTCCTCCTTGGAATCCGCGACATGGCATATTTCTCATGTGTGGTGTTCCTGAGCATCACGATGAACCATATTGAAGACATCAATCCCTATCTGTTTGTTTTCCACC
>CADBNC010000146.1 GCA_902795885.1 Oscillospiraceae bacterium
GGACGCGGCGGTCGAAGCGGCCGGGTCTCGTCAGGGCCGGGTCAAGGGATTCCGGCCGGTTGGTGGCGGCGAGAATGATGACCCCGTTGCTGGCGTCAAAGCCGTCCATCTCGGTCAGCAGCTGGTTGAGCGTCTGCTCGCGCTCGTCGTTTCCGCCAATCCGGCTGCCTCCGCTGCGCTTCTGGCCGATGGCGTCAATCTCATCGATGAAGACGATGCAGGGGGCTTTCTCCTTCGCCTGACGGAACAGGTCACGCACCTTGGAGGCGCCCATGCCGACAAACATCTCGACAAACTCGGAGCCGGACATGGAGAAGAACGGGACGTTGGCTTCGCCGGCTACGGCCTTGGCCAGCATCGTCTTGCCGGTTCCCGGAGGGCCGACCAGCAGCACGCCCTTGGGCATGGAGGCGCCGATCTCCCGGTATTTTTCGGGGTTCTCCAGATATTCCACAATCTCCTGCAGGTTCTCCTCGGCCTCGTCCACGCCCTCCACGTCGCTGAAGCGGATGCCGTCGGAGGATTTGACATAGACCCTGGCGTTGGAGCCGCCCATGTTGAACATCAGGGAACCCGGGCCGCCGCCGGCCTTGTCCATCATCTTCTTGGACATGAACTGGCCAAGAAGAATAAACACGCCGATCGGCAGCAGCCAGGAGAGAAGCAGGGTCACCAGGGGAGAGGTCTCTTCGATGATCTCGCTGGTGAATTCCACATCGGCCGCGTGCAGCCTCTCGACCAGACCCGGATCGTCCATGACGCCGGTGCGGAAGATCTGGCTTCCTTCTTTATTGGTGAAGATGATCTGGTTGCTCTGGATCTGCACCTTGCCGATCTCGTGATTCTCCGTCATGGTCATGAACGTGCCGTAATCCACGTCCGTGACGACCTTTTTGGTGATCTGCGGAGCGATCAGGGCGTTGAAGAGCAAAATTACCAGAGCCACGATGACATAGTAATATGTCAGCGGTTTTTTTGGATGTTTGACTTCCTGCATAAGGATACCCTCTTTTCTGCTCCGGTATGGTTTCGGAGCAGCTGTCATTATAGCACAATCTTTGTATTCAGGCTACCAGAATCTGCGGGTCAGGTCTTCGCGGTGAGCTCGTGGTCGCACCGGGGGCAGTGGACGCGGATGATGCCCTTCCCGCGCGGTACCCGCAGGGAGGTTTTGCAGTTTTTGCAGCGGAAGTAACGGTACTTTTTCCGGTTCCCGATCCACTGCCGGGCACGGGAAAGCGCCGTTTCATGCCACGGTTTCATCCGGACGCCTCCTACGCGATTTTCTTCTTCGGACGCAGGAACAGGCGGTTCCAGCGCGGCTTCCAGTAGTCCCGGCCGTATACGGCGAGCTCCGCAATCAGGCAGACCGGCAGAGCGGCCACGACATCAATGGAGGAGTGCTGCTTTACGAAGCAGACGGCCATGCACACCATCAGCACAAAAACGCCAAGGGCGGCCTTGAACCACGGGTTCAGATCCCGGTCCTTCAGGGCGACGGAGAGAATCCCCAGCGAATAGGCCACATGCAGCGAGGGGCAGACCCCGGTCGGCGTGTCAAAGGCATAGATGATGCCCAGAATCCAGGTGAAGAAATTCTGCCGGGGAAAGAACGCCGGGCGAAGATCCTGCACACTGGGATATACAATATAGCAGAGCATGGCGAGAGCCTGCGTGATCATCAGAAAGATCTGGAGCCTTTTGAAGCTCTCCACATCGTAGAAGAAGGTATAGGCCAGAGAACCCGCCACCAGCACAAACCACCCGACATAGAAGACGACAAAGCCCTCCCGGAAGGGGATCACATCGTCCAGAAAGCCGTGGATCACATGACAGTGATCCAGAGGAATCAGGTTCTCGGTAATAAAATAGAGTGCAAAATACACCAGCCAGCCGACAAGCAGCTTCGCGTGGGCAAAGCGCGGCTCGTTCAGGCGCCGCAGGGAAAAGCCGCTGTAATCAACGCGTTGTTTTTTCATGGGATATGGAATCCTTCCTTTTCTGTCCGTTCAAACGCAGAGGCATGCGGCCCCGCACGGGGAAACCAGCCTGTCCTCTGCTGCGCGAAGAGAATATCACCGGAAGATAAACGGAAGCTAAACAAATAAGAAATATTTTTTTGCGGGACTTTCTTTTCAGTTTAGAATCGGCACGTATACTGCCGGAGCAAAAGAAAGGAATGTGAAGAAAATGGATCAGAAATCCGCGATCACCATTGGGATTCCGCGGGCAATGCTTTATTACCGGTATGGTGTTTTATGGAAGGCTTTTTTCGAAGAGCTGCAGGTTCCGGTTGTGATCAGTCCTCCCACGACGCGGGAGCTGCTGGAATCCGGAAGCAGCATCGCCGTTGACGAATCCTGCCTCAGCGCGAAGATCTTCATGGGGCATGTGAACGCGCTCCTGGGGAAATGCGATGCGGTCTTCATCCCGCGCTACAGCAGCCTGAACCACAACGCTGTTTTCTGCACGCGCTTTGAGGGCCTGTTTGACCAGACCCGCAATGTGTTTCGGAACACCCCCCAGCGCTTTATCAGCTGCAACATCGACGAGAAGGAGAAAAGCTCCGAGGAGACGGCGTTTGTATCCCTGGGCAGAGAGCTGGGCTTCTCCGCCCGGGAGAGCAAAAACGCGTATGCCAGGGCATGGAAGGCCGACCAGCGGCAGCAGAAGCTCTGGGCAAAGGAGCAGGAGGCCCTTGCGGCGAAGCCCGGAAGGAAGATCCTTCTCGTCGGACACAGCTATATTCTCTCCGACCCCTATCTGCAGAAGCCCATTATCGGCTGGCTGGAGGAAAACGGGGCAACCTGCCTGCGCGCCGACCGGATGGACCGCGTGAAGGCGAGGAAAGCCTGCACGGGATTCTCTCCCACCTGCCGGTGGATCATGAACGAAGAGCTGATCGGAAGCACGGTTCTCTGGAAGCAGAAGGCGGACGGCATTATCCTGGTCAGCGCCTTCCCCTGCGGCCCGGATTCCATGACAAATGAGCTTCTGACCAGAAGGCTGAAGGATATCCCGCTGATGAATCTTGTCCTCGACGCGCAGACGGGCACAGCCGGGGTGGAGACAAGACTGGAGAGCTTCCTGGATATCATTCAGTTCCGGAAGGGGGAAGAGGTATGATCCAGAACAGAAAAATCGCGATCCCGCGGTACGCGGAGTATAACTGCGCCATGAAGTATGTCGTGGAACAGGGATTTGAAGCGACCTGCATTCTGCCGCCGCCGCTTACAAAGAGAACCGAGGAGCTCGGAGCCAAAAACAGCCCGGATTTCGTATGCACGCCGTTCAAAACCACGCTGGGCAGCATGATCGAGGCGCTGGAGGCAGGCGCGGACACGATCCTCATGGTTTACGGGATCTGCAGGCTGAACTACTACGGCGAGCTGCAGGAACAGATTCTCCGGGACATGGGCTTTGATTTCGAATTCATCAATCTTTCGGAATTCAACACCGGGGAGAAAAAGAACCTGCTGCGGGCGGCAAAAGCCGTGAACCCCCATGTGAATATGGCAAAGCTGACCAAAGCCTTCGCGGACGCCGCCATTATGGTGGATCATCTGGACGATATTACCGCCCGCTATTATCAGGACTGCGGGTTTGACCCCGGACACAGCTATCCGCGGATCTATCAGCGGTTTCTGGACGATATGTATGCCGCTGGCAGTCTGGCCGACATCGAACGCGGCTACCGGGACGCGCGCAGGGCCTTTTCCAGGGTGACCCTGGTCAAGCCCGCCTATCCCGTCCGTGTGGGGATCGTGGGCGAGTTCTATACGGTCATGGACGCGTTTTCCAATCTGGAGGTGGAGCAAAAGCTTGCGGATATGGGCGTGGAGGTTCACCGCCTGATGAACATTACCAACAGCATGCTGCGCCCGGGAGGGAAAGCCCATCAGGCCCAGATCCGGGACCGCAGCGTCTATTCCATGGGCGCCAATTCCACCACCGATATCTGGCAGGCGCAGACCTTTGCACAGATGGGATTTGACGGGATCATCCACATCAAATCCGCCAACTGCACGCCGGAGGTGGATATCATGCCGGTTCTTGCAAACCTCTCGCAGGATTACAAAATCCCGGTGCTCTATCTGACCTATGATTCGCAGACCAGCGACGTGGGCCTTATGACAAGGCTGGAAGCCTTCTATGACATGATTGAAATGAGAAAGGAAACTGCCATATGAAGCGGGAAGATGCTTTTTTGGGAATTGATGTCGGATCCATTTCCAC
>CADBNC010000147.1 GCA_902795885.1 Oscillospiraceae bacterium
ACGGAGGACAAGCAGCTCCGCGCTCTGGAGGCCATCCACAGATTTGGCATGAACGTGGCACAGACAGAAAGCTATATCGACGAACTGAAAAGTGCCGGCGCAAGCCCGGCAGATGACATGGTTTTTGGCCCTCTTCTCCGGGAGCTGGAGCATTTGCGCGCGCATATGCCGGATATTGAATACCGGCTCTCGGAATCGCCGGATACGATCCGTTTCCTGATCCTGATCCCTCAAAAATACGCCCAGAATGAAAGAAAATAATGCTTTACAAACCATTTTCGCTGTGATAATATATACAAGCGTTTGACCGCCGTGCCCAGTTACTGGCCTCCTTTCAGCCGTGACCTGGCCGGACGGAATGCGAAATAACAGAAAGGATCGATTGTTAATGATCACCAAAGACCAGAAGAGCGTTGTTATCGAGAACAACAAGACCCACGAGAGCGACACCGGTTCTCCGGAAGTCCAGATCGCCATCCTCACCGAGCGCATCCGTCAGCTGACGGAGCACCTGAAGAAGCATCCCAAGGATGACCACAGCCGTCTGGGCATGTATAAGATGGTCGGCAAGCGCCGCCGTCTGCTGGATTATCTCTATCGCAAGGACATCGAGCGTTACCGCGCGATCATTGCAAAACTCGGCATCCGTAAGTAAGTTCCGGACGCCACGCCGAAGGTAATGAAGGTTTTAACGGAGGGACAAGTGAATATGTCCCTCCGTTTTTTCTGTCGCATTTAGAAAAAGTGTATGTGTGAAAAGGAGTCAAGAAAGAATGATCATCAAACACAAGGAATTCCCCAACTTCAAGCGGTATGAAATGGATTACTGCGGCCGCCCCTTCTTCATGGAAGTTGGCAAAATGGCGGAGCTGTGCAACGCCGCCGTGCTGGTCGGCTACGGCGACACGCGCGTGCTTGTGACCGCCACCGCTTCCGCCCGTCCCAAGGACGGCATCGACTACTTCCCTCTCGCCGTAGACTTCAACGAGAAGCTCTACGCTGTGGGCCGTATCCCCGGCAGCTTCAACCGCCGTGAAGGCCGCCCCTCTCTCAACGCCGTGCTGGCCAGCCGTCTGATCGACCGTCCGATGCGCCCCCTGTTCCCCTCCGATCTGCGCAACGACGTGGTCATCGCCTGCGAGGTGCTCGCGGTTGACCGTGACTGCTCTCCCGAGATCACGGCCATGATCGGTGCGGCCGCCGCCGTGTCCATCTCCGACATTCCTTTCAACGGCCCCATTGCCGGTATCGTACTGGGCTGGGATGGGGAGAAGTATCTCTTCAACCCTACCGCTGCCGAGAAGGCCACCAATCGCATGACCACCACCATCGCCGCCTCTCACAAGAAAATCATCATGATCGAGTCTGAGGCCGACGAGGTGCCCGACGAGGTGATGTACGAGGGTATCGTACAGGCCCATGAGAAGATCCAGCCCATGCTCGACCTGATCGACCGCATGGTCGCTGAGATCGGAAAGCCCAAGTTCAGCTACGAGCACGCCGCGTTCGATGAGGAACTCTTTGAAAAGCTCGTGGAAAACGAGTTTGAAGGCATGGAATACTGCATGGACACCGACGACAAGAACGTGCGCGAATCCCGCGTGAACGAGTGGGTCACCGCCATGCAGGAGAAGTATGAGGCCGATCACCCCGAGATCATGCAGTATATGGACGAGATCCTCTACAAGCTGCAGAAGAAGGTCGTCAAGAAGTGGCTGCTCGCCGGTAAACGCGTGGACGGCCGCGCCATGAACGAGATCCGTCCCCTTGGTACCGAGGTCGGTGTTCTGCCATGTGTGCACGGCTCCGCGCTTTTTACCCGCGGCCAGACCCAGGTGCTCTCGATCGCTACGCTCAATACGCTCTCCGCGGCCCAGAAGCTCGATACGATCTGGGACGAGACCGAGAAGCGTTTTATGCACCACTACAATATGCCCTCCTACTCCACCGGTGAGGCCCGTGCCGCCCGCAGCACCGGACGCCGGGAGTACGGCCACGGTGCGCTGGTGGAAAAGGCCCTGCAGTGCGTGATACCCTCTGTGGAAGACTTCCCCTACACGATCCGCGTGGTCAGCGAAGTTCTCTCCTCCAACGGCTCCACCTCCCAGGGTTCCGTCTGCGGAACGACTATGGCACTGATGGATGCCGGTGTGCCCATCAAGGCCCCTGTGGCCGGCATCAGCTGCGGTCTGATTCAGGACGGCGATGATTTCACCACCTTTATCGACATCCAGGGCGTGGAGGACTTCCACGGTGAAATGGACTTCAAGGTCGCCGGCACCAAGCAGGGCATTACCGCCATCCAGATGGATCTGAAGAACGACGGTCTGAAGCACGAGATCGTCAAGCAGGCCTTCGCCATGACGAAGGAAGCCCGCTTCCAGATCCTGGACGAGGTCATGCTCCCCGCGCTGGGCGAACCCCGCAAGGAGCTTGCCAAGACCGCTCCCAAGATGATCAACATCAAGATCAACCCCGACAAAATCCGCGAGGTCATCGGCTCCGGCGGCAAAGTCATCCAAAAGATCACCGCCGACACCGGCACGAAGATCGACATCAACGACGACGGCAACATTTACATTGCCTCGGAGGATATCGAAGCCTGCCGTGCGGCTCGCCAGATCATCGAGAACATCGTCTTTGAGCCCGAGGTCGGTGCCCTTTACTACGGCAAGGTCAGCAATATACGCTCCGATTTCGGCGCCTGGGTCGAGCTGGCCCCCGGCAAGGACGGGCTTGTCAAGATCAAGGATCTGGAGTTCAAGCGCACCGAAAAGGTGGAAGACGTGCTCAACATCGGTGATTACACCTGGGTCAAGGTCATAAACATCGGGCCCCGCGGCATCGACCTGAGCCGCAAGGACGCACTCAAAGAGCGGGGTGAGGACGGCCCTCATTCCTCCAAGTGATCCCCAGAGCATAAAGGTTCCGCGGCGGGAGATACTACTCCCGCCGCTTTTATGGAGGAAATATGTACGAGATCATAACACTTCCCAATGGGGTACGTTTGGCTTATGAGCGTATGAGCGGCGTTCGCAGCGCAGCCGTCGGCATCTGGGTCGGTGTTGGCTCCCGCTTCGAGCACCGCGGCGAAGAAGGCAGCGCCCACTTCATTGAACATATGCTCTTTAAGGGCACATCTCACAGCACCGCCGCGCAGTTGGCCGGTCGGATGGACGCCATCGGCGGGCAAATCAACGCCTTCACCACGCGGGAGAGCACCTGTTTTTACGCCAGAGTGCTCGATACTCACCTGCACGAGGCCTCCGATATCCTCACGGAGATGTTTTTCGATTCCCTTTTTGAGGAAGGCGAGGTCATAAGTGAGCGCGGCGTCGTACTCGAGGAAATCGATATGTACCGCGATACGCCGGAGGATCTGGTGGTGGAGCAGCTCATGGCAAAGACGTTTCCCGGTTCGCTGGGAAAGCCTGTGCTGGGCAATTCTTCCGCGCTCAAAGGCATGACAGGATCCTCCCTTCGCGCTTTCAAGGAAAGGGAGTACACCCCCGACCGGGTACTCATCTCTCTATGCGGCAGTTTTCAGGATGCGGATCTGGATACCCTTCAGCAGCGTTTTTCCTCCATGCTTCCGGCAAAGCATCGCCCG
>CADBNC010000148.1 GCA_902795885.1 Oscillospiraceae bacterium
AGGTTAAACGATGTTAGATATTAAGAATTCAGAGAAGTAAGCCCTGATTGTGTTGAGCGTTTTATGCTGCAGTCAGGGCTTACTTCTTTTTTTGTGTTTTATGTATGTTTTTGGTATTCTCCCCCGTCCTGTCTGTTCTCTTTTACAGGACGGCTTCACCTGGCCGGGCACGATCATGCCGGGTCTTTTTTCTGCTCTTTTTCAGGGGCAATTATCGGTTGATGCCTTTTTGCTTTTCTGCTATAATGTTTTCATCGCAAGCAGGCAGAGACGCCTGATGATGCGACCGGTTGAGAGCCTTTTGGGGCCAGTCCATGCAGGGAGAAGGACCATGGAAGATACAAAGAGCGTCAATATCCAGAAAAAGAAAAAGCGCGCGGGCCTTATCTGGCTTACGCTTCTCCTGATCATTCCGATGGCAGTCCTGTTCATCGCACTGGGCCTGAATATTGCCATCAACCGGGAGCTTACACTTAACGAGCTGAAGATGGACTCCATGGAGCAGCTGCTGGAGAGCAACCAGGAGATGACAACTTCCTCGGAGTACTGGTTCCTGCAGAACTCCCAGCGCAATATCGAGCTGATTACGACGGCACTTTCGTCCTTTATGACGGATGAAGGATATACAGGCCCCAGGGCCTTTGAAGACGGCATGGTGGTCGAAGTGAAAAACGGCAGGATCATCTATCCCGATATGGAGCCGGGAAGCTATCCGACTATCTCGCTCCAGACGCTGTATGACGGGCTCCATCGGGCGACCGGCTTCAACCATTTCGCCGAGCTTCAGAATGCCGCGGCCGATCTCGACCCGGACACCGAAGACCCTGAGGCGGAATATTTGCAGCAGGAAGTGGGCCTGTGCTTTGGGACCATCGGGAAGAATGTCTATTACGTCGACTGGACCTCCATGGCAGAGTATGAGGACTATATATCTCTCTATGTAAGGGACCGGGAGTCGATAGAGACGGCTGAGCGCTCCCTCAACGCAGCGCTGCTGATCATCAACGAGGAGAGCGAAGATCTGGAACTCTGGTATCAGTCGGCCTACTTCCCCGACTGTGATACCGCCTCCGGGATCGGCTTTACAAAGGAAATGCTGCAGGAGCAGCCCACCCTGGTCTGGCTCGATTCCTCTCCATTTGTCTGCAACTACGCGAAGCTTTCAAACCGGGGCTGGGTGATGGTCGTTGCCTCTCCGATCATGACAGAGGCCGTGCGGGGCAGCGTTCGGGCTATGATGGTTCTTCTTGCCGTCCTGGTGATTTTCCTGACACTGAACACCTGGCTGCTCTCGCTTCAGCATTATGTAAGGGACCACACGCTGACGGAAGAACAGCGGCAGCTCTACTTCCCTGCCCGGGTCCGGTCGCGGGCCATCGCGGCGGGTCTGACGGGCATGGTGGTCATATTCTGTTTCTCACTGATCCTCGAAGTACTCGGGCTGATGCAGTCGGAGACGGAAGATGCCCGCGATACCATGAACATCACCCTCAGCCAGCTGGAGGCAACCGAAGTGGCGCGCAGCGGAAACGCGATTCAGGAAGAATCCGACTGGTATAATTATTACGGCAAACGCATCGCCTCGCTGGCCGGCGAGTACCCCGAGGCCGCCACCCGGGACATGCTGCAGGCATACCGCGATATTCTGCAGGTGGACTATATCATGCTCTTTGACCAAAACGGCCGGGAAACCGCCTGCTCCGGGGACTATATCGGCTATACGCTTGATACGCTTCCACTGGAGGGTGCGGCGGAGCTTCAGGCCCTGCTCCACGGCATACCGAGCGTGACCCTGCAGGAAGGCACCGACGGCATCACCGGCCGGAAGGCCCAGATGATCGGCGTGCGGATGCCCATAGCCCCGCAGGAGGACGGTAGCACGCTGTACGGGGCGCTGCTCATGTCGGTGCCATCTGGTACCACAAACCGCGTGGACAACTATTCCGAGCTCAATGTCCAGCTGTCTCTGATGACCCCGGCAGACAGTCTCTGCTTTGCCGCAGACGCCGACAGCGGACAGATTCTCTATTCCAGCGACCCCTCCTGGATCGGCTATACCATTGCGGAGTGCGGCCTGCCGGAGACAAGCTTGCAGAACGGCTATACGGATTTCGCAACAATGGCCAACGTCAATTGCTACGTCGTGACTTCCCGGCAGGGCGATCTGATCAGCTATTACTGTGTGGAAAGTTCCAGCTTCATCGGGCATGCGTTCTTCTTCTCGGTGGTTGCAATGCTGATATACCTCGCAGCCTATTTCATTCTTCTGCTGTATATCATGAAGGGATACACCAACGCCAACTTCGAAACATGGGTGCAGGCCAATATCGCCATACCTCATCCGGCCACTGACCGGTCTGAAGCGGAAAAGGCTCTGCATAAAAGGAAATTCGGCAGCGTGATCCTCTGGCTTCGCAATTTCTTCCACTGGGATACCCTGACGCCGGAAAACAGGAGCGGCCTTGTTTTTCGCCTGTCCATGTTCCTGATGCTTCTTGTAACACTCCTTCGCGCGCTCAGCGCCTCCAGCATCCGGGATGCGGGCGGTGACGAGCTTCTTTCCTTCATTCTTAACGGAAACTGGGTGCGGGGCTTCAATCTGTTCGCTATCTGCAGCATTCTGATCCTGCTGGCATCTGTCTTTGTTTTCTCTTTCCTTATCCGCAACCTGCTGAAGCTGATCGCAAGCTTCACCGGGCGCAAGGGGGAAACCGTCTGCCGTCTGCTGGGCAGCGTCATCCAGTACGGCATCCTCATCTCGGTCGTATATCTCTCCTTCAGCTTCCTTGGCTTCTCCCCCGGAACCATTGTGGCCTCGGTCGGGGTCGGTGCCCTTGTGCTTTCCATGGGTGCAAAGGACATGGTGACAGACATCCTCGCCGGGATATTCTTCTTGTTCGAGGACCAGTTCCGCGTAGGTGACATCATCAAAATCGATGATTTCCGAGGGACGGTCATGGAAATCGGTGTACGCTCCACCAAGCTCATCAACGGCGGCGGCGACATCCGTATCGTCAGCAATTCCAACATCCGGAATATCACAAACAAATCCCGTGCCAACTCCATGGTCACAACTGAGCTGAGAATCGCGGCGACCGAGTCCATCACCCGTGTGGAAGAGATTCTGGACCGCGAGCTTCCCCTTATCGGTGAGCGCAATGAAAAGATCCTGTCCGGCCCCTTCTACTGGGGCGTAAGCTCACTGGCTGGAAGTGTCGGGCTGCCGGAGAGCGGCGTAATTTCCCTCTTTATCGCTTGCTTTGTCAAGGAAGAGGATTACTATCCGGTGGGGTCATCCCTGCGGCAGGAGCTGGTTCACCTCTGCGAGCGGGAGCATATTGATATCCGCTGAGATTCGTGTAAAATCCCCGGGGCCGAAAAGCTCCGGGGATTATCATACAGTTTATATCGACACACTGACGCCAGGGTTCAGGAAATACAGGATTTTCTCCTTCACCCGCAGGCCTGTTATTCTGGTCAGGGCGGCGGCATAGGCCTCGAGTTGAACACGATAGTGTTCAGCTCGTTTCTTTATTGCCGCGTCTCCCATGATGTGGTCTGTCTTATAGTCCACAACCACAAGCTCCCGGCTTCCGTCCGGGCTTTCTTCTTCAAAGAAGCAGTCCACGCTGCCCTGCAGGAGAATTTGTTCCTCATGCGGGGCGTTTTTCAGCAGCTCATCGGCATCCATCAGCAGCGAAAAGCGAAACTCTCTCCGGCAGGTTTCGGCAGCGAGGATTCTCTTTCCCGTGTCAGAGGCAAAAAACCGGCGGACAATTTCCGGGTCGATGCCGGCCGCCTCCTCGGTGGTGACGAACTTCTGCTGCCGGAGGCGGTCTATCTCCGCCTGGATATCCGTGATGCTGCCGGTTTTCCCAAAATCGATCTGCTGCATCAGCAGGTGAACCAGCGTCCCGGCCTCTGTGGCAGTCAGAGTCGCGGCGTCCAGATCCGGCATACGGAGGCTGCTGGATCTGGTGCGGAACAGCGGTGCTGCGTCCGGGTCGGGATAAAAGCTCTCCCGCATCTTCAGCTCCGTCGCCGTAAGCTTTGAGGGGATGTTCACAGCGTCAGCCCACGGATAGCGAAAGCCAAGGGCACTGTCCAGAAAGCCGAGCCATTTGTAGCTTTTCGCAGGGTGTCTCTCTTCCCTCTCCTCTGCGTCCTCCGGCATTTCGTCCGTATCCTGCAGGATTTCGGTCACGAGAGCTTTCCCGACAGCTGCCGTGGGGAGAAGCCAGTCCACCGGTGCTGTGGCAGCGCCGGCGAAGGCGGCGGGGACAGGCCCACGCTCTGTCATCCTGCCGGCCTTTTCGATTTTCTCCTCCGGTTTTCGGATACAGGCGGTCAGATAGAGCTTCTCCTTTGCCCTCGTCATGGCAACATACAAAAGCCGCATCTCCTCCGAGCGTGTCTCCCTGCGCAGCTTCTGCGCGATGGCCGCGTGGGCACCGGTGGGGTATTCTGTTTTTTCCTCCGGATCGATCAGCTTCGCCCCGATGCCCAGCGTCGGATGGAGCAGGACGGCTTCATTCGTATCCCGGACGTTAAAAGGCTTGGCAAGACGGCAGTAGAACACCACCGGGAATTCGAGGCCCTTGGATCTGTGGACCGACAGGATCCTGACAGAATTGGTATTGCCTTCCCCGTGCTGCGGTTCCATTGCCTGACGCTGTCTGTAGAGCAGCCAGCGGAGAAAGCGATGGACGCCCTTCTCCCCGGTTTTTTGGAATTCTGCAGCCAGGATCTGCAAATCCGTCAGATGCCCGAGCCGGGTATCCGGATCCTCCATGGCGCTGCAGAGAGCGTAGAGATTCAGTCTCTCCATGATCCGTGAGACCAGCTGCGGCGGGTCCAGCTCAGCCGCCTCGGAGCGCAGTTCCTTCAGGGTCTGCATGAAGCGGGCCGCTTTTGGGTCTTCCGAACACTGCAGTGCAGTATAGTAATCCGTCTCCGGGCTCCCGGCACGGATGGCGCTGAGACTGTCCTCATCAAAGGCGAAGGCCGGCGAGCGCAGAATCGCCAGCAGCGGGATATCCCGATGGGGGTTGTCGATCAGCATGATCATGGAGCAGAGCATGCTGACC
>CADBNC010000149.1 GCA_902795885.1 Oscillospiraceae bacterium
CAGATTGACCTTGCGGTGATGGATGTTTCCTTCATCTCCATTCGGCTGATTTTGCCAGTGGTGCGGCCCTTCCTGAAACCCGGGGCTGACTATATCTGCCTCATTAAACCGCAGTTTGAGGCCGGCCGTGAGCAGGTAGGGAAAAAGGGCGTTGTGCGCGATGAGGCTGTGCACCGCGAGGTGATTGCACAGTGCCTGCAGGCCGCAGAAGATTGCGGCTATTCGGTCAGGGGGTTGGACTACTCACCCATCCGCGGCCCGGAGGGAAACATCGAGTTTCTCTGCCATCTGAATCAGCAGAGTGAAGGCAGCATCCACCCGGATATCGATGCGGTTGTTGCCGCTGCCCATCAGGAGAAAACATGATTGCAATCTGTACAAATCCGTATCGCGATGCGGAACTGAATCTGACCTTTCGGGTGAAGGAGATTCTCTCCAGCCTCGGGTACGAAAGCTGTGTATGTCCGGTTTTCGCAAATCCGGAGGAAATGACGGAGGGAGAGCTCCCGGTGGAGCTTTTCCATATACACGATGTGCTGCCGGCGCTTACCCATGTTGTCGTACTTGGCGGCGACGGCACCATCCTCGCAGTCGTGCGCCAGATTCTGGGGACACAGATTCCAATTCTCGGCGTGAACCTCGGAACCAAGGGCTTTATGACGGCGCTGGAGACGGACGAGCTCGACCGTATCCCGGAGGCCTTCCGGGAAGACGCGAAGATCAGCACACGCATGATGCTGCGTATCTCTCTTCTGCGTGAAGGTGAGAGTATTATTTCCGACTGTGCTCTCAACGACGTAGTAATTCACGGGTATGGGGAGTGCATTTCACCAACGGCCTGGGCTGACGGGAATAAAATGTTCTCCTTCTCCGGGGACGGTCTGATTATCGCGACACCAACAGGCTCAACGGGTTATTCCATGTCGGCCGGCGGCCCGATTGTGGAGCCCGACGCGAGGGCTATTCTGCTGACGCCGATCTGCGCCCATACGCTTACGGCCAAGCCCTATGTCCTCCCACCGGACCGCAAAGTCAGGGTTCTGACAGAGAAGCTGACGGGACGGAGGGCCTATCTGGCGGTTGACGGGTACCCGGTGGTCGATCTCGAGAGCGGTGACCTGCTGGAGATCGAGACAGCCGGAGAGACTGTGCGGATGATCGAGCTCTCCAGCCGCAGCTTCTATGAACAGCTGGAGAAGCTGGTATGAGCAGGACAGAAAGAAGCATAAGAAAACGCGGGTGCGCAGGAAACGGGAGGAGACGCCGGTGAAAAACGCACGACAGGCAGTGATTCTGGAGATTATCGCTTCAGGCAATATCGACACCCAGAACCAGCTGATGAAAGCCCTTCAGGATCGGGGCATCCATACGACGCAGGCAACACTTTCCCGTGACATACGGGAGATGAACCTGACAAAAGAGGCGCTTCCCGGAGGCGGTTACCGTTATGTTGCCGCACGGAAGAGCATGGACGACCATCAGGTTCGGCTGCGGAAGATTTTCAAGGAGAGCGTGATCTCCTACGATCTGGCGCAGAATCTTTTTATCATCCGCACGCTGCCGGGGCTGGCGCCTGCTGCCTGCAGCGCGCTTGACAGTATGTCGCTGGCAGGGATGGTCGGGACGATTGCCGGAGATGACACCGCCTTTATCGCCATGCGCGATAACGATGCGGCAAAGGCACTGTACGAAGAAATCCGAAAGCTGCTTTGAAGCCGGGAGGCGCAGCTGAAGGCGGCTGCAGAGAGTTATGCTGAGAGAGATTCAAATTGAAAACATTGCCGTGATTGAGAAGGCAGACATTGCCTTCACCCCGGGGCTGAACGTCATGACGGGCGAGACGGGCGCGGGCAAGAGTATCATCATCGATTCGATCGCTGCCGTTACGGGAGCCCGTGTCAGCAGGGATCTGATCCGCACCGGTGCCGAGAAGGGGCTGGTGACGGCTGTCTTCGACAGGGATGCTGCCGAGAACTGGCTCACCGAGAACGAGATTGACTGTGAAGACGATCAGCTGATCGTCCAGCGCCGGATTCAGGCGGACGGAAAGAGCAGCTGCCGCGTGGCCGGCGTTCCGGTTACGGCGGGGCAGCTTCGCACGCTCGGGGAACAGCTTCTGGAGCTGCACGGGCAGAATGACGGCCTGCGCCTGCTGGACGAGAGACAGCACCTGGAAGCGCTGGACAGATACGCGGGACTTGATCTGGATCCTTACCGCGAGGCCTATGACCGCTACCGCGGCCTGCAGAAAGAGCTGGACCGCCTCGGCATGGATGAGAACGAGAAAGAGCGCCTGCAGGAGATCCTGAGCGATACTGTGCGCGAGCTTGAGAATGCTAAGCTGGTTCCGGGCGAGTATGAAGAGATTTCCAAAAGGCGGGATATGCTGCGCAATTCCGAGAAGATGACGGAGTCTATCCAGGAGGCGCTTTCTGAGATCGGCGGGGATGAGGGAGCCTCTGCGGGTGTGCAGAATGCCGCCTATTACTGCCGACATGCCGAGCAGTACGCGCAGGAACTGTCAGACGTTTCCGAGAAGCTGACGCAGGCGGGCTATCTGATTTCGGACGCGGAGGAGCTTCTGCGGGATTTCCTGGACGCGCTGAACTTTGAGCCGGATGAATACAACCGGCTGGAGCAGCGCCTGCATGATCTGGCCAGGCTTGAGCGCAAATATCGGAAAACTGTGGATGAACTTCCGGATTATCTGGAGGAATGCCGCGACCGCCTGGAGGAGATCAGCTTCTCCGACGAGC
>CADBNC010000150.1 GCA_902795885.1 Oscillospiraceae bacterium
CGCGCGTCGCTATATTGAGCTTCGATCTGATTTCGTTTGGTTATTTTCATAGTCTGTCCTCCTCCGGATTAAACCCCGCCGGCAGCTGCCAGCCGTGGTTTGCCAGGCGCGTGATCTCGCGGCTGGCAGCGTCGAAGCTCCAGGTGCCCACCTGGCGGTAACCATATTTCTCCAGGCAGTTGATCTGCCTCGGCGTCGAGAGGCCTTCTTCCTGACGGCGAATAAGCCGGTCAATCATCATATTGGCCTGCCCGGCGCAGGTGACGGCACCGGACGAAATACCCCGCCTCTCCAGAAATTCCAGCTGTTTTTGCGTAGGCCGGCCCTTCTCCCAGGGGTAGATGGGTACGTAGTTCACCAGATCCTCCGCCGCGATGCTGAGGGCATACTGCAGGGGATCCACCTGTCGGCGTTTCCGCCCGCGCATGGACGCAAGCTGCAGCGCCAGGGCACTCTCCCGTTCTTCCAGAATTTGACGCTCGGCCTGCTGTTCGGCCTCGATGAGGTCGTGCTGCCTGTCGTCCGCCGCCAGCAGCACGTCCAGCTTTTCCGCGATGTTTTCATCCGGGCTCACGAGGGACGAGGGCCTGCAGAGATCGTGCTGCTCGGTCAGCCAGAGGAAATCCAGCAGCAGAAGATGATCCTTGCCCGTCTCGGGGCTGAGGCGCATGCCGCGCCCCACCATCTGCTGGTAGAGGCTGCGGATCTTCGTGGGGCGGAGAACCACTACGCAGTCCACAGCCGGGCAGTCCCAGCCCTCGGTGAGCAGCATGCTGTTGCACAGCACGTCGTAATCGCCCTTCTCAAAGGCTGCCAGAATCTCCGCCCGGTCCCGGCTCTCGCCGTTGACCTCGCAGGCCCGGAGGCCTGCCTCGTTCAGGATATGGCAGAACCTCCGGCTTGTCTGGATCAGCGGGAGGAAGACCACCGTCTTCCTCCCCTGGCAGTAGTGGACCATTTCCCGGGCGATCTGCTCCAGATAGGGCTCCAGGGCGCTGCCGATCTCACCGGCGGCGTAGTCGCCGCTGGATATTCCAACATCCTTGATATCCAGCTGCAGGGGGATCATCTGGGCCCGGATCGGCACTAGGTAATTCTCTCGGACGGCCCGGCTCATGGGGTAGTCGTAGGCTTCGGAGTCGAAGTATTCGCTGAGCTTTTTCTTGTCCCCGCGGTCCGGCGTGGCTGTCACACCCAGGACGTTGGCCTCCGGGAAGTGCCCCAGCACCCGCTGATACGTGTCGCTCAGGGCATGGTGGGCCTCGTCCACCACGATGGTTTTGAAGTAGTCCTCCGGGAAGCGGGAGAGCCTTTCCACCCGCCCCAGGCTCTGCACCGAGCCCACCGTCACGGGAAAGCAGCTCCCGAGGGAGCTGCTGCCCGCCTTTTTGAGGGCGGACTCAATGCCGCAGGCGTCCCGGAGCTTCTCCGCCGCCTGGGTCAGCAGCTCGCCCCGGTGGGCCAGCACCAGGGCGCGGCTGCCGTCCTGAATCTCATGCTCAATCACGGAAGCGAAGCAGATGGTCTTGCCGCAGCCGGTGGGCAAAACAAGCAGCGTCCTTTTGCGCCCCTCGGCCCATTCGGCCAGAATGGCGTCCTTCGCCTCCTGCTGATAGGGTCTCAGAGTATAAATTGCTCTCGCCCCCTCATGTCAGAACGGCAACTCTTCCTGGGAATCATCAAGCTCGCGGAAGCCTTCGTCCGGCATCTTTGAAGCATCATAGTCCAGATAGGTAATGAAGTTCTTGTCGTACGGCTTGCCTTCCGAGGTGGTGATCGTACCGGGTTTGCTGTGGAAACGGCCCCGGGCCCCGGGGACCCTGTTCCAGTCCATCACCACGGGCTTGCCCTTTTCCTTCAGCCCGATGCTGCGGAAGAAGGCGCAGAGCAGCCATTCCATCTGCTCGCAGAGCTTCATATTCTCCCGGATGCGGACGGGGCCGTCCGGCGTCTCCACCTGCATGGTCAGGTTAACCTGGATGCAGGGCGGCAGCTTCGCGCTGCCGATAAAGGTCTCGCGGTCCACATCCAGGACCCGGAAGACATAGTCCCCCTCCGGCAGAAGGGTAAAACGGTCATCCTGCCGGATTTCAGCGTTCCAGTCCAGAGCGCCGCCCCGCGGGGGCGTGGCGGGAATCCTGTCGCTGTTATATTCGCTGCTGCTATATTCGCTGTTGTTAGATGCATAGCTTTCCATAGCTTTTCTCCTTTATCGTGATCCTTTGTTTTTTGTGACGGGGCGGCCTTTTGTGACCGCCCCGCGCCGGAAGGTCAGCCTTCTTCCACGATGATGATCAGCAGGCCGCCGAAGATCCCGTCTCCGTCATCCTCCGGGGAGTCCTCTGCCGGAGTCTTCCCGGAAGGCCCGGCCTTCTCCGCAACTCCCCCGGCCGGCGGGGCATCCTCATGTCCGGGCTCGGCGGGCGGATTCTTCGCCTCCGGGTCCTCATGCCCGTCATCCTCATGGGCGCCGTGCCCCGGCAGGGCAGGCAGAATCTCCGTCTTTACCCAGCGGGCGTATTCCCTTGCGCCCGGCCTGCCGCAGTTCGCCGTCAGGCAGCAAAGCCCGGGCAGGCTGATGGCGTTCATTCTGCGGCTGTGGCCGGCCTGGCGCAGCGTGACGCTGGTTCTCTCCGCCTCCGGCACATTGTGGAGCAGCGCGCTGCTTGTATTCCGGTAGCCCAGAAACTGCATCACATCGGACGCCACGAACCAGGGCCTGCCGTCCATCATCACGACCCGCAGTACGCCAAAATCTTCGTGAATAAAAGTCCTTACATCGTTGTTTTTCATGGTTTTCCTCCATCAATAAAATGATTTATTTTGGAGGACGCGTCCTCTTGCCCGAGGGATCCGGCCCACCCTGCAGCGGTGTTCGCGGCCTGTCCCTTTGGACAAGCTTATTATTGCACGGCCGTTTCGGAAATCTGCGCAGCCCATTGCGCAGATTTTTGAAAATTGCGCAATTCATTGCGCAGGTTTCGTTCAGTCCAGTGGTATAATGGTTATTTTGTCACGCTTACAAAAGCTTCCGCCATGCCGAAGAGGGCCTTCATGCACCTGCTGCGCTCGAAGGGAGACAGCGGGGCCAGCATCGCGGCAAGCGTGCTCATATCCTTGTCAAGACTGCTCTCCGTCTCCCAGCTTTTGGGAAGAAGCGCCGCCCTGGGAACGTCCAGGGCCTCAGAGACAGAGTTGATCATCCCGATCCGCAGATCGCTCTTACCGTGCTCGATGGCGATCATGGTGTTCCTGGAAATACCCAGTTCATCCGCCAGCTCCCCCTGTGACATGCCGCAGGCATCCCGCAGCCTCGCAATATTCAGCCCGATCTCCCGCAGGTCCTGTTCCGTCACGCTCATCTCTGTCTCACCTCCTCGTATGGCAAATAAAAAAACCGGCAGATAGACCTATCCTCCTGAATAAGTCTATCTGCCGGAAGCCTGACGATTCTCAGCCGTCTCCAATCCCATAGCAGATTTTA
>CADBNC010000151.1 GCA_902795885.1 Oscillospiraceae bacterium
GAGGGCTTCAAGTCCTACGGCCAGCCTTCACAAATCGTTCATTCCGCAACAAATGTCAGATAGCCCGACTTCTCAGACAGCACGTAAGACAGTATGACGAAAGGAGATTCTGAACCATGATAAACCTTGAAAACTGCGGATTCGCCACCAAACAGATTCACGCCGGCAAACATGAGAATGCTGCCGGGGCTCTCACGCCGCCGATCTATCAGACATCCACCTTTGAATTTGCATCCGTTGAGCAGGGCGGAAAGCGCTTTGCCGGCCAGGAACCCGGCTTCATCTATTCCCGTCTGTCCAACCCCACCGTCAATGTGGCCGAAGAGAAAGTCGCGGCCCTGGAGGGCGGAGAGGCCGCTCTCGGCACAGCCGCCGGCATGGGCGCCATTTCCGCCGCGCTCTGGACCTCGGTTGTGGCCGGGGACGAGATTGTCGCCTCCGACACGCTCTATGGCTGCACCTTCTCGCTGATGAATCACGGCATGGCAAAATTCGGCGTCAAGACCACCTTCGTTGATTTTGCCTGTCTCGACGCGGTGAAGGCCGCCCTCAATGAACACACGAAAGTTGTCTATCTGGAATCCCCCTGCAACCCCACGCTGAAGGTTGTGGACATTGAGGAGATCGCAAAGATTGCCCACGGCTTCAACCCCGAAATCCGGGTCATCGTCGACAACACCTTTGCCTCCCCGTATCTGCAGCAGCCGCTGAAGCTGGGCGCCGATGTGGTTGTGCACTCCGCCACCAAGTACCTCAACGGCCACGGCGACGTGATTGCGGGCTTTGTTGTGGGCAAACAGGCCTTCATTGATGAGGTCCGCACCTTCGGCCTCAAGGACATGACGGGTGCCGTCATGAGTCCCTTTGACGCCTTCCTGATCGCCCGCGGTCTGAAGACTCTGGATATCCGCATGGAAAAGCACTGCGCCAACGCCATGAAGGTCGCCCGCTATCTCCACGATCATCCCGCGGTGGACAAGGTCTATTACCCCGGGCTGGAGGACTTCGAGGGATATGAGATCGCCAAAAAGCAGATGAAGCTGCCCGGCGGCATGATGAGCATCGAGCTCAAGGCCGACAGGGACACCGCCGCTGCCGCGCTGAACAAGCTGAAGCTCTGCACCATCGCGGTCTCTCTCGGCGATGCCGAAACCCTCGTCGAGCACGCTGCCACCATGACCCACTCTACCTACACCGCTGAAGAGCTCGCCGCCTCCGGGATCTCCGAAGGTCTGGTGCGTATCTCCGTCGGTCTCGAGGATCCGGAGGATATCATCGCCGATTTTGAGCAGGCCTTCGCCTGCCTCGTCTGAGCCCCGGCTGCCGCAGGGCAGCGCCGGTCAGACCCGGTATGAAACCAGGATAACGGAGCCGGAATCAGTCTCTTCTGATTCCGGCTCCCTCTTTCTTTCTGCAGCTCTGTATCCTGGCTCTGCCCTCACGCGTCTGCGGGTTTGACTTCTGCCAGAGCACTCATCAGCGCGTCGCACTTTTCCCAGATCCCGGGTCTGGCGGCCAGTTCCTGCACCGTCTCATACACGCCGGCATCGGAATACAGGCCGGCTGTGCCTTCAAAATCCGCTCTCGTCTCCTGCAGGAGCTCTGCAACGGATGCCGCATTCTCCGCGAACAGCTTCCGGTCCTCTTCTCCGATGCTGACCCCGACAGCGCCGTAACGGTCCGCGAATGCCAGCACCCTGGCCGCTGCCGCCGCCCGGCCGAGGGAGGAGCCTGCCGTGCCCGGGTAGAAGGAAAGCAGCGGCTCAATCAGCTCCGCCCGGACTGTCTTCTCTGACGGCGCCTCTGACGCGGCCTCCTGTGCTTCGATAATCTCCGCCGCGGCCGATTCCGGTTCCGCAGCCTCAGGCGCAGGCTCCTGCCCTTCGGTGGTCCCGGGCCAGGCCGGCTCTTCAGCGGCGGCAGGCTCTTCCGCCTCGTCGGGTAAAGTGCCTCTGTATACAAAAACCGCAGCAGCCAGAACGATCAGCAGGAGCGGGACTGCCAGCCACAGGATTCTTTTCATTGTCTGTTTTTCTCCTTTTCCTTTTTGATTAACCGGCCCTCATCTTACCACAGCCGCGGCCGGAGGGCAAGTCCGGCGCCGCCACGCTGTCCGGGCCTTTCTTTTGCCTTTGACAGCGGCGCTGTTATCCTCTATAATAAAAACATTATAACACAACAAGCAGATATCCGTTTCCGGAAGTTCCGGCAGGGGAAGCCCGGCTCCCCTGCCATTATTCTGAAAGGAGAAACCTGTCCATGGGAGAATGGAAAAAGACCTGGTGCAACCTCTGCGCTGTCACCTGCGGTCTGGAGATGGAGCTTGAGGACGGCCGGATCGTCAGTGTGCGCCCCGATCCCGACAGCCCCAGCAGCGAAGGCTACTGCTGCCGCAAGGGCAGAACAGCAAAATACTTTCAAGAGAGCAGCGAGCGCCTGCTCTACCCGAAGAAGCGGGTCGGTGATCATTATGAGAGGATCACCTGGGAGCGGGCCTATGCCGAGATCGCGGAGAAAGCCAACGCGATTATCGCTGCCCACGGTCCCCGTTCCGCCGCCATCCTCGGCGGAGGCGGCGGCGCCACGGCCACGCCTGCCGCCACTGCCCAGCCCTTCCTGAAGGCAATCGGCTCGCAGTATATCTTCAACCCCATCGGGGTGGAGTTCATGGGCATCTACTGGAGCTGCGGCCGCATCTTCGGCGACCAGTTCCATCCTCTGGAGGCGGATGACAAAAACTGCGAGGTGATGATCTTCTGGGGCGGCAATTCCTACGTGTCGCATCAGATCCCCGGGGCAAAGCGAATCATCCGCGAGTTTTCCGAATCCTCGGACAAAATGCTGATCGTCGTCGACCCTCGTCTGAGCGAGACCGCCCGCATGGCCGACATGCACATTTCCCCCGCCCTCGGCTCCGATTCGCTGTTCCTGCGGGCACTGATTGCCCTGATCCTGGAGAAGGGCTGGCAGAACCGGGACTTTCTCTATCGTTACTGCCGCGACTGGACCCAGGCCCGTGCCTGGTTTGAGGGCTTTGATATCGACGGGGCCCTGCGGGTCTGCGGCATTCCGCGGGAGCAGGCCGAGGCCTTCGCCCGCATTCTGACCACGAAGAAATGGGGCATGCATCAGGATCTGGGCCTGTATTTCGGCCGGCATTCGACGCTCAACAGCTATCTGTGCCTGATGCTGATGGCCGTCTGCGGCACGTTGCTGGTGCCCGGGGGCAATGTCCCGCCGATCCGCACCGTCACACTGGCCAACTCCGACGAATACGACCCGAAGGTCTGGCGTCTGCCCGTCACCGGCCGCTTCCCCGTTGCGGGCATGTATCCCGAGGGCGCCTTCCCGGATGAGGTTCTCGGCGACAACGAAGACCGCATCCGCTTTGTGATCAGCAATCTGACAAATCCCCTGCGCAGCTACCCCGATTCCCAGAAAATGGAGGAGGCGCTGCGGAAGGCGGAGCTCTTTGTGGCCATCGACTGCCAGGAGACCGAGACCACCCGCATTGCCGGCTATGTGCTGCCCAGTCCCAGTGCCTACGAGCTGGGCGGTGATTTCGACGTCTTCGGCATCCACTATCCCGAGGTTGTCTTCGGCTCGCGGAAGGCGGTGGTAAAGGCCCCCGGCGAGGCCCGGGAGGACGCCATGATCTATGCCGAGCTGACCCAGGCCATGGGCCTGATTCCGAAGATCCCGCAGTTTCTCTATGACGCGGCGGAAAAGGCCGTTCAGACCGGGGACAGGATCAGCTACTTCATGAAGGTGGTGGGCTGGATTGCCGCCGGCGGTATGAAGTACTATGACCAGGCCGCCACCGTGATCGCCCTCACCCTGGGGAAGGCCATGGGCTCGGCCGGCCGGGCGATGAACTGGGCCGCGCTCCTGACCTCAAAGCTTCCGCATATGGCGCTGATGGCCGTGGAGCCGGATACGAAACAGCATCCCCTTCTCTCCCGTACGCCGATGCTGAAGGATTTCTGCCTCATGGATGCGGCCTTCCGGCTGGTGGATGAGCACCCCGAGGGTGCCGTCATCGCCTTCAGCGACGAGGAGCATCTGATGCAGCGGCATATCCGGCACAGGGACGGCAAATTCCACCTCTGGTGCACGGAGATCGAGGAATACCTGAAGCAGATCACCCCCGAGAAGGAAGCTGAGGCGCTGCGGCTGAAGGACGGCTGCAACATGATCCTCTCTGCCGGCCGGCATTCGGACGGCGGCATGAACACCTCGATGCGCAACCCCACCACCTTCCGCTTTCGCGATCCCTGGCGCCTCGCGATGAACCCCGAGGACGCCCGCGAGATGGGCTTTTCCGACGGGCAGACCGTGCGCGTCAGCACAGAAAAGGGCTCGCTGACCATCCCGGTCGAGACCACCTGGCAGACCTGCCGGGGCTACTGCCTGATCCCGCACCACATGGGTCTGCTCTATGAGGGGAAAACCTACGGCACCCACATCAACTATCTGACAGACCACCGCGATATCGACGCCCTCGCCGGCAACGCCAGATGGCGCTATACCCCTTGCCGGGTCGAGGCCCTAAGCGAGGAGAGAACGAAATGAAGCAGATCACCCTGACCATCAACGAGATCCCCGTGTCCGTCCCCTCGGGAAGCACGATTCTGGACGCGGCCCGCGCCGCCGGGGTTGAGATCCCCACGCTCTGCGCATATGAAGGCCTGAAGCCAAAGGCCGCCTGCAAGCTCTGTCAGGTCATCGTGGAGGGGGAGGAAAAGGCAAAGATGGCCTGCGCCACCCGCGTAAAGGAGGGCATGCGTGTCACCACCGACTCCGACGAGCTCTTTGCCCGGCGGAAGGCCCTGATCCAGGAGATGTTCCGTCAGCACACGGTGGACTGCCACCACTGTCTGCGGATCGGCTCGACCAGGGCAGAGCACTTCGACCCGAAGTTCTGCGAGAGCTGCTTCTTCTGCGACTGTGTGCGCGATGGCTTCTGCGAGCTGCAGGCGCTGGCGCTGCGATTCGGCGTGGATCAACTGCCCTTTGAAATCCACGAGCATGATTTCGGCATGGACTGCTCCACCGGTTCGGTCCTGCGCAATATGGACAAGTGCGTCAGATGCCGCCGCTGCGTGGAGGCCTGCCAGGGGCAGGGCGTCGGCATTCTCGGCCTGCGCAGGCGAAAGAACGGCCAGACCGTCGCGGCGACCAGCGATATGCTCTCCGATGGCTGCATCCGCTGCGGGCGCTGCGTGGAGGTCTGTCCCACAGGCGCGCTCTACATGGCCGAGCACAAGGACGAGATTCTCTACCACGCCCATCAGTACGGCACAAAAACCTCCGCGCTCCTCTTCCCGGATGCTGTGCGGCCGCTGGAGGCGCTCTACGGGGAGCGCTTCAGCTTCGGCCAGCTGGCGGCTGCGCTGAAAAAGATCGGCATCGACCGGGTTTATGACGGCGGCAGCGCGCTGGCCCTCTCCCGGGCGAAGGCGGCCCGGCTTCTGGACGAACGCCTCGGCACCGGCACCCTGCTGCTGACGGATAACCACGCGGCCAAAGCCTTCCTGCAGAGCCGCTTCCCGGAGCGAAGCGCGCAGTTTGCCTTCTTTGATTCGCCCCTGCAGTGCTTCTCCGCCGCGCTCCGGGCAGAGCAGCCGGGGACAAAGCTGATCGCCGTCGGCGGGGAGAACGCCTTTGGCGCCGAGGCGGCTGAGACCGGCGCTGCAGACTATTTCGTCAACGCGCGGGAGCTTTACCGCATCCTCCTGCGAAGCGGCGGGGCCCCCGCAAAGCGCATCCCTGTCGAAGCGGAGGCCCTCCCCTGCGATCCTGTGCCCGAGGGCTATGCCCCGCTTCTGGCGGACATCCCCTGGAGCCTGCGGGAAGGGCCGGCGGAGGTCAGTGTCCTCCGCAATGGCGGGCATTTCCGCGGCCTGATCTGCCGCAACCCGCAGCAGGCTGAAAAGGCCCTGCAGGAGGCCGAGGCCTGGGATGTGATCCGCGTTCTGGCATAAGGGTTCAGATAAGAGCACAAAAAATCAGCCGTTCCCCCGGGAGCGGGATCGTCATCCGGATATGCGGCTCTTTTTGGCAATTTTTGGATTTTTCATTGTAAACGGAGCCGAATCGTGGTATGCTCATGTCAGTCCATTCGTTTCTGCGCAGAGGGGCGCCTGTACCCCGCTGGCAGTATCAGAAGCAGGAGGAGATCCAATGATTATTACCATCAGCAGAGAATACGGCGCCGGCGGGCACAGCATCGGCAAGTCCGTTGCCAAGGAGCTCGGCATCGAGTTTTATGACCGCGATATCATCAAGGCCGCCGTAAAGGAAAGCGGGCTGGAGATGCCGGAAGTGGAGCGCGTGGAAGAGGAAATCACCCGTACCGAGATTTTTCTCAGCATGATCTCCCCCGCCGCCTATGTCGACCACCAGCACAATATCCGCACGATTGAGCGCCGCATCATCATCCAGATGGCGATGAAGGGACCCTGTGTCATTCTCGGCCGCTGCGCGGATGATATTCTCGCAGAAGCCCATATCCCCAGCCTGAATGTTTTTCTGCATGCCAGCGATATTCACCGCGCCGCCCGCGTCAGCGAGCTGATCGGCAGCACCAACCCCACCGAAATCCAGCGCAAAATGCAGAAGACCGACTACGCCCGCCACACCTATTATGAGCAGTTCACCGGCAAAAAATGGGGCATTGCAAGCAACTATACCCTCTCCCTCGACACCGGCCTTCTGGGCTATGATACCTGCGTGAAGCTGATCTGCGAAGCCGCGCGCCAGGC
>CADBNC010000152.1 GCA_902795885.1 Oscillospiraceae bacterium
ATTCCGCAGGCGACATCCAGGAAATCCGTCCAGGGATAATACTCTTTGAAAGCGAGCGGCACCAGGCCGGCAACGATCATAACCATCATCACAACATCGTAGGCTATGCTCAGTCTGTCCCCCGGTTTGGCGATGTCAACAATCTCATAAATGCGTTTTCTCACAGAAGCGTCCTCCCACAACGCACAGGCTGATTTTTACCACATGTCAGCAGCAATATAGAATATAGCAATATATTAACAACAATACCGTTCATTCGCAAGCAAAAACTCTCTTCCGTGTTAATCGACCACAAATGGCAAGACCCGGAACCCCTGCATGCACTTTTCAGCATGCCTGGATTCCGGGTTTTCTGTTATTCATCAAATGGCATGGATCCACCCATCTGCAGGGACCTGCATGGTCTTCCTGGAACGCCAGGCGTTTCTCATGATCAGATCTTCAGGGTCAGATTCTCACCGCGGATCCCCTGGAAGGCGCCCTTCTGTGCCTGGGGAGAATCGGGGTGGCAGGTCATCCACTTGTTGCGCATCCAGAGGAGCTTTTCTTCTCCGGGGGCGGAGGTATTCACCTGTGGAAGGGCCTCGTTGGTGCCTCTTTCGAGTACCACCAGGCAGCGGAAGCCCTCTTCCTTCACACGGCAGGGAGCAAAGTGCAGCACGAGGGGATGAATCTCGACCAGCACCCCCTTCGGGAGGTAGAAGCCCACCACGTCCTCGCTTTTCAGGACCCCATCCTTCAGCTGACCGGGAAGAGCCAGAAGCAGCACCAGGCCGGTGGTGGTGTAGTTCACTTCGCTGCACTTGTGGTATTCCATGGCGTTGAGCGTGAAGCCATTTCCGTTGCAGAAGCCGGCCTCGATCTCCATCCCGCCGTAAACGGTGCGGGCAAGCTCACGCATCAGCGGGACTTCTTCCAGCCCCTCCACAGACGCCTGATAGCAGTTGCCGCTCTCGGGGATCGCCGTCTTCGCAAGGGCGGCATCGAGGGCTGTGATATCCGCTTCCAGAACTCTGCCGTATGGCCGGAATTCCGGATCTGTCACGCTGTAAAGCCGCAGGGAGGGGTTTTTCTCCCGCAGCATGTTCAGTTCACTGTTCATTCGAGGATTCCTCCACCTTCAAAAAATCGTTCCACCGCCAGCAGACCCGCCGCCTTTTCCTCCAGCTGCAGATTGTAGCGGCTTTTCTCGATCACAACATGATGCCGGCTGTCCACACCCTCGCGCAGCTCGCTGGTCAGGCGTGAGAGATAATAGCTGTCCTCAAAGGCCGTGCCGTAGAGGACGATCTTTTCCGGGTCGACCAGATAGATCATCGCCTTCAGGGCAGTACCCAGGGCACGCACTCCCTGGTCCACGATTTCGGCCGCGCCTTCGTCGCCGTTGCTGGCCGCACGGAAAACATCCATCGCGGTCATAGCTTGTTGATGCCCATCTGCCTGCCGCCTGCCGAACTGCGTCCAGAGCAGAGGGGTTTTCTCCTCGGATAGAAGCTCCTGAGCCTCTTCACGCATGGCACCGGGGGAGGCAATGGTTTCCAGGCAGCCGCACTTGCCGCAGTGGCAGGGCTTTCCTCCCCGGCGGATCACCGGAATATGGCCAATTTCGGCACACTGGGCAGAGACCCCGTGCCAGATTTTCCCGTCGATAGACATGGCCGCACCAATGCCCTCGCCGCTTCTGAGGAAGAACTGGGCGCCGCTTGCCTCGTCCTGCGCAACGAACATCTGCGCCGCCAGCAGAGAACGCACGTTGTTTTCCATAATCGTGCGGAAGCCTGTCAGCTTTTCAAAGCGCTCGCAGAGAGGATAGTCATGCTCGGCAATGGCACCGAAGCTGTTGACCGTGAGTCTTCCGTCTTCTGATGTGATGCCGCGGACTGCAAGCCCGAGACCCACCACGTTCTTTCTCCTGATACCGTTTTCGTCAACCAGTTCCAGAAGCCTTGCGGAAAGCTTTTCGGCTGTCTGCTCCGCAGGGGCGTTTTCCGGCAGCGGGACTTCTTCGGAAAACAGCACCGATCCATCCAGCGAGACAGCCGAGAGGATCGCCTGGCGGAGATTAATGAGCACACCGAGGGCACAGGCATAATCGCCGTTGAGCTTTATCAGCACTTCTCTCCGGCCGGCATTGCCGCTGGAAACGGCCTCACCCTCTGACAGGAGCCCTTCGCCGATCATCTCGCCGACGATCTTGGTAATGGCAGCC
>CADBNC010000153.1 GCA_902795885.1 Oscillospiraceae bacterium
AAGAAGAAACTGTTTAAGCGGAGAGGAGATAAAGATGCCGGCAATCTATGAGATTTACGGAACCGATGCCCATTTGATGGCATATTCTCTTATGTCTGCTGCTGATGTAGCGGCAATGATCCCGAAGAAGGCATCCATTGCTTTAAAACCGAATCTTGTAATTGCGGCAGGGCCTGAGGGCGGTGCTACGACTCATCCCGGAGTTTTATCCGGATGCATCGCGTATCTGCAGGAGAACGGTTTTTCGGATATCAGCGTAATCGAGGGCTCATGGGTAGGAGATAACACGGACCGGGCCATGAAAGCCTGTGGCTATGACAAGGTCTGCAGAGACTGCAATGTGCCGTTTTATGATCTGAAAAAGGATAAAACCAGAAAGGTGGATACCAGACTCAGACCGATGGAAATCACCTGCAGAGCATTGGATACGGATTTCCTGATTGATCTGCCTGTTCTCAAAGGACATTGCCAGACCAATATGACCTGTGCGCTGAAGAATCTCAAAGGCTGCCTGCCCGACCGGGAGAAAAGAAAATTCCATTCGGACGGACTTATAAAGCCAATTGCGGCGCTTGCAGCGTATCTGAAGCCAAGTCTTGTGATTGCAGACAGCATCTGCGGGGACCTGAATTTCGAAGAAGGAGGCAATCCGGTACATACAAACCGGATGATGCTGGGGACAGATCCTGTTCAGATCGACGCTTATGGATGCAGACTGATGGGATTGGAGCTGGACGATGTACCGTATATCCGGCTTGCGGAACAATGGGGAGCTGGATCAACCCGGATTGAGGACATTATTGCACTTAACGAGCCGCAGAATGCAGCAGACTACCCGGAGACATCCGGTCTCGTACGCAGGCTGACCAGAAATGTCAAAGCAGACAGCGCATGCTCCGCATGCTATGCATCACTCGTGAGAGCGCTGTATGTTGCAGATAAGGAGAGAATCCCAGTCCGGGAAGAAATCTCTATCGGACAGGGATTCAGGGGAAAGAAAACAGATGGAATCGGAATTGGTAATTGCTGTCGGGGCTTTTCACAGTGCGTGACGGGATGCCCGCCAACAGCATCAGATGTGATTGATGTTTTCAAAAGAAAAGCAGAGAGCGGTTCCAGAATATGAAGAAGGTACTGTTTATTGTTGGCTCTCTGCGAGCCCAGTCATTCAATAGACAGCTTGCAGAAAAGGCCGCGTCATCGTTTGCTGAAGTTGAATACTCATTTCTGGACTACGCGGATCTGCCGTTCATGAATCAGGACATTGAGTATCCGGTTCCGGAAGCAGTTCAGCGCGTGCGCAATTCTGTCAGGGCTGCGGATATTCTGTGGATCTTCACACCTGAGTATAACGGAAGTTACCCTGGTGTGCTGAAGAATCTGCTGGACTGGATATCTAGGCCGGCAAACCCTCTTGACCGCAAGTCGCGGAGTGTTATAACCGGTAAAAGCGTAATGATAGGCAGTGTGGCCGGAAAGTCGGGTGGGCTGAATGCACAGAGAGAGCTTGCCTCGCTCCTTCGGAATATCGGCGCTTTACTGGTTTCCGAATCCGGATTCAATCATGCTCTGAATAAAGAGGAATTCGAGACAAATAAACTTGATCTCTCGGCAGAAGAAAGAATGACTCTGGCGATGGAAGTGAATCATCTGATTTTGAGCATGAGCGGCTTTTAATGCCGACGGCAGAAAGGAGACCGGGCGATTGTGGCCCGGTCTCGCTGTATATCCTATTATCGGAAGGCCTCATTTTGTTTTCGTCATTCGTATCACTTCCTTATGGCAAATCTTGATCTTCTTTTGAAATTGGGTTAGAATATGCAGGACAAACAACTCTCCGAAGAAAGAAGCATACTGACAGATGATGGAAACACAGCGCCTGATATTACGCCCGTTTAAGGTCTCTGATTACGATCTCATCTATCGCATTTATTCAGATGAAGAGATCCTTCGCTATACACCGTTTGACATACTGGATGAGAAACAGGCAGAGCTGCACCTTCAGAAGGTGATGGACGATTGGCAGAGAGAACCCTGCCTCAGCTATGAGTATGCTGTTTGCCTCAAAAAAAATGAAGAAAAGATCGGAAGAGCTCATATACTGATCGATCCGGAAACGGATACCGGAATGATCGGGATGTTCCTTGTACAGGACTGCCAGGGAAAGCGATATGCTACAGAGATTGCGGAAGCACTGATTCATTTTTGTTTCGAAACCCTTCATCTGCATCGCGTGAATGCCGTCTGCAGTCCTGAGAATACGGCATCGTGGAAGATGCTGGAAAAGTGCGGACTTCGCAGGGAGGCATTGCTTCTTCAGAAATGCCGATATGTTAAGAACGGAATCGCCAGCTGGCACGATGAATTTGAGTATGCGATGCTGTCCGAAGAATACAAAGGGAAAGAACAGGTTAAACGACAGGAGAACAGGATGCCGATATAACGCAGGAATCTGAGGATAATCTTAAGGAAACAGAAGGAGATGAAAATATCATGAAAACCATATACTTTGCCGGAGGCTGTTTCTGGGGAACTCAGAAGTTTTTCGATCAGTTTGACGGTGTGGCTGCGACCGAGGTTGGCTATGCCAATGGCCCGACAGAGAACCCCGGATACCAGGAAGTCTGTGCAAAATCAGGTCATGCGGAGACCGTACGCGTGGAATATGACAGCAGCCGAATCAGCCTGGAGAAGTTGATCGAGTACTATTTTATGACGATCGACCCGCTGGCCTATCATCGGCAGGGAGCGGATATGGGCATTCAGTACCGTACTGGCATCTACTATGTGGATGAGGAAGATCTGCCTGTGATTGAGCGCTGCTATGCAAAAGAGCAGAAGAAGTATAACCGGAAGATGGAGGTCGAGCTGCTGCCGCTGGAGAGCTTTTATACAGCGGAAGAATACCATCAGAAGTACCTTGACAAGAATCCGGGTGGTTACTGCCACATCCCGAGAGCTTTGTTCAATCTGCAGAACTGTGAAATCGAAAACTCTTAAAGTATTCAGGAAATATCGATTATCTTTTGGAATGAACTATGCTTACATCAAATTCCCGTATGGTATAGCTGTTTAATATTCCTCTCAAAATATGTGGAAGGAGCGCAAAAAATGAGAAAAACATTGACTGCCATAATAGCAGCGTTTTCACTGCTGTTATGTGCCGGGATCGCATCGGAGGGAGTAAGCGCCTGGGCAGAAACCCCTGCAGGAAGCACAGAGTCATTCTCGCCGGATGGCAGCGTTATTTTTGAGAAAGACGGTATTAAAATCACCACAGCCGGCCTGGACCAGGATCCGACAGACGGGGATGACCAGCCCATCATCTGGCTTGAGATTGAAAACACGGGAAGTGAAGATGCATTCCTCGGCACTTCGGAAGGTTCTGTCAACGGCTTTATGACGGATGTGCTCCTTGTCAGTTTCTATGAAGAAGACGGGGAGATATATGGCGCGGATTACACAGACTGCCTTACTGTTCCTGCGGGAAGCAGCGGGAAGTATGCCCTCGGCTATTATAAAGTAAAGGCACCCGGCATCGACACGGACAGGCCCGGTGAGATTGATTTTCGCTTCACCATGGCGGAGGATGAATTTACCTGGCCGGATTACTTGTCGGAACCGGTAAAAATCGTGACTGACCTTGCGCCGAAGCCGGCGGATATCCTTTCTTTGGGTACGGCCGTCATTGACACCGACACGCTGCTTGTCGTGCTTGGCGAACAGGATTATGACGACTGGTTCGGGCCGGAAGTCTGCGTTTATGTTGAAAACCGCGCTGATCACTGTATCGGACTCTATGCGGAAACCGCAACAGCAGACGGTCATGACTGCGACTATATCTATTTTGGCAAAGAGCTTGCCCCGGGAAAGCGCAGCGCCGGCTACATGTCCTTTGAGGGAGAGGTCCGGGAACTGAAGAGCATCGGGAACCTGGCTGTCACCTTCAGCCTGAAGGAAGCGGATACGATTGACGCCCTGAATGCACAGAAGGCCCGCCTTCTTGATCCGGTGTCGCTGGAGTATCCACCACAGGAATGGGGCGAATACGAAAACGGCGGGCTGAACCTGGAGGTCAAGCCCAAATACAATCAGCTCATCACTGTCGGGACGCCCGAAAACGATGCCGACGGAATCCTGTTTACCGTATCGGAAACAGCTTCTGCTGAAGCGGGGAAGTATGAAGGTGCAGGCTGGCTCTTTTCTGTCGGAAAGGTCAGTGAAGAGAGACTCCATGCGATGATGTGCGAAGATATGTCCGGCGCGCAGGCATTTGCGAAGGACCGCGACGGCAATTACTATATTTATTATCATCCCACAGATGTGCGCCTGGAACGGGCTTCCCAGGAAGAACTCGAGGAAGGAATCAAACAATGGTCCATGCTCTGTGAGTGGGCAGACAATGTACCGGCCAGCCTCGCCGAAAAGAATGGCCTCGAAACGGTATCCTACGGTAACAGCGAAGTCGATATTTTCATTGCCCGCGCAGCCTATATGGATGGGATAAACGCTACGCTCAGTACGACGGAATTCGGCCCGGTGAGTATAGCCGGCGTAGATGGGGCACCTTATGCGGAATTTGTCATGCGGGGCTGGTTCATGCCGGTAGAGGAAGAAGAGGCGCCGGATGGCGAATATGTCGTTTTAAACTTCGAAGATGACGATGCCCGCCTGGACTTCTTCTTTGCACCGGGAGGCTATGTCCGCCTGATTTCCGGAGACCGTACGACGCTTTACCAGGCCATGTGGACAGATGATTCCAAAAGCTTCGCTGAGGCCATGCAGGAATGGTATTATGCGGCCATTGAGAAGGCAGGCATCGCAGAAACTGCCTGACATGTTCGAGGACAATGATGACGTCCAGAACGTCTGGCACAACTGGGAATACGCTGAGCAAGTCACGCCTGAACAACGTCAATAACAGGAAAAAAACAGCAAGGAGACTTCAATCGGAGTCTCTTTGCTGATTCTGTATATTATGGCACTTGATTATAAAAGCTTTGTCATAGAAGGTCTGAGACCAGCTTTGCAAAAAGCAGAATGATCACGCAAAACATCATGGGGCGGATTACCTTTGCGCCCTTTTTGATGGCAATCGTGGCTCCGAGGTGAGAGCCGACAATATAAAAGACTGTCGCCGCCAGAGCCAGATTCCAGATTACCGTTCCGGAGGCAGCATAGGTCAAAACAGAAGTGATAGAGGATATCGCCACTACAAATCTGGTGTTGCCTGTAGCCCGGACAAGATTCAGCTTCAGGAATGCGGCATATGCAAGCATAAAGAACAGCCCGCCTCCGGGACCATAGAATCCCTGGTAACCTCCAATAACAAAACCAATTACAGCCGACCAGAGAAGAATGGAGCGATTGGATTTCTCGTCAATTCTGTCTGTTTCACCGAGCTTTTTGTTCGTGAAAATGAATATGGCAATGATTGGGACACTGATGATCATGAAAATCTTCAGATACTGATCAGGCAACAGCAGATTCAGCTTTGCCCCAAGAAATGCTCCAAGCATTGAAAAAGGCAGGGTGATCAGGGCGGATTTAAGGTGAAAATTACCGCTTTTGATATAATCGTATGCGGCGACACCGCTTCCGAGCCAGGCAGAACACTGATTGGTACCGGTTATGAAATGAACCGGAATTCCCACGGCCAGCATTGTCGGAATCGTAATCAGGCCTCCGCCGCCGCAGACTGCGTCAATGATTCCTGCAAAGAAAAATGCCAGGCAGCATAAAAGACTTTGCACGCTGATCAGATTAACACTCATCTTATATCTATCCCACTCGCCCTCTCGCAGCGTCTTGTTCCGTACAGATATCCAGATTATAGGGGAAATAACACTGGATTGCAACACAGAAAGTGCGAAAGAAAATTGAGTTGCAAGAGTTCCGGCACTCTGGTAAGATGTTTGAAGGAACAAAAACAGAAGATGGAGGTGGAGCTCATGCCTCTCGAGAACTTCTACACAGCCGAAGAGTATCATCAGAAGTACCTGGACAAGAATCCGGGCGGCTATTACCATATTCCCAGGGCGCTGCTTGAACTGCATGCAGATGAAAATCAGGAAAGGACTGGCAGAATGATCCCATGCTGAAAATACTTCCGATTGCAAGCGGTTCGACAGGCAACAGCATGTTGGTGGAGATTGACGCCAGGGTCATCGTCATTGATCTTGGCGTAACGGCAAAAATGATGAGGGCGGCCCTGGAAAAAAACGGCTATTCATGGAATGACATTCAAGCTGTTCTCATTACCCATACGCATTCTGATCACGTCAAGGGGCTGGAAGTCTGCATGAAACAAATTTCAGCCCCGATCTTCATGAGTCATACTTCGAAAGATACACTCATGCTGGAAGAGGCTGCAGCGCTTACTTATTATGAGAGAACTGAGATTCTGCCGGGACTGTGGGTTACGGCAATCCGAACCTCCCATGACTGCCCCGGAAGTATCGGCTTTAAGGTTGAAACAGAACAGAGCAGCTTTGGCTATGTCACCGACCTTGGCGTCATACCGGAGAGCACAATCGATCTGATTTCAGGCTCAGACTGCATCGTTATCGAATCGAATCATGACGAAGAGATGCTTCGCTATGGCCGGTATCCTGTATTCCTGAAAAAGAGAATACTGTCCGACCAGGGCCATCTGTCAAATGATGCCTGTGCAGAAGCCATTATACAGCTTGCAGAAAGAGGGACCAGACATTTTTTCCTCGCACATCTCAGCCGCGAAAATAACCGCCCCTGGACAGCGCTGGATTGTGCACAAAAGGCGACTGCCGGCATGGATCTTCAGATTGAAGTCCTGCCGGAATACGGCGATATGCTAAAAGAAATATAGCCTTATTTCTCCGGAATATGAAAGATAAACTTTCGGGTTTGATTCATGACCTTTTTCAGGTTTTCAATATCGTTTTTCACATTACCGGTCTCAAGCGAATGATTGGCATCGGCAATCACATGGCAGGGAATATCCCGTTCTCTGCAGAGCGCCGGGATCGCATCGCTTCTGACCCACGGATCCGCGTCACCGGTGAAAACAACCGCATCTCCCAGCGGAAAGGCAAATGTGTCTTCAAGCGGCGTATAAAGCACAAAGTGAATGCGGCTGGCAGCTGGGCTGTGGGATGCAATTTCAGCGGCAACGATGGTTCCGATGCTTTTTCCGACAAACAGGATCGTGTCATATTCAGAGAGATCCGTAAGGGAGAGCATCTCACGGGCCTGGGCCAGGGCAATTCTGTAGCTCTCTTCCATCCTGGCCCGGTCTCCCTTGACCTTCTGAGGGAATCCGGCATAGGGGAGAAGCATAATCTCAAATCCGGCGTCGGCGGCAAGCCGGCGGCTGTAATGCATCAGTGGCTTATCAACTGTGTACCCGATCCCGGGAAAGAATACTGCAAGTTTTTTCATATCATCTCATCCTGTCGTTTCGCTTTTTTTCGAAAGGGCCCTGATTTCAGCGATCCTTTCCGATGAGTTTCATAAGCCAGGTGTGGCTCACCTTCATGGCCCCTTTTGGGCAGAACTCCTGACAGCAGAAGCAGTGAATACAGATTCTGCGGTTTATCTGAGGAATTCCCTTCTTCATGGTTATTGCTTTTGCAGGGCAGGTCCGGGCGCATTTGCTGCAGCCGATGCAGGAGGATGCATCCAACTTTGGAAATGGTGTCATTAGTCTGCCCGCAACGAAATCTGCTATCTTTCCCGGTATACCGTCTCCCAGCACGTGGAAGAACACGCTTGACTGCGCCGGTACAGTTTTAAAATCCGGAACAATGTACTTCGCCATATCTTCAGATATGGAAAGGGAAGACAGATCCCCCGGCAGAAGCCCGCGGTCAACTGCTGCCAGAAGCGTTGGAATATCTTTTATTTTCAGACCGATCAGTCCGGCAGCGACAGCGTCGAGCATGTGCCCGCTACGGCTTGCCAGCAGGCAGCCGATTTTTCGGGGCCTGCCCTGCGTCGGCCCGTTTCCTTCCATGCCGATTACAGCATCGCAGATACAGAGTCTGGGAGCGGAGTATTCATACAGATCGACCAGAACGTTGGCAAAATCCTCCGCCTTCGGGAACTTATAATGAAATTCAGGCTTTGTGGCACCAGGGATAGAACCGAAGAAGTTCTTGACGGCGCAGGTCATTCCCATCATGCCATGTGTTTTCAGCTTGCACAGATCAATGATGGCATCTGCTTTCCCAAGATATGCTGTATACGGAAAATGCTTTGCCTTAACAGCATCCGGGTAATCCACTTCCTGAACAGAGAAGTCGTCATTCAGCTTCGCACCATATTTTTCGGCCTGCCTCATCCCGCAGACGTCGTACACTGCGCGTAAATAAGCCGAAGAATAGATCCCTCCCGGGCCGTCTCCCAGCACAACCTCGGCTCCGCGTTCCCGGAGTATCCTTGTAAGCGCACAGACTACCGAGGGATGCACTGTCGCTGCGAAATCCGGCTTCATGGCTGTAACGAGATTCACTTTTATGGCAATGCGCATCCCGGGCGTTACAAACGAAAGCCCGCTTACTGAGTCTATCGCTTTCCGCATTGCATCTTCCACTGCATCCTCTTCGTAGCTGCTGCACGCTGCGATTGCAACATCATATTCTGATAGCTGATTCATATTGCTGGTCCCTTAATCTCAAATCGGTTTCCTGAAGCCCTGCAGATACGCTCAATCTGACCATCTCAATCCTGCCTGAGAGCCCTGAGAAAAGGAATATCTTCCAGGCCATAAAACTACGGCGCCATTGTATCATGAAACAAACAGACTGGCAATATAAGGCAGCTCCGTACTGTGGAGGGATCTGTTTCGTTAAGGACAAACTTTGCATTGTGCGTTTGACTTTACAGATATGCTGGTGTATAAACAGATTATGAATAAGAGACTATGAAGGCTTTTTTGTGGGAGCCTGCATGGAATTCATCGTGGGGGTGCGATATGAAAACAGCCATTATTACCGGAGCGTCTTCCGGAATCGGCAGAGAGTTCGTTTACGCGTTTGACAAAGAAGACATTGATGAGATCTGGGTGATTGCGAGAAGAAAAGAGCGTCTGGAAGAGCTGAAAGAAAGATGCACCCATCCGGTCATACCGATCACGCTGGACCTTTCCAAAGAAGAAAGCATTTCCGAATACCGGAAGCTCCTTGAGGAAAAGAAGCCGGAAATCCATGTTCTGGTGAATGCCGCAGGATTCGGTGTGTTTGGGCCCTTTGCAGACAGCGACCTGGATAAGCTGCTGGAGAGTGCTAAGCTGAATGCATTATCCCTTACGGCCATGTGCCATGTCAGCCTGCCGTATATGAAAGAAGGGGACAGCATTATCAACATGGGTTCCAATTCTTCGTGGCAGCCGGTTCCGTATCAGGCCATCTATGGCGCCAGCAAAAGCTATGTTCTCAATTTTTCCCGTGCCCTTGGCCGCGAGCTGAAGAACAGGGGAATCCATGTAATGTGTGTCTGCCCTGGCTGGATCAAAACAGAATTCCAGCAGGTGGCCGGGCATGACAAATATATCCGCTATGTTGACAAATGGTACGGACCGGATGAAGTGGCTGCGCAGGCCATCAAGGACTGGAAAAAGAAAAAGGCGGTTTCTATTCTTGGGCATCCGGTACGCAGACAGGTCCGGCTGGTCAAGTTTCTGCCGGTAAAACTCGTGATGGATATCTGGTGCAGGCAGCAGGGATT
>CADBNC010000154.1 GCA_902795885.1 Oscillospiraceae bacterium
AAGGTTGATTTCTTCCAGTTTGTAGGCCATGCATATTCTCCTTTCCTGTCGTCTGGTGTTAATCCGTCTATTGTTGATAAAAGGCGGTTATCTTTTCCTTTTCCGTGCAGAGGCGGTCAATCGCTTCAATGTATTCCGTTGGATATTTCGGGGCAACCATCCTGGCATTGCGTCCGCCGTCAGGCCGGATCAGCTTCGTGGAACCGCCGGCGCCCATCGCGAGGATGCTTCGCAGCTCTTCCATGATGCAGATGTTATAGATATTCTCGTGTCCGGGTCTGCTCCAGCCGATGTTCTCAAACCCACCGGACATGTTTTTCTGCCGGTACAGATAATACGGGCTGAAACCGGCCGCACTCAAACGGGCATTGGCATAGTCAAGCATATCCGCAACCTCAGCCGGTCCGGGAAGTGTTTTCTCTCCGAAATGAAGCCGTGCGCCGCGTTTGATACTCAGCGTATGCACCGTGATATTCTCCGGCTCCAGCGCCATTACCTCATCGAGGCTGCAGCAGAAGGATTCGCGAGAGTCCGTCGGAAGGCCGGCAATCAGGTCCATGTTGACAGAGAAGTTCCCACCCTCCCGAACCATGCGCAGCGCCCGGCGGATATCCTCGGCGCTGTGCCGGCGACCGATCGCCTCCAGAACAGAATCCGTCATGCTCTGCGGATTGACGCTGACGCGCGTGACACCATTTTGGCTCATGGTCAGAACCTTTTCCTCCGTGATGGTGTCCGGTCTTCCCGCTTCGACGGTGATCTCCCGCAGAGCATCCAGCTCAAAGCCTCCCCGCAGATGGCGAAAAAGCTCTTCCATCTGTACGGCGCTGAGCGTAGTCGGTGTACCTCCGCCCATATAGACAGAAACAACCCGCAGGCCAAGCCGGTCAACCTGCTGCGACACAGCGTCTATCTCACGATACAGGGCATCCAGAAAGGGAGGAATCATGCCCATGCTCTTTTCCACAGACTGGCTTACAAAGCTGCAGTAGGCACAGCGGGTCGGGCAGAAAGGAATCCCGATATACAGGCAGATATCCTTCTCTCCAAGTTCCGCCTCACAGCGAAGCGTCTGTCTTGCCGTTTCCAGACAGAGAAGCGCTCTCTCGTGTGAAACATCGTAGGTACGTTCAAACTGTCTGACCGCCTGTGCCCCGGTGAAGCCCTTCTGAAGCATCGGCGTCATCAGCTTCCCCGGGCGCACACCTGTCAATGCCCCCCAGACAGGTCTTTCCCGCCCGGAGCGCAAAACCGCGCGATAGATTGCCGTCTTCAGCAGCTGCGAGAAGAGACTGGTCCGCTGTACTTCATCCATGCCGTCCAGCAATTCCCATGATGCGGCAGCTTTTCCATGAAAGCGATTTGACCCGTCGCAGTACAGGCAGCCTGCAGTCACATACTTTTCTTTCTCAGATAAGCTGACCTCCAGTCGGCGTTCTGTGCTGTCAGATGCGGCAGGAGGCTGCTCCGTAGAATACTCCGGCTTTTCACCCGGGAAAAGCGTCATCAGCATCTGCTCCGCTGCGTATCTATAAGAATGTCCGATTAAATACATATTCATGGCGCGATTATATCAAAAGATAACCTGTTCTGCAATGCGCAATCTTTCCTGACGCAGCCACAGCCCGCCGGGTTGGCCTCTCTTTTCAAATCACGCACGGCAAAATGCCATATTTGTAAAAATTTTGTGCATTTTTTTGCGAAAAAAAACTGGTAATACAGGTTAACTCGGTGTATAATAAAGATGGATTATGAAAAAGATGAATTGCGTTATTTGCCGACGGTCGCGTAAGAATTTTGAAAGAGAAAAGGAGTGCTATGTTCAACGTCGGAGAAAAGATTATTTACGGTGAGAATGGTGTCTGTACAGTAGAAAAAATTGCTCCGCTGAACATGAGCGGAGCGTCGAAGGAAAAGCTTTACTACTACTTAACCCCGATGATCGGGTCCGGAACTTATTTCGCCCCGGTGGATACGATGGCTTTTATGCGGCCGGTCATGTCCCGCGAAGAAGCCGAAGCGCTGGTTGATTCTATCCCCGGGATCCCCCCAGCCATCTGCAACGACAGTCGTTTTAATCACGTAGACGCTTTTTACAGAGATCTTTTTAAGCTGCACACAAATGAAGCCCTGGTTTCCGTGATTAAAGGCCTGCGCTGCCGTATGGCCGAACGCAAAACCCGCAGCAGCAGGGCAGAGGCCACCATGAAGCGGGCAAAGGATATTCTTCACGGAGAGCTTTCTGTAGCTCTGGAAATTGAATTCGGAGACGTCGAAGAGTATATCAAAGAGCGCATCGGAGCCAACTGATGCGCTCTTTTTATATCTTTTTATCTGTGTAGCGTTTATCTTGCCTTATGAATTCTCCCGCCCGAACAGAAGGGCTGTTTGGGGAAAAGGTGTCCCGGCCTTGTCTATTCCGGGAAAGCCTGCTTTCCGGTTGGCACTGCAATCCGGCAGAAACTGTAGTTTTTCCCCAGAACTTCACAGCAGCTGCGGGCATTTTCTTCTTCATGGAACAAGCCAAACACCGCCGAGCCGGTTCCTGTCATAACAGCGCCTAAAGCGCCATGGTCCAGAAGCACACCCTTGATCTCCGCAATGCTCCGGATACGCCTGTCATCCACATCCTCAAAAACATTATACATCCGTATGGCCATCTCGCGCAGGTCTCCCGCGCCGATGGCTTTTATCATGCCCTCGGTATCCGGGTGGCTGCGTACATTCATGCGATCGATTTTCCGGAACAGCTCCGGTGTCGAGATGGAGAACCCCGGTTTGCACACCACAAGAAAGCATTCCGGCATCGGAGGAAGATCTTCAAGCAGCTCTCCTCTGCCCCTGGCCAGACTTGTTCCGCCTGCGATACAGAAGGCCACATCCGAGCCGACACGTTCGGCAAGCTTCTCAAGCTCCTCCCGCCTCATACGGGTATCCAGAAGCCGGTTCATCCCGCGCAGCACCGCCGCAGCGTCCGCGGACCCGCCTGCCATTCCTGCTCCGACGGGAATGGTTTTTTCCATGTGAATCTCGATACCCCGCTGTTCATCTCCAACAGCCTGCAGAAACTCCTTCGCCGCCTTATATCCCAGATTGCGTTCATCATTCGGAACATAGCGGAAGCTGGTTGATACCCGGATTCCGGGCTTATCCGATGTGCGCAGCACAAGCCTGTCCCCCAGTGAAATGGTCTGCATGACCATCACCATGTCATGGTATCCATCCTCCCGTTTTGAAAGCACGTCCAGAGTCAGATTCAGCTTTGCTCCGGCGAACTCCGTTACCTCCGCTCCGTTATTCTTCTGATCGCTGTTGATAAAAACTGTTTCCTTCAATTCTGCCTCTTTCTCATTTAACTCCTCAGTGGCACACTGCCTCCGGGAAGTGCATGTTCTCGTCCTGGATTTATTCTGACTTACCGCCTGAGGCCATCGTAATGATCGCTTGGAAGATCCGGGTCAAACAGGTAAACCCGCAGCTCGTATGGGCGGGCGGTAAAGCCGTTTGCTACGATCTGGTTTCTGTCGTAGTTGCCAAGCACAAGTTTTCCCCGCCCGAGATGGATACCGGCAGGAGCTTCAAAGCGAACCTGCGAGGCAGTAAACGAACAGATCACCAGCAGCTTTCTTGCAAGATAATTCCTCTCGTAGGTGTAGAAATACCTGTTCTTTTTGTCGTATTCGATATAGTCCCCGTACAGGGCTACTTCATTGTTCTTCCGGAATGCAATCAGCTTCCGGTAGAAGTTCAGAAGGGAATCCGGATCCTTTTCCTGCGCCTCCACATTCACCTCGGTGTAGTTCCCGTTCACCGGGAACCATGGTGTGCCTGTCGTAAATCCCGCATTCTTTTCGGCCGACCACTGTACCGGCGTGCGCGAATTCTCTCGGCTGGCCTTGTTCGCCAGCTTCAGGATAACCGACTGCGGCAGAATTCCCTTTACCAGACGGATTCCATTATGCGTCATGACATCCTGGAATTCATCCAGGCTTTTCAGCCGGATATTCGTCATGCCGATCTCCTGCCCCTGATAGATGAAGGGAGTGCCCCGCTGAAGCATATACATGGCGGCCAGCATCTTCCCGCTCTCCGTCCGAAACTCTTCGCTGCCGTAGCGGCTGATAATCCGCGGATGATCATGGTTTTCGATATACAGCGCGTTCCAGGCCTTCCCCTGCAGCTTGGTCTGCCAGTCTGAAAATGCCCTCTTCATTTTTCGCAGGTCAAAGGGGGTCTGGATCATGTCTGTCTTCAGGCAGTCCGCCTCCATGTGAGAAAAGGCAATCATTTCATCCAGCACCTGATCCGGTCCCTCTGCCACATACTGCAGGGCGATATCCGCAGTTGTAAGCGGGCTTTCACCCACGGTAAAGCAGTCATAGTGATCCAGAACGTCCCGCTTGAATTCCTTCAGGTAGGCATGCGCCTCCGGGCGGTTGGAATAATACCTGTGACCGTTTGCCACAGGCAGTTTCGGATGCTGATCCGGCAGCCCCGGGGCCTTCCCGATGTATGTGATAACATCCTCGCGGAAACCGTCCACACCCATGTCCAGCCAGAAGCGCATAATCCGCTTCACTTCTTCCCGGACCTTGGGATTTGCCATATTCAGGTCAGGTTGTTTCCTTGCAAACAGGTGCAGATAGTATTCATCCAGGTGATCGTTATATTCCCATGCGCCGCCCTCAAACATGCTGGTCCAGTTATTCGGCGGATAACGCTTACCCCGGCTGACTCTTCCATGCCGCCAGATGTAATATTCATGATAGGGATTCGAATGAGCCTTGCGGCTTTCCTGAAACCAGGGGTGCTCGTCAGAAGTGTGATTCACCACCAGATCCATAAAAACCCGCAGCCCCATGCCATGGGCTTTATTCAGAACATCCCGGAAAACATCCAGATTTCCGTAATCCGGATGGATATCCATGTAATCCGAGATATCATAGCCAAAATCCGCGTTTGGTGACGGATAGATGGGCGAAAACCAAATGGCATCCACACCAAGGCTTTTAATATACTCCAATTTAGACAGCACACCGTAAAGATCCCCGATTCCATCGCCATTGCCATCGCAGAAGCTGCGAATCCAGATCTGGTATACTGTCATCTCTCTGTACCACTTTGTCCAGGCCATCGTTTCGCTCCTTTCCTGTTTCTTTTTCCTCAGTGTAACACATGTCCGGCCTGCTCTGCAACGAAAAACCGCACGTATGAAAAAAAAGATTGACAGCGCGGTTTTCATGTGGTATCATCTTCAAGCTGAAAAGCTTTGGCCGTGCGGGTGTAGTTCAATGGTAGAACACCAGCCTTCCAAGCTGGATACGTGGG
>CADBNC010000155.1 GCA_902795885.1 Oscillospiraceae bacterium
GACCGGTGTTCGGGTGTTTTCAGGGGCAGCCAACTGTTTCATCCTCTCGCGAGATCGATGCTGCTGACCGGGAGGCTGCCGGCGGATTCAGGCGCGGGAATATCGCTTTCGCGTATTTCCATTTCTCCGGCGATATGCTCGAGCGTCTCCATCTCCGCTTCGCCGGCAATCAAAACCAGATACCCTGTGGTTTCCTGATAGAGCAGGATATAGTTGGCCCGGTCATAGGTCGGGTAAACAAGCCTGCTGCAGTCGGATGTCACCTTCAGGATCTGCCAGTCGTCCCAGGTTTCCTCACCGGTCACCTCCACATCGCCGCTGAGCACCAGCTGCATACCGTCCCGTATATAATCCACGGTGGAGATGCTGTAGAGAATCTTCTCGCCTTCGTCCCGGAACAGACGCTTCGTCCAGCCATCCTCATCGGTGAGACCTTCCGTTGCCTCATCCGGCAGCCAGAAGCAGCGGAATTCCGGCGTGTTCATCATTTCTCCCGGGCAGGCAAATGTAAACACCATGCCGGCATCGGGGAAAGCGAGGATCTCGCTGTTCCAGACCTTTCCATCCACAACTTCCTCACAGCGGAAGCCCGAGACCAGACCCTCCTCGGCTGCCGGTTTCCGGTGGCTCATCGAGTACCCGACCACGGCAAAAGCAATCGTCCCGATACTGAGAATCAGTGCAGCCGCCAGCAGGAAAGCCCTGGGAAGTCTCCTGTGCCTGATCGCACGGGAATTCGCAGGGCTGATGCGCTGCAGGACGTTTCGATTGATTTTCTCCGCAAGCCTGCGGTCATAATTCCCGATAACTGCCTCTTCCGGGCAACAGTCCGCCATCAGATCAGTAATGCGTATCTTCACAGTGAAACCCCCTTTCCGTCAGATATTCTCTCAGTCTCTTTCTTCCGCGGGCAAGCTTTGTGCGTACGGTCGCATCCTTCAGCCCGAGGGCCGCAGAGATATCTTCGGTCTTCTGATACAGAAAATAATATCGCTGGAAAATCTCGCGGTCGGGTTCGCCAAGGGAATCCACCGCTTTGTGCGCAATTTCCCGAAGCTCTGAAAGCAGAATTTTCTGCTCGGGCTCGTTTGGAATGCTGATCTGCAGCAGGTCGTCCTCCAGCGGCTCTTCCAGCCGGTTTCTCCGCAGGGCGGACTTCGCTTTGTTGCGCACAATCGCGGCAAGGTATGCCTTGATCAGGTCCGTCTCGATTTGCTCCCTGCTTTCCCAGAGGCTGACGAAGGAATCCTCCACCACCTCTTCGATATCCTCGTCCTTCATGGCGTGCGAGAGAATATTGGAGGCCACCGCCCAGGCGTAGGCGCTGTAGCGGCGGATCAGTTCAGAAAGGGCCGCCTGGTCGCCCTGCTTCAGCCTTCGCAGCAGTATTCTGTCATTCATGATGATTCCTGCACCTCCGGCCAGATCTGGCTCTCGAAGCGGGCATCCACCTGCGGATAGAGCTGCTCAATATGCAGTGGCTGCCCCATCTCATCACTGAGCTCCCACAGATGTGCGGGCGTTGTCGTAATGATGGTAACCCAGCCGACTTCTTCCACACCCTCATAGACCGCGTGCATTTCCTTCACCCTGGCCTCACAGCCCAGATCTGCAAACTGCTTTGCCAGACGGATATGGTCCTCTGCGGTATCCTCTCCTCTCAGCATTGCATCAGTATGCACAACAAAATTGTAGGGTTCGTCCTGCGGGAGTTCCCTGAACATCTGCATCTCCCAGTCCTTGGCGTAGAAACTTCCCTCCTCGGCATAGATACTGCGGAGGTAGTCTTCCATGTTTTCAAAATCCCCGCCCCCTTCGCTTTCCTCTTCCGGAGAAGGCGCTGCTTCGCTTTGCAGGCGCACATAGGGCGTGGCATCAGGTGCGTGGCTCGGCCAGGGCTCCGCGCTTACGACATCGGCCACTCCGGGCTGATTGCCGCATGCCGCGAGTAAGACAGCAAAGATACACTCCATGATGGCTGTCATCTTTTTCAATAGAACCACTCCTTTCTCACCGGCTCATCCATATAGACGCTCCGGCAAAAGAAAATGTTTCACTGCTCCAAAAAAATCCGGGCAGGTTCCTGGTCGGAATCTGCCCGGTGCGTTACCTGTTTTTTATTATGTGGATTATGCCTTTTTCCGGTTCACCAGTTTGCCTATCAGCAGAATGACCGCGAACACGATCAGATACCAGAAGTTCTCCATCTTATGCCCGACCAGGCAGGCATAGATCATAAAGAGCGAA
>CADBNC010000156.1 GCA_902795885.1 Oscillospiraceae bacterium
GTCTCGTCCAGGATAACGGTTCTGTCGTCATCGCTGGAATCAGGCGGTTCGATGTTTACCTCGTCCAGAATGACGGTTCTGTCGTCATCGCTGGAATCAGGCGGTTCGATGCACGCCTCGTCCAGGACGACCGTTCTGTCATCGTCTTCGGAATCATGGGGTTCGATGCTTACCTCGTTCAGATCAAAGATGTTGTCATGTTCTGAAACGTCGGCTTCTGTATCTGGTGAGCCTTCATCCGGCATGACCGTTTCAGTGAGATCAACCATCTGTGTGCCGCCATTCTCCAATTCCTCACAAGTATCCGGGGAAATTGGAACTTCATCCGCTGATTCCGGTTTGATTTCTTCATCGACGGCAGGATTTATTGGATCAGGTGTGACAGGGGCATCTATTTCAGGTTGCTTCTCCTCCGAGGCAGAATCTGTTTCGGTGGGACTGTTTGTATTCTCAATAATCGCTTCCGTACTTACGGCTGTTCCTGTTGCTGTAATCAGCACAGTGCCGCCAACAGAGGACAGAACGGTGTGAGTAAGAGACACATTGCATACAGCATTTGCATTTGGAATCCCTGCGGCCATTTGCCGCAGGCGCTGGATAGCCAGCTGGTCGCCTGCTTCCAGGCGATCAAGCCCCTCGGAGGACAGAGAACCTTCATAGTCAATTGTGAGATCGCTTGGAATAGCGTTTCGCAGGAGCACATCGCCGCTTACAAGACCGACGTACTGCCGGATCACATAACCTGTGAAAGACAGGCCATTTGTAATCATTATTACACGGTTTTCCATCCTGTATCCTCCTGATCCTTTTATTTGGACTGATTATAACGTATCAATGGAACAGTTCGCTGTCAAGGTTTACCCAGATGGCGGGGCGGACACCTGCAGTCTCGTAGACAAAGTCGCCCAGACCATCGGAACCGTCGACGAGGATGTTGCCGGCGAAGTTCTGCGCTATACCCGATGAACGAAGCCACCAGATGCATCCATCTGTCTCCGAATCGACATATGCTTTGTTCAGACGAGCCACTTCTGTGGGCTGACAAATACGCGCACTGTCTGTTTCAAAATATCTTCCGGCTTCTCGATAGCTCAGAAGGAAGACCCTGTCATCGGTGCTGGGCCTGTCTTTGTTTGTAAATACGCTGTTGCCCTGGCCTTTGCTGTTATCCACGTTTGTTGACAGGATGTTTGCTTTCTCCTCCTCGTCAAAAGCCATGTTTAAAAATTCAGTATTCAGCCAGCTGCGCAGACTGGATTCTTCCCAATCGGCATCGGTGTTGCTGTCGTTATAGCTCATTGCATCCAATGCAAACTGACTGAGAAGGAGAACCTGGGTTTCCTTCACATCCAGGACCTGCCACTCGATCTCCTCTGGCCCATTGGCAGCGTCATTGTCCTGCTCATAATGCCCAAAGCTTACAATATTACCTGCAGCGGGGGCTGGAACAGGCGTAGGAGTCGGTGCGGGTGTTGGAGTGGGAGTAGGCGTCGGCGTAGGAGCATGCGTGGGCGCAGGAGTCGGTGTAGGAGTAGGCGTGGGCGAAGGTGTAGGAGTTGGTGTTGGGGTAGGTGCAGGCGTAGGGGTTGGAGTGGGTGCTGGAGTTGAAGTAGGCGTGGGCGCAGAAGTCGGTGTTGGGGTAAGGGTAGGCGTAGGTGCGGGGGTTGGGGTTGATTCGGGCTTTTGTGTTGCTGATGGAGCAGCGATTTCAATGTTCGAATCATTCGTTGGCTTCGAAGCTGCCTTCTTATTGCCCCCTCTGGAGAAAGCAGCAATCAATGCGGCAGCTATGATCAGAATTGCCACGACGGCAAGGATCACACCTTTTTTTCCGCCGGATTTCGTTTTCACATCTGGTGGAGAAGGAGGAGCGTGAGAACCTGATTCCTGTGATTGCATTTCCGGTGAGCCGATCTTTCCCTCATGAATCGATGGGGCAGGTTCTGGCAGGGGGGCTTTCGGCGGCTGGTCTGGCTTTCGGTCCGTCTGCACATTTGGCGGAGCAAGAGTCATGTCATCAGAGAGAACAGTACTGTCATCGGAATTATCCATATCCGTTTCCTGCTCGGATGGTGCAGGCTCTTCTTCCGCGACTGTAGTTTCAAGGATAATCGAAGTCTCTGTCTTATCTGGTAAACTGCCGGCAGATTCAGAGGCCTCAACAGGGGCAGGAGGCGTATTCTTTATAAAAGCGGCCGGTTGGGGGAGAGACTCGGAACTTATCTCTCCCGAAGCATATAGGGCGTCGGCGAGTTCATCCATACTCTGATACCGGTCTTCTGCACGCAGGGCCATCCCACGCATCAGGACGGCTTCCTGCAGCGGGGTGATGGCGGCGCCCAAACTGGAAGGAGTTGGTGTATCTTTATCCTGTGCATAGACACGCTCTACAGAATCCACCGGTACTTTGCCGGTGAGACAGAAGAAGAGAGTTGCACAGAGAGAATAGACATCTGTCCATGGACCCTGATCACCGCGGCGGAAATATTGCTCAGGGGGAGCGTACCCGTGCTTGAGCATAACAGAAAGGCTCTTCTCTGAGTCCACCTCGCGCGCAGCACCAAAATCCAGAAGCTTCATTCTGCCGTTCGGAAGGAGCATGATGTTATCCGGACTGATGTCGCGGTGGATGACCCCGTGCTGATGAATATCGCCGAGCACATCGATGATTGGCCTTATTCTGTTGAAAAGGCGCTCAGCAGGGATTATGCCGTTCTTTTTAACATGCTCCTTCAGCGTGATGCCTTCCAGATATTCCATCACGATATAGGCTGTGTTATTGGCCTCGAAGAAATCCCTCACGCCAACCACGCCTGGCTCGCCGCAAAACTTCGCCAGGGTTCTGGCTTCATTCAGAACCTTTTCTTTCCCGTTCAGATAGACGGGACTGTTTGCGCTGCTTGTGATCGAGATATTGTCCGTTACCTGATGGTTACGGTTGGAAAAACCATTCGGATAATACTCCTTGATTGCGACACGCATGTCCAGCGTCGTGTCCCAGCCAATATAGGTGATGCCAAAGCCACCTTCTCCCAGAGCATTTCCAACAAGATAGCGGCCGTGCAGCATGGTTCCCGGCTTCAGATGATGCGGGGGTGTAGATACTTTTGTGGGCTTGCCACATTTGGGGCAGAATTCCGCAATCGCCGGGATTTCCGCCATGCAGTTATAACAGCGTTTTCTGTTCTCCATATTCCTCACCAGCTTGCTAGTTTTTTTAAGGGATGTTCAGACGTCTGATAATCCAGAGATACGATAACGTTACTGGAGGATAAACGCGACAGCTGTGTTGTTGTCCGCAGCGGTAGGCTCAACAAAGACACGCATCTGGCGCAGCCATTCCTCAGCATTGTCTGTGCTGAAAGCCACCTGCAGCATTTCCGGCTCAAGGATCTTTTCCCAGAAGCCATCAGTGCATATCAAAAATCTGTCCCCGGGAAAGACTTCCAGCAGCTGCTCAGAGATGCGTGGAACAGAGGGATCGCCAAGAGCACGGAAGAGCATGTTGCGGTTTCGATTGGTTCGGACTTCCTCCTGCTGCAGTTCCCCGTTCATGACCGCAAGCTGTGCAATGCTGTGGTCAAGGGACTGGAAGACGATTTTCCCCTCACGAAACTGATAAATCCTGGTATCACCCACATGCATGGCAATTGCGCAATGCGCGTTCAGCCAGAGCGCGGCGATCGTTGTCTGGGCACCGGGATGGGTTTTCTGTAGCTGCACGATCTGGGTATTTGCTTCCAGAATGGCGTCTTTCAAAACATCCGGTGAAACTTCCGAAGAAGCTGTCTGGCTGATCAGGGTCTGCACGGCAAGCTGCGAGGCGAGCTCACCATAGGCCTGACCACCAACGCCATCCGCGACAATGCCAATAAGGCCAGATGGGGTCCTCGCAATTGTGGCATAATCTTCGTTGTTTTGGCGCCTGCCGAGGCCGGAATAAACTGCATGACTCACATTCATATCCTCATCCTCCTTCAGGATGATCTTCTGCCCGTGAGAGCAAATCATTTCTGTTGCACAAACTGTTTTTCTCATTATAATTCCTAAGTCGCTTTGGAGTCAAGGTTTTTGCCAGGTCTTGCAGGAGAATTCTGAGATATTTCCGGCACGATAGATGAAAGCGGACTTATGACGCTTGCAATTCTCGGGCTTTCCTGTTATGTTATGCTCTGATCCAGGATCACAGAAGGCGGCTTCCGGTCACCAACCCGGGGCAGGGACAAGGCCCAGCTGACGCTTTTCGATGGTCTGATGCGCCACATGGACGACATGATTCAGATCATCCAGGAAGTGGCGATAAAGTGAAAATTTGCGTGGTTTGGATGCAAACAAAGAAGCCAGGGCGGCCCTTTTGGGCAACCCCAGCTTCCTGTTTTTCAGGGCTGTTTTGCTGCATCCCCTGAAAGCTGACAGCGTCCGACGCTTATTCCTGCACGGTTTTGTGCAGGGAGAAGCGGGTGAGAATCATGCAGACCACGAGATACACTGCAAGAATCAGCCAGACTTTTTCAAGATGTTCGCGGGCGAATTCGAACATTGTATTGTAGTCCTCCTGGTAGACTGTCTGCAGACCCTGCCCCAGATCAATCTTGACGGAGGCCTTCATACCGTTGAGGTCACAGATGGTGCCGAAGCCCTCGATACCCCAGTGGCATACCGTGATCCAGGAGATTACCTCGCTTATGCCATCAACGGCGAAGATCAGGCCGGAGAAGAGATATTGCGGCAGCAGCAGAACAACGGTGATCGTTACGCCAAGATCCGGCTTCGCAACTAAGGCACTGACCAGCAAACCCATGGAGGAGGAAGCCAGCATCAGAAGGAAGGCTGTGATGCCAAGCTCCGCCACCGGAGAGAAGAGCAACGTCTCTTCCGGCTCCGGATGGCCGATCAGCAGACAGAAAAAGACAATGATCAGAACAGTCTGCAGAAGGCACAGCACTGCGAGTACAGCTACCTTGGAAAGCAGATACTGTGTTAGCGACATGCCGGTCATATATTCGCGGCGTACGATGCTTCGCTCCTTGCTGATCTCGGAGATTGACCCGAACATCCCGATGAAGAAACATGCGCAGGCAAGCACAAACATCATGTTACAGGTGATATTCAGCCCGATTTCACGGTCGAATATCCCCTCCGTGGGAACCATTGCCATCATAAACACAACAGCCGGCGCAAGCCCCAGCATGATAATCATTCGGCTGATATCGTTGCGTGAAAGTTTGAAATACCGCGCGGTGAGGACGCCAAACTGGTCTTTTTTCCTGCTCCTCCTGGTGGGCAGAGGCTGATCGGATCCGGTGCCGCTTTCCTGCTGATATGTAAGCGACCTCGTGCGGAATCTGGCCTGCCAGGTTGCCGATTCGTCAGTCAGAAGGTTGTAGCACTGCACGACGTCCCGGATGCCGAAAAACTGCAGGGCA
>CADBNC010000157.1 GCA_902795885.1 Oscillospiraceae bacterium
AAAAAGCTGATCCGGGGATATGCCCTTCTTGCCCTGCGCCTGCTGCTTCTGGCGGCTGTGCTGCTGTTCCTGTTCGGCAGGGTCCTCCTGCTGCACCGGGTCCTCGGCATGGACATGTACCCGGCGGTGAAGGACGGAGACCTGCTGCTGGCCAGCCGCATGCCAAAGGAATATGCCCGCGGGGACGTGGTGGTCTATTTTGCCGGCAGCCTCACCCGGGTGGGGCGTATTGCGGCCATGCCCGGCGACCATGTGGAGCTGGACGGCGAGGGGACCTTCCTTGTAAACGGCGTGCCGCAGCGGGGGGATACGCCCTATTCGACCTTCCCGGCCGAGGGCGGCACGGAAAAGCTTGACATCCCGGAGAACAGCGTATATATTCTGGGGGATTATCGTACTTTAAGCGTTGACAGCCGGGCCTTCGGGCCGGTGGATATGGCGCAGCTGGAAGGGAAGCTGATCGGCCTCTTCCGGATACGGGGGTTTTGAAAGATGAAACAGGGATTCTGGGCAGCGGACCAGTGGAAGGACTATGAACTGATTGACTGCTCGTCTGAGGAGAAGCTGGAGCGCTGGGGCGAGGTCTATCTTGTGCGGCCGGACCCGCAGGCGATCTGGAACACGCCGCGCACGAACAGACACTGGCAGACCCGCAATGCCCGCTATATTCGCAGTGAGAGCGGCGGCGGGCGCTGGGAGCGGGGGAAGCTCCCCGAAGACTGGGAGATCGCCTACAAAGAGCTGCGCTTCCGGGTCAGGCCCATGAACTTCAAGCACACCGGGCTCTTTCCCGAGCAGGCCGCCAACTGGGACTGGATGATGGAGACCATCCGCGGCGCCGGCAGGCCGGTCCGCGTGCTGAACCTCTTCGCCTATACAGGGGCTGCCACGGTGGCCTGCCTGAAGGCCGGGGCCGAGGTCTGCCATGTGGACGCCGCAAAGGGCATGGTGGCCTGGGCAAAGGAGAATGCCGCTGCCAGCGGTGTTTCGGATGCGCCGGTGAGGTGGATTGTGGATGACTGCGCCAAGTTTGTCGAGAGGGAAATCCGGCGCGGCCGCCGGTACGATGCCGTGATCATGGATCCGCCCTCCTACGGCCGGGGCCCCGGTGGCGAGGTCTGGAAGCTGGAAAAGAACCTCTGGCCCTTTGTGGAGCTCTGCGCCGGCGTGCTTTCCGACCGGCCGCTGTTCTGGCTGATCAGCTCCTATACGACGGGCCTTTCGCCCACGGTGCTCAGCTATATTACCGAGAGTATCCTGCGTCCCCGCCACGGCGGCAGCGCCGAAAGCCGCGAGCTCTGCCTGCCCGTCACCGAGAGCGGGCTCTGGCTGCCCTGCGGCGCCAGCTGCCGGTATACCTTTTAAGACCGCACTTTACTTTTTTAGTGAAATGGTGTAACATAGTATCCACAGGCAGATACCCATCACCTGAATATGGAGGAATATATGAACACACGGGGAAAGCGGGAACGCAGCGAAGAGCTTTACAAGGCAATCCTTGCTCTGGAAACGGAAGAGGAATGCATCGCGTTTTTTGAAGATCTGTGCACAATAGGGGAACTGAGCGCCATGGAGCAGCGCTACCAGGTGGCCAGGGCCCTCCACGAGGGCAAAATCTACAGCGAGATTCTGGCGGAAACGGGCGCCTCCAGCGCCACCATCAGCCGGGTGAACCGCTCGCTGATGTATGGCAATAACGGTTATCATCTTGTTTTTGAACGCATGAAGGAGCGCGGAGGAGAGGCATGACAAGCTATGGCCCGCTTGCGGCCTTTTATGACAGGCTGACAGAGGACGTGGATTACAGCGCCTTTGCCGACCGCTATGAAGAGGCCTTCCGGAAGGATGGCGGCCAGTTCCACATGCTGCTGGATCTCTGCTGCGGCACGGGCACGCTCAGCTATGAGATGACCTGCCGCGGGTACGAGATGATCTCCGTCGACGCTTCGGAGGAGATGCTGATGCAGGCAAGGGAAAAGTGCGCGGGGCTATCGGTTCCGCCGCTTTTTTTGTGTCAGAACGCGGCCGGGCTTGACCTCTACGGCACGGTGGACGCCGGCTTCTGCTCGCTGGAGGCGATGAACTATCTCTCCCCTGAGGACGCGGAAGGCCTGATCCGCCGGCTGCGCTTCTTCATCCGGCCGGGCGGCCTTTTCCTCTTTGACATGCGCAGCCCGGATTTCCTGCGCTCGCTGGACGGGGGGACCTTCGTGGACGAGGACGAGGACCTGCTGTGCCTGTGGCGGTCGGACTTTGACGAAGAAGCCGGCGCCCTGGTCCACGGGATGGATATCTTCTCCCGGGAGGGCGGCCTCTGGCGCCGGGAGCGGGAGGAGCATATCGAATATGCCCACGAGCCGGAGCGCCTTGCGCGCCTCCTGCGGGACTGGGGCTTCGAAGAGCCGCAGCTGCGCCTTGAGGACGAGCGGATCCACGTTGTGGCGCGGCGGCGTGAGGAAAGCGGAGCAGGCCTATGACGGGGAACCTGACAAAGGAAGAGCGCGCCGGGCTTGCCGACTGCCTCCTGGATATGGGGGCGCTGCTGCTGGACTGCGGGGCCGAGATCAGCCGCGTCGAGGATACCATCTGCCGCATGGGCCTGGCCTATGGGGCGAAGCATGTGGACGCCTTTGTGATCACGTCGATCATCAGTCTCAGCATGGAGTTTTCCGATGAGGAGAGCGTCACCGAAACCCGCAGGATCTATTCCAGCGCCGGGACCGATTTTTTCCGCCTGGAAAAGCTCAACGAGCTCAGCCGCCAGTGCTGCGCCGTGCCCATCCCGCTGCAGACCCTCCGTGAGCGGCTGCAGCATGTGGCAGCCGGGAAAAAGCCTCCTCAGGTTATCTTCTGGGGCAGCCTCATCGCCACGGCCGCCTTTGCCGTCTTCTTCGGCGGCACCCTGTGGGACGGCCTTGCGGCCGCCTGCTTTGCCGCGGGGATCTGCGGCCTGCAGACGCTTCTGAACCGCACGCAGATCAGCATCACCGGGTCCAATCTCCTCATCTCGCTGATCGTCGGGCTCGCTGCCGGGGCGATGTGCATGATGATCCCCCAGCTGCATCTGGACAAGATCCTCATCGGCGATATCATGCTGCTGATCCCGGGCCTTGCGATGACCAACTCGATACGCAATATGCTGGCGGGCAATACGATCTCGGGCGTGGTGCGCCTGACGGAGAGCCTGATCTGGGCCGGGGCCCTGGCCGGCGGCTTCATGATCGCCATGCTGCTGCTGGAGCAGTTCGGATGAGGGGCAGCGTATGAGACAAACTTTGATTCAGCTGGCTTCGGCCTTTTTCGGGGCCTTCGGGTTCTCCCTGCTCTTCGGCATCCGCAGGCGGCATCTGGCCCTGGCCTCTCTCGGCGGCATGCTGACCTGGGGTATTTATCTGGCCGTGCAGAGCGTGTGGAATTCCCTGTTCCTCGCGGCCCTCATCGCCTCGGTCTCCGCCGTTGGCTATGCTTCCATGCTGGCCCGGGCGCGCAAGTGCCCCTCAACGCTTTTCGTGGTTCCGGCGATCATCCCGCTGGTGCCGGGAAGCTCGCTCTATTATGCCATGGAGAGGGCGGTGGACGGGCAGTTCAGCGAGGCGGCCGTCTTTGGCCATCAGACCCTCATCTGCGCTCTGGCCATCGCGGCGGGCATCAGCTTTGTTACCGTGTGGCGCGAGCTGCACACCCCCAGCACCCCGGCCGCCCAGCCCCCGGAAAGCGCGGGCCCGGGTGCCGATTCCAATACCTCACAGGAGGAAGAACATGAGCAGGGAACTTGAGAAATACCAGATGGTCGAGCAGAGCATCAACCGCAAATTCAACAAAACCATCTGGAGGCCGTTTATCACGGCGCTCAAGCAGTATGAGATGATCCGACCGGGCGACCGTATCGCGGTGTGCATCTCCGGGGGAAAGGATTCCTTCCTCAACGCAAAGCTCCTGCAGATGCTGCAGAGGCACAGCGATGTCCCCTTTGAGCTGGTCTATCTGGTGATGGACCCGGGCTATAACCCCGAAAACCGCAGGCTGGTGGAGGAGAACGCCGCCCTGCTGCACATCCCTGTCACCATCTTCGAGACAGAGATCTTTGATGTGACGGCATCCGTCGGCGGTTCGCCCTGCTACCTCTGCGCGCGCATGCGCAGGGGATATCTCTACAGCAGGGCAAAGGAGCTGGGCTGCAACAAAATCGCCCTGGGCCACCATCTCAGCGATGTGATCGAGACCACCCTCATGGGCATGTTCTACGGCTCCCAGCTGCAGGCGATGCTCCCAATGCTGCACAGTACCAACTTCGAGGGCATGAGCCTGATCCGCCCGCTCTACTGCGTGAACGAGGAGGCCATCCTCGCCTGGGTGCGCTATAACAACCTGCGCTTTCTCCGCTGCGCCTGCCGCTTTACCGAGAACATCCCCGAATCGGAGGATGACAGCGGCGGCAGCAAGCGGCAGGAGATGAAGCTGCTGATCCGAAAGCTCCGGGAAGGAAACCCCAATATCGAGCGGAACATCTTCCGTGCCATCCACGCCGTGCACCTGGATACCTTCCCCGGCTACAAAAGCGACGGCGAGATGCACAGCTTCCTTGAAAAATACGACGCCGCAGAGGAAGCCTCCGCTTTTCAGCCGGAATGCCCGGAAAGAGAGTGCCCGGAACAGTAAAACACCATCCGGCAGCTATCCTGTTTGGAATAGCTGCCGGATGGTGTTTTTTATGCCCCGCGGGGCTCAGCCCGCAGAGAGCAGGGGATTACAGGTTCACAGGCCTCAGCGGATCACCGTCGGATAGATGGTGAGCTTCTGGCCAATCTCAATCCTGTCGGGGTTGCGGAGATTGTTCCACTGGGCGATCTGCTGCCACGATACGCCGAAGCGCTCGCCGATGCTGATCAGCCAGTCCCCGGGGACGACGGTATAGATCACATAGCTGCCATAGTTGACATAGGGGCCGTTGGCATGGCCGGCATAGCTGGCACCGCCGGCGACCTGGTCAAGATCCTGATCATGGATAATATCGGACATGGTTTTACCTCCTTGTATTCTCACACGGCTGGTTTGTTGTTTTCCTTAAGCGCATGGTATCACGGGAACCGTCACACTACTGTCACAGATACCGGGCTTTGCCGCAGCTCCTCAGACGCGGAAGATCTCTTCCTTATGGCCGCGCAGGGCATAATACAGCAGAAGACCCAGCACCCCGCAGGAGATCACCTCACCGATGCCGACTGTCAGCATCATGAAGGGGATGGGCAGCTCGATGCTGTAGGCATAGCGCAGCACAAAGGGCACGATGAGGGTGTTTGCGATGATCGGCGGAACCGGCGCCAGGAAGGGATGGGCATCCCGCAGCCTCCAGGTGAAAAAGGCGCCGATCAGCGTGGCGAAGCTGCCGCAGATCACATCCGGAAGCACTGCGCCGCCCAGAATATTCCCCAGCAGGCACCCGACGAAGAGCCCGGGAACGGCGGCCGGCGTGAACACCGGCAGAATCGTAAGCGCCTCGGCGATGCGTACCTGCACCTCGCTGAACGAGATGGGGGAGAAGACATAGGTCAGAGCCACATAGATGGCGGCGATCATGGCGGCCTCTGTCAGAAAGAGCAGGTTCCTGTTTTTCATATTTACTTTCTCCTTAGTTTTGATTTGCCGGGCTGACCCGGCCGGCAGGATGGTTCCGAACTGCCGTTGAATGTCGGTTGATTATAGCATGCGGGGGAAAAATGTCAAGAGAGAACTGCGGCGCCGCCCCGGGTTTACAATATTGACCTTGTTTTTCTCCCCGGTTTCGCATATACTGGATCCTGCCGGATCGTCCTGATCCGCAAATCCTGTCCGAAAGGAGACAGTTCCATGACTACACCTTACATGCCGGCCATGTATGGCTATGGCACGGGGATGTCGGATATCCTCTATGTGCTGACTCTCGTCCTCTTTGGCGTGAGCCTGATCTGCTCCGCCGTGGTCAAGAGCCGGTTCAACACTTATTCCAGAGAGAGAACCGCCAGCGGTATGACGGGCGCCATGGCCGCCGAGCGTATTCTGCGCGCAAACGGCATTTATGATGTGACCATCGTGCAGACTGCCGGCGTGCTGACGGATAACTATAACCCCGTGAACAAAACGCTGAATCTTTCTCAGGCGGTGTACGGCGGGGCGAATGTCTCGGCCGTGGCTGTGGCTGCCCATGAATGCGGCCATGCCATCCAGCATGCCGAGAGCTACCCCCTCCTGATGCTGCGCAAGTCCATCGCCCCCGTCTGCAACATCGGCTCCTCCGGGTCCTATATCTGCATCCTGCTGGGGCTTCTCTTCTCCATACCGCCTCTCATCACGGTCGGGGCGCTGCTGTTTTCCGCCATCGTGTTCTTCAATCTTGTGACGCTGCCTGTGGAGGTGGATGCCTCCCGGCGGGCGCTGCGCCAGGTTGAGCAGATGAACCTTCTGACGGCGGACGAGCTCACGGGCGGCCGCAGGGTGCTGATCGCCGCGGGCATGACCTATTTCATCTCCCTGGTCACCTCGATTGTCCAGCTGCTGCGGCTCCTGAGTCTGGCAAACCGGAGGCGGTAAACCTGCATGACAGTTGAAGAATCCAACAAGGTCAAGGGCATCGCCGTTCTGCTGATGTTCTGGACCCATCTGTTCACGGGCAGCTACCTGATTCTCCCCACCAGCAGATGGTTCTCGCTCCTGGGGCAGGCGGCGATGAACAAAATCGCCTATGCCGGCACGGTGTGCCTCTTCATGTTCATCTTCTGCTCGGGCTACGGGCTCTATCGCTCGTCCTTCCTGAAGCCGGCGGACTGGAGAAAGGACCTGCGGCGCATTTTCGGGATCTTGGTGCCCTACTGGCTCATCATGGATGCCACGATTCTCTGGCTCGCGGCACACCACCGCTTTGAACCCCGGGTCTTCCTCATCAATCTCTTCGCCCTCTCCCACAATGACGAATCCCTCTATGTCACCTTCAGCTGGTTTATCAAGGTCTACCTGGAGCTTCTCATCCTGCTGCCGCTGATGCGCGCGGCGGAGAGAAAAAACGGCAGGAACCCTCTGAAGGATTTCCTGCTGTATATCGCGCTGCCGGCGGCCCTGCAGCTGTTCCTGCAGCGGAAAATGCCCGCATACGAGGGGCAGCGCATGGTCTATTACGGGCTGTATACCGTCAACGAGTTTGTCACCGTGCTGCCCAGCTTCTATGCCGGGGTGCTCTGCGCCAAGTATCAGGTCTTCGAAAAGCTGAAGGCCCGCTTCGCCTCAGCGCCCTCCTGGCCTGTTACTCTCGCGGCCCTGGCGGTGTTCGCCGGGATGCTGCTGGTCCGCCAGGCCGTCCCGATGCTCAGCTTCGGCTGTCTGGACTGGGCCGAGGTGATCCTCCTGGTCTGCTGCCTGCTGCTGCTCTTCGGGCACGCGCCGTTTCACAGCCGGCGGGCTCTCCCGTATCTGGGGAGCCGGTCCCTGCATTACTGGCTGCTGAGCGGCAGCTTCTTCCTGAACACCTCCGAGCTGCAGTTTATCGTCTATCTGCCGCAGTATGTGCCCCTGGTGGTGCTGTGGGAGGCCGTGGTCGAAACGCCCTTTGTCATGTTCTTTGACTGGGCCTCCCGGCAGATTCTTGCCATACCGGAAAAGCTTGCTCTCCGCAGGCAGGCCCGCTCCGGAGAAAATTCCCGTTAAGTCATGAAAAACCTCCTGCAGCAGCATGGGTTCTTCACCCTGTCTGCTTCAGGAGGTTTCTTTCATCCCGCGGCGGCCCCGGCCCTTCTGCCCATGCCGGTGGCCCTGCGGGAGCTTCGCTTTACCGCTTCTGTCCTGCGTTCTTCGGGTTCCAGAGCCTGTCGTAGGAGAATCCGGTCACCTTTTCCAGCGCGGCTTTTTCTTCCGCCGTCGCTTCTCCTGCTTCCTGGCCCTTGCGTCTGGCAATGTCCTTCTGGACCATTCTGAACTCCTTTTCCGTCACGGGGAAGATGCACGCGCAGATGAGCAGCAGCGCTGACATGATGGCCGGCGCCAGCACATAGCAGATGCCGATCCCATGCTGCGTCGCCGCGGACTGTTCGAGACCCGCGCTGGCGAGTGCTTCATCATAGTGTACAGCCGTCAGCATGAATCCGATGATCGCGACCGACAGGCCCGAGGCAATCTTCCGGATAAACGTGGCCATGCTGGACACGATGCCCGGTCTGCGGATGGAGGTGATCAGCTCGTCGATGTCTGTCATATCTGCCATAGTGGCGAAGATGCCCGTCAGGGAGCCGGCGTTGCCGAGTCCGATCAGTGCGGCAAGCACCAGGATCGGGACCAGCGGCGCCCCATGGTGCGAGAAGGCCAGCAGCCCCAGAACGCCCACAAGTCTCAGAGGCGCGGCAATCATGATCGCCATCTTTTTGGACGTCCTGCTCATGACCGGCCCGAAGATCAGCATGCCGACAAGCTGGGCGATCATCAGCACCGCAAGGATCGGGATATAGTAGCGCGGGTATGCGCCGAGGGCGTGCTGCACATAGTAAACCGCCATGCCCGAGATGAAGTCCATGCCTCCCTGGCCGAAGAGGTAGAGCCCCAGGAAGATCAGGAACGAGCGGCTTCTGAATACGCTTGCCGCCTGAACGAAGCTCTCGCCCAGCGTCATTTTGACAGGCGCCTTCTGCTTTTCCCATGTGCCGAAGAACACGGTGATCGAGCATACGAAGAAGAGCACGCCGAACAGGAGCATGCACTTCATGTACTGCGAGGGGTCGTTGGTCTGCTTGATGATCATGCCCGGAACCAGCCCGCAGACAGCGGCTCCGATGGTCGAGAACACCATGCGCATGTTGGAAAACCTTGCGCGCATCGCATAGTCGTCCATCATATCCGGGAGCAGCCCGTTATAGGGTACGCTCAGCACCGTGAAGCCGGTGTTGAACAGGCAGTACATCACCACGTAGAAAATGTAGTTTGCAGCCACCG
>CADBNC010000158.1 GCA_902795885.1 Oscillospiraceae bacterium
CGGGCGTCCAAATCAGCCGCTGGTTCAAAGTGCTGAACCTGAAAAGACGGATTTCCTGCTGCAAAGGATAGCAGACAGATCACAGATGAATTTACCGGGAGGGTCAGGTCATGACGCAGGAAGAACTGTTACAGGAGATTTCTGTAAAAATCCAGGCTGGCAGAGCAAAAATTGTAAAGGAACTGGTGCAGCAGGCCGTTGATGAGGGGATCCCCGCGCATCAGATTCTGGAGGAAGGCCTGCTTGCCGGCCTCAATGTTATCGGGGTAAAGTTCAAGAACAACGAGGTCTTTGTTCCCGAGGTGCTGATTGCAGCAAGAGCAATGAACCAGGGCGTGGCAATCCTCAAGCCGCTGCTGGCACAGGGCGATGCCGGGGCCAGCGGCAGGGTCTGCATCGGGACTGTGAAGGGCGACCTGCATGACATCGGGAAAAACCTGGTGCGCATCATGCTGGAGGGCAAAGGTCTGGAGGTCATCGACCTGGGAGTGGATGTTGCTCCGGAGACCTTTATCCAGACGGCAAGGGAGCAGGACTGCCAGGTTATCATGTGTTCCGCGCTTCTGACTACAACCATGAGCGTTATGAAGGATGTTGTGACCGAGGCGGAGAATGCCGGGCTCCGCGACCGGGTAAGGATTATGGTCGGCGGGGCACCGGTAACCGAGAATTTCTGCCAGCAGATCGGTGCAGATGCCTATACGCCCGATGCCACCAGCGCTGCCGAGAAGGCAGTGGAATTCTGCAGGGAATTGCTGGGATAAAATGCCGCGCAGCCGGCGGCTGATTCTTCGCTTCTCTGAAAGGAGTATGGAATGAACGGATATCAAAGAGTCATGAAAGCACTGCGTTTTGAACCGGCAGACCGGGTGGCGGTTGTCCCTGAGCTGATCCAGCATAATCTGGATGTGGCGGGCGTGCCGCACAGCGTGTTTTCCAGCGACCCGGCGGCCATGTCCCGGGTAATCCTGGCCGGCTTGAAGGCATATGAAACCGACGCGGTTTATGTCAGCTCGGACAATTATCTGATCGTGGAGGCAATGGGCGGCGTGGTAAAGCTGCCCTTCGACGATCCCCCCGTCCTTCTTCATACGGCGGCGGATACCATCGAGGATGCAGTCAGGCTTGAGCCACTGGATGTTGGAAAGGGGAGAATCCGCGTCATTCTGGAGGCAACCCGGATGCTGCGCGGCGAGCTGAAGGATGAGATCTTCGTGAAAACCTGCATTGACTCCGCCCCTTATTCCGCGGCCGCGGCACTCCTCGGCCCGCAGGAGTTTATGATCAATCTGTTCGACGAACCCGAACTCTGCCATGAGCTGCTGGAAATCTGTCTGGAATCTGTCGTGCGCTATGGTCTGGCTGCCGCCGAAGCCGGTGCCCACGGCCTGGCCTTCGGGGATTCGGCCGCGGTGCTGATCAGCCGCGATATGTACACCGAGTTTGCCCTGCCCTATGCCTCGCGCGCAATCCGAACCCTGAAAGAAAAAACCGGCCTTCCGGTCTTCTATCATGTCTGCGGCAATTCCAGGCACATTCTGGACCTTATGGTGGCAACGGGAGCGGACTGCATTGAGATTGACAGCCTGGTCCCCATGGCACTGGCGAAAGAGACTGCCGGCGGAAAATGTGCCGTGGAAGGAAATGTAAGCACCATTGAGGCCTTTTATGAAGGCACGCCGGAGGATGTCCGGCGTGAGGCTTTTTCCATTATCGATCTGTTTGGCCGAAATGGCGGGCTGATCCTCAGCTCCGCCTGCGAAATCCCCCGCCATTCAAAAAAAGAAAATGTGCGCGCACTGACGGATGCGGCCCTGCAGTATCCCTATCCCCGGGGCTGAAAGACCCGAAGTGCAGAATCAGGAATACAGAATACAGGAGCTGTAGGTAAGGGTTCGTGGCCCGTAGTAATAGTGCAGCCCCGCCAGGGTGCAGGCCTCGCTGACCAGAATCCCGTAGGCTTCCATGGACGGGAGCATTCTGCCCGGATGTCTGCATGGCTCATCCGGGTAAGTGCAGACTTCGCAGAGGGTGCAGCTTCCGGCTCCCAAAGGCAGGCAGTCCGGCATCTCCGTCCGGAACACCTCTGCCAGGGTGAGGAAGCCCGCCTTATGCCGCGCCTCAGCGGCCTGCATGGATTCCACGTCGAAATCGTCCTCCAGCTGTGCGGTGGTCTGCACAAGCACGCCGCGGCGATAGCGATGCATGTTTTTCTCCGCCTCTTCCAGCGTGCAGCATGCAGGCGGGCAGCTCCAGCTCCGGTCATAGCGGCGGCAGCGCCCACTGGCGCACATCTCCCGAACCTCCGGCAGCGCCCGCAGCTTTTTCGGGTCGAGCAGCCCGGCGTGTGAGAAGCCGGCGGCCAGCGCAAGCCCAAGGGGATCCTTCATTGCTTATTCCTCCGTGGTCGGTATTCCTTCGTATGTTCTATCTTCAAATTATACATGGGAGCTGATGAAGCTGTCAACGCATGCGGAATATGAAATTATCGTAAAAACCTCTTCCGGGATCCGGAGAATCCCGGC
>CADBNC010000159.1 GCA_902795885.1 Oscillospiraceae bacterium
CCGAGGATGCCGCCCATGGCGACGGCCGCGGCCACGCCGGAGCCGGACATGGCGCCGAAGAGCATGTTGGCCACAATGTTGGTCTGGGCCAGGGAGCCGGGCAGCCGGTGCGCCACGAGCTGGGCACAGCCGACCAGTCGCCGGGCAATGCCGCCGGAGTTCATCAGGTTGCCGGCCAGCACGAAGAACGGGATGGCGAGCAGCGAGAAGGAGTTGACGCTCTGGAACATTTTCTGCGCGGAGACCATCAGCGCGCCCGTGTTGGGCATGATGATGTACACCGCGACGGCCGAGCCGATGCCGATCGACAGGCCGATGGGGAAGCCGAGAGCGAGCGTGCCGAAGATCAATACGATCATTACAATGCCGGCAAGTGCAGTTGATGTCATATGTGTCTACCTCCCATCATGCCGTTCCGGACAGCTCGTCGCCGAAATCGCGCTTGTGGCTCTTGTAGTTTTCCACCGCGCGGGCGCAGTTGTACACGGAGTAGAAGAGGGTCACCACGCCGGTGACGGGCAGCGAGCAGTACAGGATGGCCTTGGAGATGCGGAGCTGGGCGTCCACCTGCGGCGCGCTCTTCACGGTGTAGAGATAGCCGCCCCACACGCAGATGATCGCAATGAATGCGAAGAGCATCACATTGGTGCAGATCTCCACGATCATGTTCATCTTCGGGGGAAACTTATCCTTCAAAATATCAATCGTCAGATGCTCACGGCTGCCGTAGACGTAAGCACTTCCGAACATAATCATCCATACAAACAGGTATTGGGACAAGATCTCCGAGTAAGCGCTGGGGGCGCTGAACACATAGCGGGTCACGACCTGGTAGACGACCAGGACTGTCATAACACCGAGGATGATGGTGCTGATGACCTCGAAGACCTTGTCGATCACGAACTTCATTTTGTCTAAGTCTTTCACGGAGCAGCCTCCTTAAGGCATTGTGCTTCTCTGTTTTGATGTCGCGGGGGTCGAGGGAAAAAACAAGGCCCACAGCGTGCTGTGGGCCTTATGGTCAAGCTTGCGTAATGGAATTAGCGGCAGGACAGGATGGTCTCGTAGACGGCCTTGGTCATGTCGTTGCGGGCGGCAACGTCCTGGATGAGGCTGGCGCAGGCGGCCTGGAAGGCGGGCACGTCGGCCTCGGAGATGGTCACGCCGTTCTCAATGGCCTTGGCCTCGTAGTCGGCGCGGAGCTCGGCGCACAGATTGAACATGTAGCCGATGGACTCGTCGCAGATCTTCTGGAAGGCGGCCTGATCCTCGGGGGACATCTTGGCGAAGACGTCGTTGGCGATGCAGAGCTCATCGGGGATCATCAGGTGGCCGGTCAGGTTGTAGTAGGGGGCGACTTCGTACTGGACGAGGTCAACGTAGGTGATGATGTTGTTCTCAGCGCCGTCGAGGGTACCGGTCTGGATGGCGGAGTACACATCGCCCTGAGCCATGGCAACACCGTCGGTACCGCCGGTCATGCAGCCCATCATCTTGATGCAGGTGTCGGAACCCATGACGCGGATCTTCAGGCCCTTGGCCTGGTCGGGAGTGGTGACGGGGCCGGTCTTCTCGCTGGTGTAGAGGTTGCGGGCGCCCAGGGAGTAGTTGGACAGGACCTTGAAGCCCTGAGCCTCGGTCTCGGCATAGAGGTCGGCCAGCTTGCCGGACTCGAAGACCTTCTGCTGGTGCTCGATGCTGTCATAGACATAGGGGGTGCCGAGGATGGCGAAGTCGGAGCAGTAGGTCTCAACGATGGAGTTGGCGACCAGCGCCATGTCCAGCGTGCCCATAACGACCTGCTCAAGGGTCTGAGCCTGGTCGCCCAGCTGAGCGTCGGGATAAACTTCCAGCTTGTAGCGGCCTTCGGTGGCAGCCTCAAGCTGATCGCTGATCCAGTACAGGGTCTTGGCCTCGGGGTTGGTGCCGGACTGGTTGAATGCGACCTTCAGGACGGTGGTAGTGGCGGCAGGAGCAGCGGCAGGAGCAGCGGCAGGAGCGGCGGCCGGCGCGGCGGCAGGTGCAGAGCTGCTTCCGCAGGCGGCCAGTGCGACCACCATCATGACGGCCAGAAGCAGTGCGATGAGCTTTTTCATTCTTGTACCTCCTGATTTGTTTTTCCCGGCAATTTCGCCGGCGTTATTGTCTGCCCCGGGCTTCCACGCGGAATGACCGGGCGCATCTGTATCTATTGTACAAAAGCGACGGCGCATCGTCTATTTCAAAAAGCAATCAGTTTATGGCTGATACGGATGTCCGGTTTCTTCATCTCTCAGGGCGCGCGAGTTTCCAATCAACGGGAAAAAAGCTGGAGTAAAGAGATAAAAATCTCCAAATCATGGGGCTTTCAGACTGCTTTTTGGAGAGGTTGGCCAAAGAGCCCCGATTTGATTTGTGCACTCTATATAAAGGAGCGATATAGACAAAACGGATTTGGTGTGGTACAATTCGGTCATGGGAACCTGTTATCGATTCGAGGTGAACAGACTTGAATGACATTGTTTATGCCGGGAAACACTCGTTTAAGACCACTGTCTCCCGCCATCAGCACAGGGATACGGAGCTCATCTACTGCACCTCCGGCGCGGGGTCGATGCTGTTCGATGAGTTTATGGTTCCCTACCGGGAGGGGGACATCGTGGTCATCCCGCCATTTCTGCCCCACTCCAACAGCAGCAGCGTCGGTTTTTCCAACATCTACATCAACATGGCAGAGCCTACGCTGATCATCCGGCAGCCTCTGACGATCCGGGATGACAGCAACCATTTCCTGCTCAACGCCTTCTCCGCCGTCTTCTTCCACTACTCCGACCAGGATCACCGGAGCGCGCCGCTACTCTCGGCCTACGGAAATCTGATCGTCAACTACCTGCAGTACTTCGAGCAGGCCAGTCCCCGCAACAGCACCATAGAGGAGGTCGAGCGCGCCATCATCAACAACTTCCCGGATGCTGATTTTGAACTGGACAACTATCTGCACACATTCCCGTTTAACTACGATTATCTGCGCAAGCTCTTCAAAAAGGAGCTTGGCATCACGCCGCATCAGTATCTGACCGACAGGCGCCTGCAGGCCGCCGCCGACTATCTGTGCGTACTTGGGAATGAGGATGTCAGTATCTCCGACATCGCCCGGCAGTGCGGATTCCGGGAGCCCCTGTATTTCTCGCGCATGTTCAAAAAGAAATACGGCGTGTCTCCCAGCTATTACGCCGAGTTCCGCCGTAAAGAAAAGGAGGGTTTCGCGCGCGATCCCGAGAGCGTGAAGATCCTGCTCTCGCCCGCCGCCCAACCCGAAAAATGAATAAAAGCAGGAGGCATTCCATGATGAAAAACGTCCTGGTCCTGATGCCCGTTGAGGCGCGGCACAAGGCAAAGCTCGAGGCCGCTGGCGCAGGCTGCCGAATCACTTACTGCAGCCCGGCGGAGGTCACGGCCGACGAGATCCAAAGCGCGAACGCCATTCTCGGCCAGCCGGATGCGGCGATGATCGGCGCGTCCGAAAACCTTGAGTGGCTCCAGCTCGAGTCCGCCGGCGCGGACGCCTATATCAGGCCCGGCGTCCTCAGCGCGAAGACCGTCCTCACGAACGCCACGGCTGCTTACAGCAAGGCTGTCGCCGAGCATGCCTTTGCCCTGACACTCATGCTGCAGAAGAAGCTGTATCTCTACCGCGATGAGCAGAAGCGGGCCGTATGGAGTGACCACGGCGTCGTCTCCTCTCTGTCCGACTGCACGGTCGCCGTTGTCGGCCTCGGTGACATCGGCCGGCATTACGCCCGCCTTGTCAAGGCGATGGGCGCCAGAGTCATCGGCGTCAAGCGGCGCGCCGCCGATCCCCCTCCCTGCGTGGACGAGCTGGTCATGACCCGGGATCTCGACACGGTGTTTCCTGAGGCGGACGTCGTCATGTCCGTGCTCCCCGGCTCCGCCGCAACGCGCCATATCTACACGGACGAAAGCTTTGACCGGATGAAGGACACGGCGCTGTTCATCAACTGCGGCCGCGGCAGCGCTGTCGCCTCGGATGTCCTGTATCGGGCGCTGAGCGGGCACAAGATCGCCGCAGCCGCCATGGACGTGGCCGAGATCGAGCCTCTCCCCGCCGACAGCCCGCTCTGGGCACTGGAGAATCTGGTCATCACCCCGCACATCTCCGGCGGCTTCCATCTGCCGGAGACCTTCGAACGCATCGTCGATATCGCCGCGAACAACCTTGCCGCCTATGCGGAGGGTCGGGAGCTGCACAACGTCGTCGACTTTGCGACCGGGTACAAAAAGTGATCCCGGCCGAAACCGTGGATCGCGATTCCTTCTTCATATGAGATTGAAAAAGGCAAAACAGCCATGCTGTTTTGCCTTTTTTATACTTTGTGCGCTTCCGCCCTGCTCACGATCCACACACCGAGGCAGACCAGAATAAGCGCAAGCAGGCAGTGCAGGATATCCAGCGCATCGCCCTTGCCCGGCCGGGTTCAGCCCGTTCCGAGAAAGAAGGGATCCGGTCAATACAGCCCGTTGATGAAGTCCGTCAGGGC
>CADBNC010000160.1 GCA_902795885.1 Oscillospiraceae bacterium
TGGGGTATCCCCGGCGTCATCCTTGCCATGATCCTTTCGATCCCGCTTGCGGTCGCCCTGGGCGCGCTTTGCGGCAAGATCCTGAACATGGCCAAGGGCCGCGAAATGATCACCAGCTACATCATCAGCTTCTTCATGAACGGCGTCTACCAGCTCATCGTGCTCTACATGATGGGCCCGATCATTCCCATCAAACACAACAACATCAAGCTTCCGCGCGGCTACGGCATCCGCAACTCCGTTGACCTGATCAACATGCGTCAGTGCCTGGACAATCTTTTGGCTGTGCGTATCGGCGGCGTCAAGATCCCTGTGCTCACCTTTATCCTGATCGCGCTGCTGTGCCTGTTCATCATCTGGTTCCGCAAGACCAAGCTCGGCCAGGACATGCGTGCTGTCGGGCAGGATATGAACGTCGCGCGTGACGCCGGCATCAATGTCGAGAGGACGAGGATCATTTCCATCATCATGTCCACGGTGCTTGCCGGCTTCGGCATGGTGATCTATCTGCAGAACATGGGCAACATCGCCACATACAGCTCGCACTCGCAGATCGGCATGTTCTGCATCGCGGCGCTGCTGGTCGGCGGCGCCTCGGTCGACAAGGCCTCGATCGGCAATGTCTTCCTCGGCGTGATCCTGTTCCATACCATGTTTATCGTTGCGCCTTCCGCCGGCGCCAAAATCACCGGCGACTCCATGATCGGCGAGTACTTCCGTGTGTTTGTCTCTTACGGCGTCATCACGGTTGCGCTGATTATGTATGAGACCAAGAAACGCAAGAACAAGAGCCTTGTCGGTCAGCAGCTGCGGCAGGCGCAGAAAGAGGAGGCGTCTGAGAATGAGTAAAAAGAGGACCCTTCTGTTTCGCCTCGGCGCAGTATTTCTCCTGCTCGTGATCGCTGCCTGCATGATGGTGATCGGCCGCGGGCACACGGTGTATCTCGACAATAAGACGCTTGAGTATGAGGGGAACACCTATAAGGCTCCGTACAAGATCACGGTATTTGTGCGCGGGGAGCAGGTCGCAAAACTCTACGCCAAGGAGAGAGGCTCCGCGACCAACATCGGCCAGAACTACGCCATGACCCTGAGAGTCATGCAGGAAAAGGGCGGCGACGAGGTTGAGTACAGCTTCCAGATGAAGCTGCCGTATAAACTTGACGGTGTTGTGGTCAATCTCCCCGGCCTGCTCGCGAATCTGCCGCAGGAAGCGATTCAGTCCGAATTCGTTCCCATCGTATCGGAAGCGAGCAGCGCGGACGATGAGGTTCCGGGCGGCGACGAGTTCGAGATGGAGATGGGCGATTTCTGAGCCCGATTTGAGTGATTCGTTGAAATGACAGCCCATGCTGAACGGCATGGGCTGTTTTATCAGGAGGACAGCATGAACAAACTGAGCGGATTGAAACCGGAAAAGGTTTTCGAATTCTTTGAAATGATTTGCTCCGTGCCGCATGGTTCGGGCAACACGAAGCAGATCAGCGATCTCTGCGTAAAATTTGCGGCGGATCGCGGTCTGAAAGTCCGGCAGGATGACTGCAACAACGTTGTCATCTGGAAAGAGGCTTCCCCCGGCTATGAAGCGGCGCCTCCCGTCATTCTGCAGGGACATATTGACATGGTCTGCGCCTTCGAACCGGACTGCGGCATTGACATGAAACAAGACGGATTGAATCTGGTCGTAGACGGAGACTGGATCAAGGCTTATAAGACCTCCCTCGGCGGGGACAACGGCATTGCGGTCGCCATCACAATGGCGATCCTGGATGATGAGACCCTGAAGCACCCCCGTCTTGAGGCCGTTTTCACAACCGATGAAGAGACGGGGATGGACGGCGCGATGGGGCTTGACTGCTCGGATCTTGAGGGCAGAGATCTGGTGAATCTTGACTCGGAAGAGGAGGGCTTCCTGACGGTCAGCTGTGCCGGGGGCGTCCGTGTGGATTGCTCTTTCGAGGCGAAATGGGAATCGATCCCGGAGGACTGGGGCGTATATGAGATCGTGATCGACGGTCTGAAAGGCGGACACTCCGGCGCGGAGATCGACAAGGGACGCGCGAGCGCGACCCAGCTCATGGGGCGTTTCCTGCACAAGGCGGCAAAGACGGTCGGCCTTCGTGTGTGCAGCATCGACGGCGGCACCTTTACCAATGTGATCCCTCTCTCCTGCGCGGCGAAGGTTGCGCTGCCGAGGGAAAAGGCGGACGCTCTCGTCAGGCTCTGCATGGATGAGGAAGCCATCTATCATGCGGAGTATGCCGCGGCTGATCCCGGCCTTCACATGAACACTGCGCCGGCGGCGGCGGGCGTGGATCGGATGGAGACGGCTGAGAGCACGGAGCGGCTTCTCAACATGCTGCTGCTCTCCCCCTACGGGATCCAGGCCATGAGCATGGATATCCCGGGGCTGGTTCAGACCTCGCTCAATCTTGGCGTCGCCGCAACGGATGAGACGGGGGTAACACTCAGTTACAGCGTGCGCTCGGCGATCCAAAGCCAGAAGGACA
>CADBNC010000161.1 GCA_902795885.1 Oscillospiraceae bacterium
CCAGTATGAAGAGCTTGAAAGCCTGTGCTTTCAGGCTCTTTTTGCGGGAAAAGGGGAGGAATCCGGCAGAGCGCTTGCGGCGGCCTGCAAATCCGCGTATAATAAACCCAGGTGATCAAAATGATGAAGAATATCAGGCTTCTGGCGCTGGATATTGACGGCACCATCCTTACGCAGGAAAAGAAGCTTACAGACAGAACAAGGAAGGCGATTGAAGCCGCCGCAGAGGCGGGGATAACCGTCGCGCTGGTTACCGGGAGGCCTCTCCAGGGCATCCCGGATGAGCTCATGTCGCTCAGGGGCCTGGGGTATGTTATCAGCTCGAACGGAGCGGTAACGACGGATCTGACGCATCACCGTGTTCTCCGCAGGGCTGCGCTTGACCCCGAGACTGCTATTGGGATTATCCGCCTGCCGAAAAGGCTTGACCTCATCTACGCCGTGTTTATCGACAGCATCGGCTACTGCGAGCCGGAGCCCTTCGACCGGCATATCAGCCTGATCGACAACCCCGGTCTCGAGACCTATATCCGCAAAAGCAGAAGAATCACCTGCGATATGGACGGGCAGATCCGAAAGGCCGTCAACGGCGTTGAGAACATCTGGCTGGTCACCCGTGATCAGAGCGAGCGGGATGAGCTGAACCGGCAGATTAACGGCCAATGGAATGTGCGCACGGTGCTGACCGGTACGGTCGACATCGAGATCGGGAGCCCCCGGGCGGACAAGGGACTGGCCCTTTCGGAACTTGCCCGGTGCCTCACGGTCGGAAAGAGCGGCATTATGGCGATCGGCGACAACGGGAACGATATCGGGATGCTGCAGGCTGCGGGCGTCTCAGTGGCGATGGGGAACGCGGATGACGAGGTAAAAGCCCTGGCGGATATTGTAACCGACAACAACCACGAGGACGGCGCCGCAAAAATAATCGAAGAGCTTTGCAGATAGCGTGTAAGATCTGCTTTACTTCGGCCTGCTGTCAGGGGCAACGCTCGGGGGGAATCTGACGCCCGTGGGCGCTTCGGCCAACATCACGGCGACCGGGCTGCTGAGGAAGAACGGATATGAGGTGTCGTTTAAGGACTTTGCCCGTATCGGCATTCCGTTTACTTTGGCGGCCGTGATAGCGGGATACCTTTTTATCTGGTTCATCTGGAGCTGATGCCCCGGAAGACAGAGAGAGACCCGGCAGGGGATTGCATTCCTCTGCCGGGTCTCTCTTTGCGCGCTGTGCCGGAGCCGGTTTAAACCCGGACGCCCAGCAGGCGAAGCTTCTGCCGCAGCTCTGCCACGTCACCGTGAAAGACAACGGGATGCATGCCGCAGAGAAAGGCGCCCTCGGCGTTGTTGATCGCGTCGTCGATGAACACGCACTCCTCCGCTTTGAGAGCGAAGGTTTCGCACAGCAGGCGGTAAATCTCGGGCTGGGGCTTGACGAGGCCCACATCCGCTGAAATCAGCGTCCCGTCAAAGAGGCTGCTGCCCGGGACGCGGGGCCAGTATTCATGCTGGCGGAGGGAGGCGTTGGACAGGAGATAAATCCCATAGCCCGCGGCCTTCAGCTCGGAAACCAGCTGCTCCATGCCCTCAACAGGCAGAATCGGCCGGTCCCACGCGTCCACAAGGGCGTGCACGGTGCTGTGCAGACGCTCAGGCAGCCGGGCACACATGGCCGCGGCAGCTTCCGCCTCGGTCATCGACCCGCGGTCCATCCTGGCCCATTCCAGGGACTGATAGACCTCCCGCAGGAGAAGGGCCCTGTCCTCCTCCGCACCGGCGCGCCGGATGAAATACGGCGGGTCAAAGCGGAGAAGAACGTTGCCCATGTCAAAAACAATCGTCCGGATCATAGGCATCAGAAACGCAGACTGCCGAGGGAAATACATCTTCCGCTCTTGCGGTCAAAGAGCATGATCTTTTCCCCGGCGATGTTGAAGCGGATCTTTTCGCCGATCCGGAAAAGCGTACTGCCAAAGACTACACCGGTAAGCAGAAATTCGCCCACACGGACCTTGATGGTCGATTCCATGCCGGTGGGCATGGCACCGTAGATCTCGCCCTCGACCGAGCCGTTCGGGTCAATTTCAATAAACTCGGGCCGGACGCCAAGCACAAAGTCCTCATTCGTCAGCACCGGTTCCTCAGCCAGGGCGTCGTCCTCATCGACCACCTTCGGAATGTGATAGCGGAAGGTCTCGTCCTTGTTGCCTTTCTCCACATAGCCCTTCTGTCTGGAGGCTTCCTGAAGCCGGGCGGTTTCCGCTTCGGCGGCAGCATCGCGGGAGGCAAACCACTGCGCCAGATCCACGCCCTCAGCGCTGCGAAATTCAGCCTTCAGGCCGCCGAGGAGGGTGAGGGCAACGGCCCCGTCCGCCTGCTGGCTGCCGGATGCCTCGATGAAGTTGATGGAAGGGTTGCCGACAAAGTCCGCCACAAAGAGGTTGTTCGGCCGGGCATAGACCTTCAGAGGCGCTTCGTACTGCTGCAGAACGCCGTTGTTGATGAGGCAGATCTGGGTGGCAAGCGTCATGGCCTCCATCTGGTCGTGGGTGACGTAGACGAAGGTCGAGCCCGTCTCCACGTGCAGTCGCTGCAGCTCATAGCGCATCTCAAGGCGCAGCTTTGCATCAAGGTTGGAGAGCGGCTCGTCCATAAACAGCACGGAGGGTTCCGGCGCGAGGGTACGCGCGATAGCAACACGCTGCTGCTGCCCGCCGGAGAGCTCGGCCGGGTAGCGGTCCATGAACATGCTTATCTTGACAATGCGGCTGACGCGGCGGACCGAAAGGTCGATCTCTTCTTTTGTCAGCTTGCGCACCTCTTCGACGGTTTTGCCGTCCCGGGTGAATTCATACTTCTCATTAAGGCCGTTTTCGGCGACGGCCTTTTCCGCTTTCTGCGCAAGCGCTGCGGCCTCACCGGAAACGTCCCTGCCGTCCTCAGGATGAAGGGCGAAGAGCTTTTTCGCCGTGTACTGGGAAATCGTGTATTCGTCGATCAGCTTGATGATGGCTTTCTTCTCATCCAGTTTGCCCTTTTTGTCGCGGCATTCCTCAATGACACGGGCGACATCGGCCGGGTTCTTCAGAATCTCCGCCAGGCGCGCGCTGTTTTTGGCCTCAAAGTCGATCTTCGGCATGGATTCCTTTATGTTGGAAAGACCGAAGGCAATGTTCTGGTATACCGTCATGTTCGGCCAGAGAGCATAGTTCTGGAAAAGGAAGCCCACCCGGCGCTTGTTCGCCGGGATGTTGATCCCAAGGGCGCTGTCGTACACGACGCGGTCGCCGATGGTGATGCGGCCGCTTGTCGGCGTCTCGAGACCGGCGATCATGCGCAGGGTTGTTGTTTTTCCGCAGCCGGAGGGGCCGAGCAGGGTGACAAAGGCGTTGTCGTCGATCACGAGGTTCAG
>CADBNC010000162.1 GCA_902795885.1 Oscillospiraceae bacterium
AAGCAGCGCGGTCCGGCGGATTTTGGGCACGAGCTTGCCCACCGAGGGGCCGGGGCTCTCGGCCTTCATGAGGTTCAGGGAGGAGCCCCCCGTCATGGGGAGCACCGCCAGGACGAAAACCAGCACGCCCATGCCGCCGATCCAGTGGGAGAAGCTGCGCCAGATGAGATTGGCATGGGAGAGAGCCTCCACATCCCGCAGGATGCTGGAGCCCGTGGTGGTGAAGCCCGAGATAATCTCAAAAAGGGCGTCCACATAGGACGGGATATCCCCCGTGAGGGTGAAGGGCAGCGCGCCCATAAGACTGAGAACAATCCAGCTGAGTGCAACCGTCACAAAGCCCTCGCGGGCATAGAAGGTGCGGCTGGTGGGCTTTCGCAGCCGCAGAAGCAGGCCAAGGACCACGCAGGCGGCCCCGACCGCGAGGTAGACGAAGCTATGGGGAGCCTCATGCCAGAGAAAGCCGGTGGCTGCAGGGAGCAGCATGAAGCCGCCCTCCAGGGTCAGGACCCAGCCGACAATATAGACAACAATCCGAATGTTCATCGCAGAATATCCCTGATGTCCTCGAGGCCATGCTGGGTGGTGATGACAACCACGGCATCGCCGGGCTCGATGGTGTCGCTGCCGCCGGGGGTGATGATCCGGCCGTTTCGCACGATGCAGGCGATCAGCAGGTTTTGTTTCAGCTTCATCTTCGCGAGGGGGACCCCCGTGACGTCTGAGGCCTCCCGGATCCGGAATTCCAGCGCTTCGACCCTGCCGTCCACCAGCTTATAGAGGGCCTCGACGGCGCTGTGGCCGCTGTTGGCCTGGGCCCGGACGAACTTACTGATATATTCAGCGGTGATGAGCTTTGGCGCCACGAGGCTGCCGACCGGCATATCCTCCATGAGCCCGCGGAGGGTCATGCGGCTGTTCTTTGTAATCTGCTTGCAGCGCGGGGCCACCTTGTGGGCATAGAGGGAGAGGAAGATATTCTCCTCATCGCTGCTGGTGAGAGCAACAAAGGCATCCATGTTCGGAAGATCCTCTTCCAGGAGGATGTCATAATCCGTGGCATCGCCGCAGACGATATCCGCCTCGGGCAGCTGCATGCTCAGCTCCTCGCAGCGGGTGCGGTCAGACTCGATGATCTTGACGGAGATGCCGCCGGCGATGAGCTTCCGGGCCAGATAATAGGCAATATGGCTGCCGCCGGCGATCATGACATTTTTGATCGCTCGCACGGGCAGGCCCGCCACGTTGCAGAAGCGCCGGATCTCCTTCGGCGGCATGATCACATAGAGGTTATCCCCGCTCTGCAGGACGGTATCGCCGTTGGGAATGACAACCTCACCCGCCCGCTCAAGAATGCAGACGAGGATATTCCGGTCAAAGCGTTGGGAGAAATCCAGCAGGGACATGCCGTGCAGGACCGACTTCTCCGGCACCTGCAACTTCAGAAGCTCGATGCGGCCCTTGGCGAAGGTATCCACCTCCATGGCCGAGGGGATGCGGATCAGATGGTCAATCTCCAGTGCGGTGGCGTATTCGGGGTTGATGATGAGCGAGGTTCCCATGCACTCGCGGATATAATCGATCTCCTCAAAATACTCCGGGCTGCGCACACGGGCCACCGTACGGCAGCGGCTGTTCTTGCCGGCGATCAGGCAGCTGAGGAGGTTTACCTCGTCCTGGTCGGTGACGGCGATGAGAAGGTCGGCCTTCTCGATGCCGGCCTCCTGCTGGATGCGGAAGCTTGTACCGTTGCCGCCGAGAATCTGCACATCGTGGGCCTGGGCAGCCTCGAGGGCGGCCGGGTCCGTATCGATGACCGTGATATCGTGCCCTTCGTTATTCAGCTGTTCCACCAGCGACATGCCCACCTTGCCGCAGCCTACCACAATAATATTCATGCTTTGTCTCCCGGGGTTCAGTCTTTTCTATAATAGGATATTGTACAGGCTTCCCGGGGCAAAAGCAAGTTTTTTCTGTCCGGGGGATTTTCTGACAGATCATCATCCGATGTATGAACAGGTATTGGTATTCTGATGGCTGCGAAAAGGCAGATTCCGGTTGCAATTTTGTTACAAATACAGTACAATAATACCTGACGGAAAATTAACAAAGTTAGTGCACTTTAATTAAAATTTTTGATATAAGGAGAAAAAACTATGGCACAACTGAGACCCAAGATCGTCAAGCTATGTCATGTCATCGGCGGCATCTCGGGCGTGGTCAACAAGATTGACGAGAACGCGCCGGAGTATTACAGCCTCTGCAACATCGTCAGCGATGACGAGGCGGATATTGCCATCGCGGCAGGCCTCCGCAAGGAACGCACGGCCGGCTGGCTGGCAAAGAAGGTCGGCAAAACCGTGGAAGAGATTATGCCCTCGCTGGATAATCTGGTCTATTACGGCATCTTCCGCCGGACCTACAGCGAGGCCGACGGCGAGGATGTCTACTTCATGCAGATCTTTGCCCCCGGCATTCTCGAGATGATGGTGAACAACGTCCCGCTGATGCAGGCCCATCCCGAGATCGGCCGCGCCTTTGAGGAATACACCCGCCTGCGCATGCAGAGCATGGGGCCGATTCTCCCCGACGGCTACGGCCTGATGCGCGTGATCCCGGTGGAGAGCGCCCTGGAGGGCATTCCGAACGTCAGCCCCTACGAGAGGCTCTCCTATTACCTGAGCAAATACGACCGCTTCTCGGTCTCGCCCTGCTCGTGCCGCGCCTCGCGCACCAGCATCAACGACGGCTGCGGGCATCTGGATCAGGAGATGTGCATCCAGATGGGCAAGGGCGCCGAGCAC
>CADBNC010000163.1 GCA_902795885.1 Oscillospiraceae bacterium
AAATCCCAGGTACTTCGTGTCAAATGTGTCATTTTCTGCTTATCGTATAGAACGAGGCAGACGCATCTTTTGCGCGACACGAACACAGCAAGGGAACAATGCAGCTATGTGTTGCCCGGAACAGATCCTCTGTCTTTGCAGAGGATCTGTTTTTATCTCCAAGCCTGTCATAACCTCAGAATGACACAGGGAATGCAGCTGCAAGAGCCGGTTCTCGGATATCCTGTGCTTAAGTGCAAGGCTTCTGTAATTCACACGGCATTAACCGCACCATGAAAAGCAACTGTTTTTACGAAAGAAGGCAGCTATGTCCTTATTGAAAAAACTCGACAGCCGGTTCGGTGACAGCACCCTCTGGCAGTTTATAAAGTTTAATCTGGTATTCCTCAGTATCACGCTTCTGCAGCTCGCCCTTGCCAGGCTGGCCGCAACTGCGTTTGCCGGGCTTGGCAGGACCATTGCTGCCATGGCTGCGGGGCTTGTACAGGTTGCGGTGCTGTTCCCTCTCGAACAATTCGTGCTGTTCCGGAAGGAATAAACCCTATCCGAAACGACATTCGGCCCTTCTATCTTGAGCTGCTCGAGATGATTGATGCCCTCCCCCGAGGCTGACCTCATCCGGCAGCACGCTCAGTCAGCATGAAAGCTGCCTGATATCACAATCTATCCTGACAGCATGATCCCGGGCAGAAAACTCTGCCCGGGATCTCTTTTAAGGCTGTATTAAGAACAAGCCGGTATCATACCTGAACCTTTTTCGCGGTGTTATAAATTGCCGTTCCCGCCTTCTGGCCATACTGCTTCACGAGCGCACGATAGATCAGCTGCTTGAAGTTCTTCTCTTCTGCAAACTTTGCAACCTGTGCGGCCAGGAAATTGGCAGTTTCCTTCTCGATGCCGGCTTTTGCCAGCGCTTCCAGCAGGGGGGCGTTCTGCCCGTCAGGGGTTGCAGCAGGCACTTCTATGTCATTCTTCTGCTCAGATGCTTTTTCCTCCACCTTCTGTTCAGCGGACTTTTCCTTCCGTGCCTTTGCCTTTTCGTTTCTGGTCTGCTTCGACGCTCTGGTTCTCTTTTCGCCGGTCTTTCCAGTAGAAGACCCTGCTTCCATCTCCGCCTTTGTCCCGGGTTCTTTTTCCGCAGGCTTCGTTTCAGGCATGGTGGCAGGCTTTTCATCTGAAGCCTCTGGAGCCTTCTGCGTCTCCGGAGTATTCACCGTAGGCGCCTCGGAAGTCTTTTCCTTCCCTTCCTGCGCCGCTGAAGCAACCGGCTTCACTTGCGGCTTTGCGGCCGGCTCTTCATTTTTCTGTTCGGCCTTCTCCACAAGGATCTCTTTCTGCTGTGCAGCTGTCAGGGCCGTATCCTTTGTTTCCTGCTTTTCGGCAGGCTGCTGCTTTGCCTGCTCTGTCTCGACAGCTGCAGGCACGGTTGCCTGCACAGGTGGCTGTTTCGCGGTCTCGGGAGCCTGGACGGCTTCTGGCTTCTTCTGTTCTTCGACCGGGGTGTTCGCTCTCAGCTTCCCGCGCTGGCCGCCTCTGCGACGCTGTCGTGACGAGCCCGTCTGGGCAGGCTGCGCCGGTGCAGAGGGAGCTGTGCCCGTATCTTCGGCAGGGGCAGCCTTGGCTTCCACCTTGACCCGCTTTCCTGCCGTGCCGGTCTTGCGGACACGCACGTGCAGATCCATGCCCTGCATATTCCAGAAGTCTGCCGATTTCAGGAAGCCGTTGTCATTACTGACAATCTCATAGCCCTTCTCTTCGGGCTTTGTCCCAATCAAATAACCCAGATAGCTGACCAGCACCAGATCCAGACTCTGTTTTCCGGTCTCTGCCTCCACAAAATGCAGCTGGCCGCTGCGGATGCCCGCCAGAGCGGACATGCTGATCTTCGCCACATTCTTGGTGAAGAAGCAATAGACGGCATCCTTCTCTCCCAGTCTCCCGAGAGCGCTGAAGCCATCTTCATGTACGTTTTCAAAATCTATTAAATAAATCATTTCTATTCACTTTCCTTTTTGATACATTGCCATGACAAACGGAGGAGCCATTATCCTCCTGCAGTTTTGCCCAAAAGGCCCCTATAGCCTCACATCAGATTCGAGAAGATCTGAATCAGCACCGGCAGCGTGATGACCGAGCAGACCGTGCTGTGCTGCACTGCCTGGGAACTGAAAACCATATCCTGCCCGCAGGAATCCCCGAGAATTGACACAATCACCGCGCAGGGGGCACCGCCAATGATCAGGCAGGTCATCCGCAGGACCTCATCCGAGGTCAAAAGGCCGCAGACGAGCCATGTCAGAACCGGGATAACAAGCAGGCGAACAACACTCAGATACGCCATCTTCCCGCTGCGGAAGGCATCGAGCAGGCTGACGCTTCCAAGTGAGGCGCCGATGACGATCAGAGAAAGCGGCATTGTGGATGCACCGATGACCGAGAGAGTATCCCGAACCATCGCAGGGACAGGGAGATCCACAACAAGGAACAGGATGCCTGCAAGAGTCGCAATAAGCGGAGGCGAGAGGATATCCTTCAGATGAAATCGCCTCTCCCCTTTCCCCTGCTTCATTCTCCACATACCATAGCTGTAGAGAAACACGTTGAAGGGAATGCAGGAGAGCGACACGATCAGCACAGCATAGCTTCCATATAGCGCATCGGAAACCGGGAGAGCGATAAACATCGTGTTTCCGAAAGCCATCAGCACTTCGAATACTGCTTCCCTGTTGCTCTCGAGCCGTACGAACCTGCCCGCGATCACCGCGACAATAATTCCAAGAACCGATGCGGTTGTTGTCAGAAGGACAATCTCCCCAAGCTTGCCAACGCTGATATCCGTACCGGTGCTGACCATTGAGCTGAGTATGGTTCCGACCAGGAATACATTGATGACCAGTTTGTTCAGCGTCTTCACAAAGCCGTTATTGACAACGCCGCGCCTCGCAAGGACGTATCCGATGACGATCATGGCTACAAACACAGCCATTTTATTCAGCAGAATGGATAATTCCATGGTAGTTCAGCCTTCCGTAATTTGAGCCTTCTGTTCAGGCGGAAGCTCCTCAGATATGCATGATGAGCTTTGCCATGTAGATATAGATCAGCAGCGAAACCGTGTCCGTCACGGTGGAGATCAGCGGGTTTGCCATCACCGCAGGATCAACGCCAATTTTCTCCGCAGCAATCGGCAGGAGGCTTCCAACCACTTTTGCGAAAATGACGATGAACATGATTGAAGCGCTGACTGTAAGCGCGACATAGGCAGTAATTTCCGGATTGTGCATGATCATCCCGTCCAGAAGCAGCATCTTCACAAAGTTCACACACGCCAGGGTCAAACCGCAGAGGAAAGCCACCCGGAATTCCTTCCAGATGACCTTCGGCGCATCCGAGGGCTCCGTATCGCCCAGAGAGAGCGAACGGATGACTGCCGTGCTCGCCTGTGCCCCGCTGTTTCCGCCCGTTCCCATCAGAGTCGGGATAAAGGCGATCAGCGCAGCCTGCACGGCGAGCATATCCTCAAAATGCGTGAGGATCATGCTTGTAAACGTAGCCGAAAGCATAAGAAACATGAGCCAGGGAATCCTGTTCTTCCAGATCTCCAGAATCCCGGAACGCGAATAGGGCTTGTCCGAAGGCGTCATGGCAGCCATCAATTCGAAGTCTTCCGTGGCCTCCTGCTCCATGACATCGATGATATCGTCAACGGTAACGATGCCAACCAGGCGTCCTTCCTTGTCAACAACCGGAAGTGCCATCAGGTCATAGTCCGAGAACTTTTCTGAGACACTCTCCTGGTCTTCGGTTGTGGTGGCAAAGATGACATCACGGTCCATCAGATTTTCAATGATATCATCATCGTCCGCAAGCAGCAGGTCCTTAACCGTGACAATACCCTCCAGCTTGCGGTGTGCTGAAATCACAAAGCAGATATAGATGGTCTCCTTGTCCTCGCCGATTCTGCGGATGCGCGCGAAGGATTCCTTTACGCTCATGTATTTCTTCAGGTCGACGAACTCGGATGTCATGATGCTTCCGGCAGAATCCTCCGGATAATGCAGATACTGATTGATCAGCATCCTCGTCTGCGGAGTAGCCGTGCGCATGACACGCTTGACCACATTGGCCGGGAGCTCTTCCATCATGTCAACTGCATCGTCAACGAACATCTCTTCGATAATCCCTGCAAGTTCCGAATCCGTCATGGAGTTGATGATTCTCTCCTGATCGGGAGCATCGAAGTTGGCAAAAACATCTGCCGCTGTTTCCTTCGAGAGGAGACGGAAAACCATCGGCATCCGGTTGTCTTCAATCTCCGAAAGAAATTCCGCAACGTCAAACTCGTTCATTTCCTCCATGCGCTGCTTCAACCGGCGCATATCCCTCTGGTCAAGCAGTGCCGTCAGTTCATCATTGCGTTTCTCCTGGATTGTTTCATAATCCAGTTCTTCGACATCCACATCCTCGGTAAGAATCTTCTCTTCCATACCGTCACCCCCGTTATGCAGGCTGCCGCGAAGATTGTTTATTTTAACACTTTTTATGGTCACTGGCAAGACAGAAAATCCGTCTCCGGTAAAATAAGCTTGCCCCGGCAGGCCTGACATGGTATAATACTCTGAAATTTCTCCGCATTGTACTGGAGTATTCAGGAGACATACTATGAACGAAATCCATTCGACGATCGGCAATGCCAAGTCCATCATCCATGAAGTGAGCAAGGTGATCGTTGGAAAAGACGAAGTACTGATCAAGGTTCTTCTTGCTGTCATCGCGGGCGGGCATATTCTGATGGAGGATATCCCCGGCGTCGGCAAGACGACGCTCGCCATCTCCCTTTCAAAGGTGCTGGGCCTCGAGTATAACCGCGTGCAGTTTACCCCCGACGTTCTTCCCTCTGATATTACCGGTTATTCGGTTCTGGACCGCAGCACCGGTGCCATGACCTACCAGAAGGGCGCCGTGCTCTGCAATCTTTTCCTCGCGGATGAGCTGAACCGGGCCACGTCCCGCACGCAGTCGGCGCTTCTGCAGGCGATGGAAGAGGGCGTTGTCACCGTCGACACCAAAAGCTATGCGGTTCCGGAGCCTTTCATCGTCATTGCCACGCAGAACCCAACCGGTGCAAAGGGAACCCAGATGCTGCCGGATTCCCAGCTGGACCGCTTTATGATCCGCCTCTCCATGGGTTACCCTTCCCACGACGACGAGATCGAAATGCTTCGCTGCAAGCAGAGCGGTATCACGACAGATTCGGTCACCCAGGTGGTTGAGAGGACCGATCTGCTGCGCATCCGTGACGAGGCTTCCCGCGTCTATGTGAATGATGAGATTCTGGATTATATCGTAAAAATCTGTGAGGTCACGCGGAAGGATCCCCGCATTTTGCAGGGGGCCAGTCCCCGCGCATCCCTTGCCCTGACTTCCCTCTGCAAGGCCACCGCGTGGATACAGGGCCGTGATTATGTTCTTCCCAAGGATATCCGCTTTGTCTACATGGACTGCATCGAGCACAGGATGATCTGGTCCCAGGATATTCCGGACCCGCAGGCACGGCGCGCTGCCCTGCAGGAGCTGTTCAATTCCGTGAAGGCGCCTTCCATCCGATAATGCCTTTCTTTCGAATTCTTCTCTGGCTGCTCTTTGTCGGCGCGGCCTGGCTTTTCCGCATGAGCTATATAGGCTGGTTCGGGCCATGGCTTCTCGCGGTTGTGGTGGTCGTACCACCGGTGATGTTCCTGCTCTCGCTCCCCTCCATGCTTCGGATGAAGATCCTTCTTCAGACGAACGCGCGGGTGGTAAAGGGCACAGAAGCTGCCCTGAAGATTGCCTTTCAGTGCCGCGGCCTGCTGCCCGTTCATTCCGTGACCATCCATCTGGAAATCCGCAACCGCTATACCGGTGAAGCACATCAGCAGAGCTTCATTTTCCGCAATGTTGTGACAAGCGAGAGTGAAATGCCGCTTCCGACCGAGCAGTGCGGCATGCTGTCCTGCCGTATTCTGCGTTATGAAGCCGGCGATGCTCTCGGCCTCTTTTCCATACGCAGGCGCTGCGATGCTGCCGCGTTTTGCTGTGTTCTTCCGGACGCGAAAAAGTGCAGCAACCCCCTCGACCTTGAAGAGACTACACAGAACAGCAGCCGCCTTCTTCCAAAGTATGGCGGAGGCTTTGCCGAAGAGCATGATCTGCGGGTCTATCGCCCGGGTGATCCGCCGAACAGCATCCACTGGAAGCTCTCTTCCAAGACGGAAGACCTGATTGTCCGCGAGGCGCTGGTTCCGGAAGCGCGCACGGTCTATGTTGTGCTCGCCCTCTGCGGGGAAAATGATTCCGGCCTCAGCGTTCTGCGCTGGCTCTCGGCAGAGCTTCTGCAGCGTGAGGAGCCGCATGTTATCGTTGCCGACAGCCTCTATCCCGTCGGGAGCGAGGATGAATGCGATGCCGCCCTCGCAAACCTGCTGGCACGCCCGATGGGTGAGCTCTGCCATTTTGATGAGACATCCGCACGTCGCATCTATACCATAAAGGGTTCGGAGGTTCTGACGTGAACAGGATTGTAAATCTGTTTCTGCTTCTTGTCGGGGTTCTGAGTCTGGCATTTCTGATCACAGACACCTTCGGTCTGCTTTTCCCGCAGGCCGGCTATCTGTGGGCTGCGCTTCTCTGTTCTCTGCTCTGGCTTTGCGCCGCATTCCGCCGCGGACCCTTCATTGGCATGCCACTGTGTGCTTTTCTTCTCTGGTATCTGTATCAGTACCAGAGTACGGATCTGCTGGCAGAGCTTCGTGACATGGCCGACTGCGTGGGCTTTACGTATTTCCGGAATTTCAGCAGTTCCGCGGGGGAATATACTTTTACCCCTCAGGTGGCAAGCCACATGACTGCCCTGCTCTTTTTCCTTTTTTTGATAACCGCCTTTACAGCCGTTTCCATGCATGCAGGCGGACTCCGGATCAGCCTCTCGCTTCTCGGGACAATGCCTTTTGCCGCGATCTGCATTGCCGTGAACGGCTCCCCTCCCCCGCTTGCAATCATGGGGCTTGCGGTCTTCTGGTTTGGGCTCTTCCTCGGCGGGGATGCCTATCATCCCTCCAACGCCTCCGGAAAAGCCGCCGCTCTCGGGCTGATCCCGTGCGCTGCGGTACTTGCGCTTCTGCTTGCGGTCTACCGGCCCTCGGCATACACGCCTGAAGAACGCGATTTTTCTCTCTCCCGCCGTTTTGACCGTCTTGGCAACACGCTTTCGGATATCATTGACGGCGAGACAAACCCGGTAACGATCCTGCAGCAGATCCTTGAGCCTGCCGGAACAGCCCTCAACGGCTGGGAAACCGGCGATGACAGGCTTGATCTCGCCCACCCCTATGACCACAGCGTTCGCAGCCACGAGGTTCTGCATGTGATCACCGATCTGGACGGCAGCCTTTACCTGCGCTCACGCAGCTTTGGCGAATATGCAGGCACAGCCTGGCTTGCCCCGGCTGAGGACAACCGCACCAATGCGCTCAGCCTCATCGGGCGCTCGCTCAGCAGCCTGACGGATTCATCTAGGCATTCCTTCTCTCTTACAACCGACCGCGCTTACGACACGCTTTTTCTGCCCTATTTCTCCATCACAGAAGCCGGCAGTGATGTGAAAGCCACGTCGAATTCCATCTCCTCCTACAGCGGGGATTATTATCTTCCCGGTGACGGAAGGCCGATTCCTTCGATGAATGAGACCGACAGGGCCTCGCTTTCTGCCTACCAGGAGTTTGTCCACCGGTATTATACGCGTCTGCCTGATTCCACGGCCGGGGCCATGCGTGAACTCTGTGCGCAAAATGGTCTCACTGCCGACCGCCGGGATATCCTGAATGCGGTGGCGGATTATGTCCGGGATGGCTCGGTCTATGATACGAACATTCCTGTCTGGCAAAGCGATGACTATGCCGTCTATTTTCTAACGACTGCCCGCCGAGGTTACTGCATCCATTATGCAAGCTCGGCCTGTGCCCTTTTCCGTGCACTTCAGATCCCCGCCCGTGTGACTGAAGGCTTTCTGATCAATGTCACTGCCGGAGAGGACTGTGTCGCCACCGGAGCCGATGCCCATGCCTGGGTTGAGGTCTGGATGGACAGCATCGGCTGGGTTCCTGTCGAGGTGACGCGCGCGACTGTCCCGATGGAATCGACCTCTGGCTCCGAACAGCCGGAGGAAAACGCAGCCCCGGAAACTCCCGATGCCACGCCTTCTCCGGATGTTCAGCATGATCCGAATGCTCCCGAATCTGACCAGACACCCATCAGCGAGGAGGAAACCTCCCCTGAAGGACAGAACGGCGCTGAAGGACAGGAGGCTGTCCCATCTGCTGCCCCTGGCATGGAGACGGCAGAAAGTGGTCCGGAGGCAGCGGGTGAAGGTGCTTCCTCATCCGACGCTTCAGGCGAAGGGCAGGCGGAAGGATCCTCTTCCCGCAACGGCTTCCTCGCTTTTCTTCGGGCCCTCGCCATTGTGCTTTTGATCATCGGCGTACCAGTTGCCCTGGTTCTGCTTCGCTATCTGCTGCTCCGCCGGATACGTGAAGCGAGGCTCCATACTCCCGATCCCGCAAAACAGGCCATCGAGGTCTATCTCCAGGCCGAGCGCGCCATCCGCCACAGCCGTCAGGAAAATCTGAGCATCCCGGAGGAAATCCGCCTACCGGCAGAGCGTGCCTTCTTCAGCAATCACAGCATCACGCAGAAGGAAGCTGCGAAAAGCGCCGATGCTTTCGCTGGTCTTATGGCAGGGATCTGGACTGGCCTGAACCGCTGGCAGCGTCTTCTCTACCGCTATTTCTGGGCTGAATACTAACAGCCGCACACCGGGCCTGTCCCTCCCGGCGGCCTTCTGCCCACAGGAGACAACTCGAAACATCATGAACAGGAGAATATCATCATGACCATGACAGCTGGAGCCGTCTGGCTCAACAGTACCTTTGGCGTCTTTGATCAGACCGTCACCCAGGCCATCCACGGGCTTTATGAAGCCTGCGGAAGCTGGATGACCCCGATTATGGAATTCATCTCGCTTCTCGGAAAGGGCGGCATCGCCCTGATTATTCTTTCTCTCATTCTGCTGGTTTACCGGCCGACACGCCGCTATGGCACCGCGATGATCATCGGCCTTGCTCTTGGCGCTGTGCTGGTCAATGTCTGGCTGAAGGTCGTGATCGCGCGGCCGCGCCCCTATGCCGATGCGGAAGGCTTCTTCTATCCGCTGTGGGTCATGCTCGGCAGCCATATGGAGAGTGATTTCAGCTTTCCCAGCGGACATACCAATGCCGCCTTTGCCACGATGGTGCCTCTCTTCATCCTCGGGAAAAAGAAATGGTCCTGGCTTGCCCTTGTGTTCGGGGTGCTGATGGGCATCTCCCGCATCTATCTGGTCGTGCACTTCCCCAGTGATGTGATCGGCGGCATGCTCACAGGCACACTTGCAGGCATAATCGGCACCCTGATCACACTGCGCATCCCCGGCAGCTCCCGCTGGTATGGCTGGGGCCCGGGCGGAGCAAAGAATGAACGCAGGAAGGGCTCACACGAAGCAGCGTAAAGACTCTGGAGGAACCCCTATGTTTGGATTTGGAAAAATGAAGCTGCGCGGACCTGACCGCAGCATTGTCACGGAAGGGCCCATGTTTGAGGATCACGCCTCTGCCGAGGCCTATGGTCATCAGGGTCTTCGGAAGCTCCCCCGCGTACGCCTTGGCAAGCTTGCACTCTACTACCGGGACCTTGGAAAAGACTATTACGTTCCCTATGACTATATTGACCGTGCCTTCAACCGTATCAGCGAATGCCAGCCGGATGACAGCCCCGCGTATTATTATTACCGTCTGATTCTGGTGCATGGAGAAAAGGAATTCGCGAATCTGATCTTCAATAAAGAAGAAGAGGTCGACGCCATCCTCGCGCGCTTTCAGGAGATCCGGCCGGAGATCGCCATCGGCTACGTGCCGCCCCCCGATGGGGCGAAGCCCCGTTTTATGTAAACCGCCTTTTTCTGCCTTCTGCACAGATACCCCACAGCATGCTCAAACACCTGCACACCGTTACGTATGCAAAGACACCCCGGAATTTCCGGGGTGTCTTTTTGTTTATGCGCTTTTTCAGGCAGGATCCTGACTCAGGCCGCCGTGGTGCAGTACATGAAGTACTTGTAGCCAAGCGGGTTGGAGAAGAAGCCGCTCACAGAGTCATCCAGCATGTAGATATCTGTGTAGAAGTACAGCGGGCAGATGCAGCCGGTGCTCATCAGCAGATCCTCGGCACGGTGCATCAGCTCATAGCGCACTTCATTGTCGGTGCAGCCCTTGATGGTCTTGATCAGCACATCGTAGGTATCAGCCCAGGTGCCGTTTTCAACCGCCACATCGTAGCCGAGGTCGGTCAGATCGAGGCTGTAGACCGCAACGTCCTTATGCGCACCCTTGCCGAACTGCACATCGTTGTTGCCGGAGGCCGTTGTCCACATGTCGAGGAAGCAGATCGGGTCATTATAGTCCGCGAGCCAGCCATTGCGGGCGATGGAATAGTCGCCGTTCTTACGGGTGTTCAGGAAGGTTGCCCACTCCTGGTTCTCCAGGTTCATCGTGATGCCGACACCGGCAAGCGCGCTCTGCAGATACTCGCCGATTGCCTTGTGGCCTTCGGAGGTGTTGTACAGATAGGTCAGGGTCGGGAAGCCGGAGAACATACCGGTCGCTTCGTCATAGTCATAGTACTTCTTCAGCACCTCGACACACTGAGCGAAGTTGTCTTCCAGCGCATCGGGAGAGACATTGTAATAACCGTCGAATTCCTCGCTGGAGCCGGCAGTCTTGTAGAACTGAGAGCCGTCGGGGTTGGTCATACCCATGGCGACGAAGGAGGATGCCGGAACCTGACCGCCCTGGGCAATATCCTCAACAATATAGTTGCGGTCGAACAGCAGGCTGATGGCATTACGAATCTCGGCCCTGGCGTTCTCTGCCTCAGCGCCCTCGAGCCCGGAGCCGGCAGGCAGAATCTCTTCGTTGACATTCCAGCAGACATAGTAGGTGCCGATCTGGCCCGCTACCACGAATTCATCAGGATAGGCTTCCTTCAGGGCGGCGATCTCGTTGGTCGGGACATCGTCGATCAGCTGCCACTCGCCGTTCTTGAAGTTGGTGAGCATGTTGTTGGCATCGTCAGACAGATAAACCTGGATCTGGTCCATCAGGATTTCGTCCGCGTCCACATAGTTCGGGTTCTTCTCCAGGGTGATCAGGCTGTTGTGATCCCAGCCGGTGATGGTATAGGCGCCGTTGCACACATAGGTTTTGGGGTCCGTCGCCCAAGATTCGTTCGAAACCACATCCTCGCGCACAGGGAAATAGGTTGGGAAGGCAAGCAGCTCGTTCCAGTAGGAGACGGCGTTTGCAAGGGTTACCTCGAGGGTTCTGTCGTCCACGGCCTTTACGTTCAGCGCCGCGCCCTCAACAGGCTCCTCAGCCCAGACATCGTCATAGCCGTCGATCACTTCGAACATGTAGCCATAGTCCGCAGCCAGATCAACAGAGGCGGCGCGCTGCCATGCATAGGCAAAGTCAGCTGCGGTCACATCCTTGCCGTCAGACCACTTCATACCCTCGCGCAGGGTATAGGTATAGGTGACGGTTCCGTCCTCGTTTTCAACGCCCTCAACCAGCTCTTCAGCCGCGTCCGGGACGATAACGAGTGCGCCGCTTTCATTCTGCTCCCACTTGGCAAGCCCGGAGAACAGGTGGACAAGCATCGTTGCGCCGTCAACGGCAGAGTTGAGCGCAGGGTCAAGGGTGTCAGGCTCAGAGGCGAGACACACCGCGATGGAACTTCCGGTGGCTTCCTCCACAGCCTGGGTGGCGGCCGGAGCCGTCGGTGCAGAGTTCCCGCCGCAGGCAGCCAGTGAAAAGGCCATGGCCAGGGCAAGAACCAATGCAAGGTACTTTTTCATTTTGGATTATCCTTTCGGTCTTTATTTTCAAACCGGGCAGCGTCTGCCCGCGTCTGAAGCGAAACAGGTGGGAGCTTTCAGCCGAGCTCCGCAACGCGGTGGCACGCGGCAAAATGGCCGGGCGCAACTTCCCTGAATTCCGGCATGGCCTCGGCACAGGCAGGCGTTGCGTGCGGGCAGCGTGTGCGGAAGGGGCAGCCGGACGGGGCGTTCAGCGGACTCGGAATATCGCCGGAGAGCACAATGCGTTTGTTCGCCCGGGCGATCTTCGGATCCGGCTGCGGCACGGCCGACATGAGCGACCGGGTATAGGGATGCAGCGGGTGCTCATAGATCTCCTTCGCGTCCGCCAGCTCTACCATTCTGCCCAGATACATAACGGCAATACGGTCGCTGATATGCCGCACCACCAGAATATCATGCGCAATGAAAAGATAGGTCAGGCCCATCTGATCCTGCAGCTCGTCAAACATGTTGATAACCTGCGCTTGGATCGAAACATCCAGCGCCGAAACCGGCTCGTCGCACACAATAAACCGCGGGTTCAGCGCAAGGGCGCGGGCGATGCCGATACGCTGCCTCTGCCCGCCCGAGAACTCATGCGCATAGCGTGCGGCATGCTCGCTGTTCAGGCCGACCCGGTTCATCAGCTCAAGAATGCGCTCTTCGCGCTCTTTCCGATTGGAATACATTTTGTGTATGTCCAGGGGCTCACCGATGATATCGGATACCGTCATGCGCGGATTCAGCGAGGAATAGGGATCCTGGAAAACCATGGTCGCCTTCTTGCGGTATTCGTGGATATCTGCCTTGGTTTTCACGGGCTTTCCCTCAAAGAGGATCTCCCCTGCCGTTGGCTTATACAGGTGCAGGATCGTGCGTCCGGCCGTTGTCTTCCCGCAGCCGGACTCGCCCACAAGGCCGAGGGTCTCGCCTCTCCGGATGGAGAAGGACACATCGTCCACGGCTTTCAGAGGTTTCGAGCTGAACATGCCTGTGTTAATATTGAAGTATTCTTTCAGGTGGCTGACTTCTACAAGTGTGTCAATTTTCTTTTCACTCACCGGATGTCACCGCCCTCTCCGTTCTCGGACGCGGCCTGGTCTTCCTTTTCCATGGCCGCTTTCACATTCATCCAGCACGCCGCCTGGTGATCGGCATTGATGGTCATCGTTTCACAGCGCTCGTGCAGGCAGATCTTCATCGCGTTGTCACACCGGGGCGCAAAGGGACAGCCCTTTGGGAGATTCAGCAGATCGATCGGTGTGCCGGAAATCGGCTTCAGCTTTGTGCCGGCCGTGTCCGCCGTCGGGATCGAGCGCATCAGGCCCTTTGTATATTCATGCTTCGGATTATAGAAAATCTCGTCCGCCGTCCCCTGCTCGCAGATCGAGCCGGCATACATCACAATTACCTCGTCGCACATCTGTGCCACAACGCCCAGATCGTGAGTAATCATGATTATCGCCATCCCCAGTTCTTTCTGAAGATCCCTCATCAGTTCCAGAATCTGGGCCTGGATGGTCACGTCCAGGGCGGTCGTCGGTTCGTCCGCGATCAGAATATCGGGCTCACAGGCAAGGGCCATCGCGATCATTACGCGCTGCCGCATACCGCCTGAGTGCTCATACGGATACTGCTTCATGCGCTTTTCCGGCTCATTGACGTTGACAAGCCGCAGCATTTCAACTGCGCGGTCCCAGGCTTCCTTCCGGTTACGCTGTGTGTGCAGCGTAATCGCCTCGACCAGCTGATGGCCGATCGTATAGGTCGGATTCAGGGAAGTCATCGGGTCCTGGAAAATAATGGAGATCTTGTTGCCGCGGATGGTCTTCATAACCTTTTCGCCGGCATTGACAAGCTCCTGCCCATTATACTTGATGGAGCCTCCGACGATTTTCCCGGTGTTTGCGAGAATCTGCATGATGGAATAGGCCGTGACGGATTTCCCCGAGCCGGATTCCCCAACGATGCCGAGAACCTTTCCCCGCTCCAGGCTGAAGGAGACGCCGTTTACCGCCCGCACTTCTCCGGCGGGTGTAAAGAAGGAGGTATGAAGGTCATTAACTTCCAGCAGTGCCATTGTGCCGCCTCCTTTCAGGTTTTCAGCTTCGGGTCAAAAGCATCCCGAAGCCCGTCGCCAAACAGATTCAATGAGAGCACAATCAGAGAAATCACAACCGCGGGAATCACCATGCGGTAGGGATAGGAGGAGAGCCCGTTCAGTGCGTCCGAGGCGAGAGACCCCAGCGACGGCATCGGCGCGTTTACGCCCAGGCCGAGGAAGGAAAGGTAGCTCTCCGTGAAAATCGCGTTCGGAATCTGCAGTGCCGTGGAGATGATCACCACGCTGATGCAGTTCGGCAGCAGGTGCTTGCGGATAATCCACGACCCCCGTGCGCCGGCCGCGTGCGAAGCCAGCACATATTCCTGCTCGCGCAGCGAGAGAATCTGCCCGCGGATCAGGCGGGACATGGAGACCCAGTACAGCACACCGAAAACAATGAACAGACTGATGATGTTGCTCCCGATTTTTTCCAGCGCTGTTCCTGCAAGAGCGGGCCCGAGGGTCATCTTGAGCACACTCGCCAGGAGAATAACCATCAGCATATCCGGAAGGGAATAGATAATATCGACGATACGCATGATAATCAGGTCGACCTTGCCCCCACAGTATCCGGCGATCGACCCGACCGTCAGGCCAATAATCAGAACGATAATGCTCGCGAAGAAGCCGACAGCCAGAGAGATTCTTGTCCCGTACACAACTCGGATGAAATAATCGCGTCCGGCGGAGTCCGTTCCGAAGATGTGCGGGAACACCTTCTCCCCGCTCTCAATAAGCTTCTGCTCGGTCCGTCCGTAGGTGAAGGGAGCCAGGTTATTATACGAAGCGTCCACAGGTTTGCCCTGCGTCACGCCCAGCATGTTGTCATACGAATAGGGCCAGAACATCGGGATAAAGATGGACCCCAGCGTGATAACAAGAATTATGATCAGGGATACCGTGGCCACCTGGTTTTTCAGCAGCCGCTTCATGCCGTCCCGGAAGAAGGTGGAGGACGGCCTCATCTGCACGATATAGGCTTTTTCTTCCTCTGTTGCAGGGATAAAGTCATCCATGTCAACATGCATGGTGAATTTTCTGGACATGATTGCCTTCCCCTCCTTAATCCAGGTTAATTCTGGGATCGACCAGCTTATAGAGAATATCGCTGAGCAGATTCATGACCACGATCAATACCGCAAGAACAATGGTTGTTCCCATGACCATGGGATAATCGCGGTTTGTAATGCTGCTGACAAAGGCGCGGCCAATCCCCGGCACCGCAAAAATCTGCTCAACCACCAGCGAGCCCGTTACGATATAGGCCAGCATCGGGCCGAAATAGGTAATCACCGGGATCAGCGAATTCTTCAGCGCGTGGCCAAAGATAATCTTCACACCCGAAACGCCCTTTGCCTTCGCCGTGCGGATATAATCCTGCCCGAGCACATCGAGCATCGAAGAGCGCGTCAGCCGCGTGATATATGCCATGGGATAGAGCGCCAGCGTAATAATCGGCAAAACCAGGCCCGCGGGCGTCGAGCCGTTTGCCGGCAGAACCGCAAGCCTTATGGCGAAGAAAACGAGGAGCAGTGATCCCATGATGAACGACGGCATGGATACAAAAGCCGTTGTGATAACCATGATCACCTTGTCGATGAGTTTATTTCTCCGGAGCGCCGCAACCGCCCCGAGCGGGATTCCGCAAAGGGCCGCGAGGCAGGCCGCAATCACGCCCAGCTTTGCGGAGGTTTTCATCCCGTCGGCGATAATATCGATCACCATGCGGCCTCTCTGCTTCAGCGACGGGCCGAAATCAAACCGCGTGACAATGTCCTTCAGATAGGTGAAGTACTGCTCAATAAGGGGTTTATCCAGTCCGTACTTGGCCTCCAGCGATGCCTGCGCCGCTGCCGAGATCGCCTTCTCCCCCATGAAGGGGCCGCCCGGAACCGCATGCATGACAAAAAACGTAACCGTAATGACAACCCATACGGTTACAATCGCCAGCAGGATTCTCTTCAAAACATATTTCAGTGTTCTCGAATTCATGCTCTATCCGCCTTTGTTGTTCTAACCAGTATAATCATGCGTCTTTGCATAACATATTTGGTTATTATACAACTGCAAGGTGGAAAAAGCAATGCATTTCCGGTATTTTATACATTTCCTGTTGAATGTCGAAATTATTATCGTACTCAATGCTTCTCTGTTCTCTGGTAATCACAGGGAAAAGGAAAGCTCTTCCATTCAATCCTGCCGCGCTCACTGCCTGGGACGTTTTTGTGCGCTTAAGCGATTAGTATGGTTTCAGTAACACTTGACAGTTCTGTTTATACAGTCTACCATAAATTGACTATAGGCATGAGGGAAGCTTTATCATGAATTTAAGCCTGGGTATAGCTGCATTCACAATAAGCCTGCTGGGCCTGATACAGGTGCTGATCACCCCGCATTTTGAGCAGTGGATGAAAAAGTATTTTCTTGCTTTTTTCAGCATCATGGTTGCCGTTTCCTTTTTTAATCTGTTCGGGCAGTTCGTATCTGGGTATCCGGACCTGACGCATGCGAGGGTCTTCCGCTTTACTCTCTTTTGGGAATCTTTTCTGCCCTCACTCGCCATGCTGTTTCTCACTGTTTTTCTCCTGCGCTCCAGCGGCGAGGACGATTGGAAACGAAGCCGGCTCTTTCACATCGTGGCAGCACTCTGGACCGTTTATATCGGGCTCCTGATTTATACACAGTTTACCACGGCGATCTACAGCATCGACGACAGCAATGTGTATCGGCGCGGTCCCCTGTATCCGCTGCTTCTGGTTCCGCCTGCCCTGATCATGGCTGTAAATGCCGTTGCCCTCTGGCGCCGGAGAAATCTGCTGTCCCGCAGACAGCGGATTGCATTTGGAATTTACATCACAATCCCCCTGCTTTCCATGCTGGTGCAGATGATCTACTACGGGATTTACATGATTCTGCTCGGCTCCTCCATCGCGGCGCTGTTCATGTTCAACTCCCTCTGGATCGACCAGTCAGAGCGATACTATCAGCAGGTTCAGGAGAACAGGCAGCTCCGGGTAGACATCATGCTCAGCCAGATTCAGCCGCATTTTCTGTATAATACCCTGGGGGCGATTCAGAGTCTCTGCAAAACCGATCCCGCGGCCGCGGAAAAAGCGCTTGCCATGTTTTCAAAATATCTTCGGGGGAATATGAATTCGATCTCAAAGGACAGAACGATTCCCTTCACGCAGGAGCTGGAGCATACGAAGCTCTATCTGGCACTGGAGCAGCTCCGGTATGAAGACGCACTTCAGGTGAGCTATGATCTGAAATGCACCGATTTTGATATCCCGACCCTTACGCTGCAGCCGCTGGTCGAAAACGCGGTGCGCCACGGCGTTCGGGGAAAAACGAGCGGGCGCGGATGTGTTACGATTTCCTCTCAGGAATTTGAAGACAGGTTTGAGATCACGGTTACAGATGACGGCCCGGGCTTCGACCCCGGCCGGGAGATTCAGGACGGGCGATCCCATATCGGCCTTGCCAATGTCAAAGAGAGGCTGCAGCGTGCCGTTGGCGGCAGCCTGTACATCGATTCCGCGCCCGGAAACGGTACGCGGGCGGTAATTGTGATACCGAAGGGAGGCGAGTGAGATGCGTATATATGCCATTGATGACGAGCCCAAGATGCTGCGCATGCTGCAGGACGCGATCCGGGAGGCTGAGCCCGAAGCGGAAATCCATGCTTTCTCCTGCGCAGCGGACGTGCTGGAGGCGGTCTCAAAGCCCGAGGAGAAGCCGGATGTGGTCTTCTCTGACATTGAGCTTCCCGGCACAAGCGGAATCATCCTTGCAGTCAAAATCAAAGAAGCTGCGCCAGACGCGCGGATTGTTTTCGTAACAGGCTATGACCAGTATGCGCTGGAGGCCTATCGTGTGCACGCGCAGGGCTATCTCATGAAACCGGTTGACGCTGCGGCCATTCGTGAGGAGCTGGATCTGATTCCTCACGCTCCGAAGCCGCAGGCACAAACGCTGTACGTCCAGTGCTTCGGCTTCTTTGACGTGTTCTGGCAGGGGGAACCGCTTCTGTTTAAACGGCGCAAAACGAAGGAGCTTCTGGCCTTTCTTGTGGACCGGAAGGGCGTGGCCTGCACGGCGGAAGAGATCGCCGCCACTCTTTGGGAAGGTGAAGCGGATCTGAGGAAAGCAAAGCACCAGATCCGCAACCATGTCAGCGACCTGCGGGCAACCCTGAAAGCAATCGGACAGGAGGATCTGCTGATACGGAGCAGCGGGATTCTGGCCATCCGCGCAGAAAAGCTCGACTGTGACTACTATCAGATGCTCAGCGGTGATTCCGATGCGCTCAACGCGTATCACGGTGAATACATGGCACAATACAGCTGGGCTGAGATGACATCCGGAAAGCTGTGGTTTGAACATCATTCTTAACCGGAAAACTGCATATTCAGGATCAGAAGGCGTGGGCAGAAACCCACGCCTTTTCTCCTGTCAGCGGGACGCTTCTGAGCGGGTCGGGGTTTATAATAAACCCGGTAAAATCAGGCAGATTCAGAAGGATACGGGCTGATCCACACTGTGACGTTTTTGGGCATGGTGGAATGTATGATATTATAATCGCATTTTTGAAGCATCATATTATCATACCAATATACAAATCCGATCTGCAGCCATTCAGGAACACATCGACGCATGGCTTGCTGCACATCCATCATAATGGTAAATTCGATCCTTTATCCGCGTACTCAAGGGGGTTTGATATGAACAACACAAATAATAACCGGATCAATCTGATTCAGACACGACGCCGGCACCAGCGCTGGGTACTTGCGATGGTAATACTCAGTGTTCTGGTCTCCTCCGCGACCTTTATGACGCTGCGGTACAGTGCGGTGGCAAAAACCTATCAGAAACGCATCCTGGACTGCCGGGAAGTTTCCGGGACGGTCGCGCATATCCACAATACCGAAGACTGCTACCGGAACGGGGAGCTGGTCTGCCCGCTTGAGGAGATCGAACCGCATGAGCACACCGAAGCCTGCTATACGGCTGTTCTGTCCTGTGGCCTGATGGAGAGCGAAGGCCATGTGCATACCGAAGCTTGCTTCATTCCCCAGATGGAGCTTGCCTGCGGTCTGGAAGAGACCGACGGGGACGAGACGCATCCGGCGCATCATCATACCGTTGAATGCTATGCCCCGGTGAGAGAGCTGATCTGCGGCCTTGAGGAGACGCCCGGAGATGAAACCCATCCTGCCCACTGGCATACCGACGCGTGCTACCAGGACGTGCTGCTTCAGGTCTGCGGTATGGAAGAGGGTTTCGGTGCCCACCGGCATACGGATGAATGCTATGAATATGTTCTGACCTGCGAAAAGCCGGTGCTCCCCGTGCACGTCCACGGGGCGGAGTGCTTCCGCACGGAGGAGATGACCGAGGAAGAAATCGCGGCCATGAACCTTGCGGAAAGCACCGAAGCTTCAGAAAGCGAAAGCACATCCGAAGAGGGCCTGACCAATCCCGAAGGCCAGACCACGCCGGTGGACGAGGTTGAAAGCGAAAGCAGTGAAAATACTGAGACCACCGGTGATGAGCCTGCAGCCGGGACCCAAAGCGCTGAAGAAGATGCAAATACGGAAGCGGGTCAGGAGCCGGAGTCTGGTAAAGAGCCCACTGACGAAAATGCCGATAATGCCGTGAACTATCCTGAGCAGATTTTCAAGGGCGAGGCTGCCGGCCTGCTGGTAACTGTAAACGCCCCTGCAGGCGCCTTCCCGCAGAATACGAAAATGGTTGTCTCGCCAATTGAAGATGAAGAAGTCCTGAACGCTGCCACAGCGGAAGTGCAGGGTGAGGTCGTCCTTGTCCAGGGCGTGGACATCACCTTCCTTGATGCGGAGGGGAATGAGATCGAACCCCTCGTCCCCATTCAGGTGGAGATGGTCCCCAGCCAGGAGAGTGCCGAGATTATTCCGGATATAACCGAAGTCTCCAACGAGCAGACCCTGGTCCATGTTGATAACGAACTCGCTGCCACGGTCATGGAGCAGGAGGACAACACGACACCGGAGGTGCGTTTCGAGTCCGACAGCTTCTCTGCCTATATCGTCGTCTATACCAGGATCGAGAAGACCGTCCTGGCCTCTGACGGACACAACTACCGGATCACAGTGACCTGTGATCCGGCTTCTGAGATTCCGGCCGATGCAACGCTTGAAGTTGAAGAGATCCCTCTTGATTCAGAAATCTATGATTCCTGCTGGAGCAGGACGGAGGCGGCTCTCGCAGAGGACAGGAGCCTCGCCTTTGCGCGCTTTTTTGATATCAGCATCCTTGCCGGTGGTAAGGAAATCCAGCCCTCCGGCCCGGTGCAGGTAAAGATTGAGCTGGCCGACCTTCCGGAAGAGACGCTGACCGCCGACACACAGATTGTCCACTTCGGCGAGAGTGCGGAAATCCTCACTCCCCTTTCCGGCGATGGTGAGATCAGCTTCCAGGCGGAGAGCTTCTCCGTCTACGGCGTTGTCTATACGGTGGACTTCCACTATGAAGTGAACGGAAAAACATACGACTTCAGCCTTCCCGGTGGTGGATTTGCGAGCTTCACAGACCTCGTGGAAGTGCTTGGCATAGCCCGCGACACAGGCAGTGGAGAATCCGTCGATGAAACTGCCCCGGAAAACACAGAAGCAGCTGAAGGCACACCGCTCACACTGGGCGATGTGGTTGTATCGGATTCGACGAGAAAATTCGTCGCCAATGTGGCGAGCATAGAGTTCAGCACACCGTCCCTCGTGGATGTCAGCAGGGTTGAAAGTGAGACCACCGTTGGGCAGATCAAGCAGGTCCGTGGACTTGCTTGTGAATACAGCGCGGAGCTTACCGAAGAGCAGATTGCGCAAATCAACGCGCAGACGGTAGCTGCCGGAGACTGGGCTCTGATCAGCATGCTCCCGTTTGAGAGCGAAGAGAGCCTCACGGTCACCATGAAAAATGGTGAGGCCTTCACAATCCGTGTGACAGACGCGCAGATTAAGACACTCTTCCTCAGCGACAGCGGTGAGCTGTTTGAAGTAACCGTGACGTATGACGAAGCGGCCAACATTCCAGAAGATGCTAAGCTGAAAGTGACTGAGTTTGACGAGTATTCGAAGGAGTTCCAAGATGCTTGGAAAGTCATAACAGGAGAAGACTACTTCTCTGACCCAGACATGGAAGATTCTTTAGAGCAGTCACCAGATAAGGATGCGGAAGCATCCGAGGAGAAATCCCCAGATGACGAAGTACCAGTTCCAAGCGAGATCAAAACATACCCTGCCGGTATGGCAGCGCTGGACATCACGATCTTTAATAACGAAGGACAGAAGGTAGAACCGACAGCCCCTGTATCTGTTTCGATTGTGATGAAGTCTCTTCCGGAAGATATTAACAAGGATGAACTCAGTGAAACAGCTGTGGTTTATCATCTTAATGACACACTCGACGGTACGGTTGAGGAAGCTGTTGCAGCATGTGATGGAACCGCAGGAGAGATGCTCGTGCGTGAGGAGTCCCTTAAGGCCGAGTTCGTCGTCGACAGTTTTTCAACATATACGATCACCTGGGGAAATGCGACAAACACGACGACAAATCTGAGATTTCGTGAGAATAATACTACTAGAGCACGGGTCACAGTCCACTATGTAGATCAGGATGGCAATGCGATCTCAAGACCAACTGGCATCAATACGAATACTGATCAAACGGTAAGCTGGAACTATGACCGATACACATATAACATTACAACAGATAATATAGCGCGCGCAATTTCGGGATATTCTTATCAAGGAGCATATTCAGGAAGCTATAACGGAACGGAAATTTCATCTGTTACATTACAGAGAACCCGTGGCTGGTTGGGATATTCGTATTCGACAGATGTAGATTCAATATATCTGGTTTATTCTGGCGAAACTGAAGGCATTACCGTCCATTACGGTTATATGAATGGCGGGACATTTGTTGAGTTTGGTGAAGAAGAGGATGGAGATGTCCCGGCTGGAACTACGGTTCCCAAGCCTTCTCAGTATGGCGATCAATGGGATCTGGAAATGGCTATCCCAGGATACAGATATGTTACAACCAGATTGAATGACCCAGCGAATGGAAGAGAGATATCTTCACTTCTGAATACAGATCCTCCATACAAACAGAATACTAATAATACCTTTGAAAATGCAAATCAATCCGCATATCCTTCTTATACCAGTAGTACCGCTCCGACTAGCTTTGTATCGGAGTGGCGTTATCGACAACTGTCGAAAAGCGATTGGAATCCAACAGGTGGTGGCTGGTATTATTCAGACACTGAGCATGTCACGGCTAACGGCGTAACAAAACCGGTCTCGTTTGCGGAATCAGATAAAGATATCTATGTGATATATGAAATGGGCAGTATGAGCGGTGGCAGCGGAGATGGTGGAACACCTGATCTTGGTGAATTGAACGCTCCTACGACTGATAAGCAGGTAGCTTCGAATCACGATGGAACATATGATGTTACGCTGAGTGCAACCAGTGAGAAGAAAAACGCAGAATCTTCTACGAAGGCAAATGTGGTTATTGTTCTTGACACATCCTGGAGTATGTATGAGAAAGATGCTGGGAACGGACAATCACGTATGTCTGTGGCAAAGTCAGCCATAGGCTCTTTGGCGGATAAGCTCTTCGCACTAAACGCGGAAGAAAGTGACACAATCGAACTGGCATTTGTCAATTTTGCTCAGCGTGTACGGAATGAAGAGGAAATGCGGACGATTTATTCCGGAACAGATGCTACTTCGTTTAAAAACATGATAAATGGACTGGAATGTGCTGAGGGCACGAACTGGGATGATGCATTGTATGCGGCTGATCATATCTATTTCAATGATAATGATCCTACATATGTTGTGTTTATTACCGATGGTGATCCAATCTCCTGCGCACATCCTTACGGCACTTATAGCGACTGGGATGGAGGTACATATTATACTGGAAGATCAAATTATGAATATGCTCTGGCGGCCAAGAATCAGGCAGACTTAATCATTGGTCACAACAAGACTCTGTATACAATTGGTGCTTTTGGTGAGATCTCCAATCTGCAGGCTATCGGAGGAACATATCTGGGGCAGGCGAATAATACAACGGCTATAAATGGATATTTTGATGATATTATCTCCGATATTCAAAGTGCACTGGGATATCAGGATGTTGTAATCAATGACGGCATCACGGCTCTCTCTTCAACCGGTCTTGCCCGGGGGGATATCGCCAGCCTTCGCTATTATCGCTCTGGTGGTGAGAACGCTAATGGCTCGGAAAAATACAATCATGAGGCAAATGACGGGCATGGAGAGGCTTGGGCTGACGCCCCTGCCGCGTATCTGCTTGAGGTTAAGTCTGAGAGCGGAGTGGTTAAGTATTATAAGAATGGCACAGAGGTGTCTTTAAGTTCTTTGACTGATCTTTCAGAGCAGGAATACCTTGTGAAATATCCCGTAGGAACACGGACTGTGATCTGGGATATCAACGCAGGATCCGAAAGCCTGCTGGAAGACGGCGTGACCTATACGATGATCTTCACCATGTGGCCCAGCCAGGAAGCCTATGATCTGATAGCCGATCTGAACAACAAGGTAGTTACCTATGATAGTCTGACCCAGGCAGAGAAGGATCAGGTGTTTTTGGGCGATGACAATGTGTATTATCTGAAAACCAACACAAAGGCAACGGTAGACTATACATCTGTAAAACTGGTAAATGGTGAAGTTTCCGGGACGCCTACATCTGCTTCAGCCCCGATAGAAGACCCGAGGGGTAAGATGAATCTGGATACCAGCATAATGACCGTCCGAAAAGAGTTTGCCCATCTGATCAATGAAGCGGATCCCTATGAGGAGATCGTCTTTTACCTGCTGGTGGATGGAAAGTACTACAACAAAGACGGAACACTGTCTGATACGCTGGATGAATCAAAAGTTTATGCCATAAACCTGCCCAAGGACGGAGAATGGGAAGACACGATCTATATTGCACCGGGACTCATGCGGGGCGGCGATATTCTGGAAACGGGGCACAACTATTCTCTTGTTGAGAAGATTGTGAGCGGCAATCCGTACGAATACGAATTTGCCCCACAGACAGTTCGGCCGATGGTGATTACAGCAGTACCGACTTTCCTGGTGATGAAAGACAGCTTCAATACAAATCAGGAGAACAAAAAGGAATATACGTTTGACGACGAAAATAGCTCCTACACGGAAGTTGATGGAAAGTCGGATGCAGACGGAACCTATTATGTTGCTTCGGAGAATAATGGTTCACTGAACGGCGTAAACCACAAAACATCCGAACTGGACATCACAAAGATTATTCATGATCCACAGAATCTTCTGACATCTGCTCAGGAGGCCGCGGAGACCTTCACCTATCGTGTGACCCTGCAGATTCCGGATGGATGTGACCCATCGGGTATCGTCGGTTATGAATATGTGCCCAGAACACAGAGCAACGCTTATACGTTGTTCGGATATCAGACCGGACAGTCTGCATTTTCAGAGGATATCGAGAGATTTAACGGGAAGACATTCCGTGCATGGAATACCCTCGTGTATGATGCCCTGATTGAATATGAAAGAGTGACGGAGAATGGGAGAACCTTCATCAAGGCCAAGCGCGATGCCGATGGAAATATCATTTGGAAGATACCTGCTGTACAAGGTTATCACACCATTACCTATGATATGACTCTGAAACAGGACGAGGTCATCCGTTTCACAAACCTGCCAACCGGAACAAACTATGTCATTCAGGAAATCTATGCCAATAAATACCCGGCGGATAATGCCGGTGGAAAAACGGATGGCAGGACACCTGTGACCGATGCGAGCAATCTGAGTGCTGAAGGATATGAGATCGAACAGGTACAGCATACCGGGGGTACTTTGTCATCAGATAATGCCACTGTGAGAGGTACGATCGAAGCGCCTGATACCCGCTATTACAATCAGTTCACGAATACAAAGGTGCATGAGGATACGAATATCCGTATCGAATTGAAAGTCAAAAAGGTGGTGGAAGACTATACCTGGGGACAGGAGTACTATCGATTCACATTGAAAGCAGGGACGGCAACCTACTCGGACCCGCAGGGCGGCACCGGAACATCGCCTATGCCGGATGAAACACAGGACAGTTCTGTTTCGATTTATAACTCGACAGCGGATCACACCCTTTCCTTCGGAACGATCCGGTATACAAGGCCGGGTACCTATACCTATACCATCTCGGAATACGATAACTCGAAGAATATGCCCAATGTCCAGTTCGCTTCGCCGGTAACTCTCACCGTCACGGTGACGGAAGAGAATGGAAAACTCAAGGTTTCCGATATTGAAGACGATAAAGGAACCACCGTTTATTCTGCGGGAACAGATACTGCGCTTGCGACGGGTCTGACAACCCAAACCAACACCTCGAAGAAAATCCATATCCAAAAGGTTGATAAGAATCATCTGAATACGGTGCTGGCCGATGCGCAATTTGAGATCTGGAGCGATGGATTAAAGCTGTATTTACAGAATGGAAAACTTCTGAATGCAGCAGCCGTGGAAGATATAATCGGAATGTCTGTATCGGCACAAGGCGCCGAGGCGGCCATGGCGAATAAGAATATCGTTTCAAGGTTCGCCCTTGGAGAGATCGACATCAGCGGTTTTTCCTATGATGTGGTTTATGAACTGAAGGAAATATCGCCTCCTGATGGCTACATCATTGTCAATGGAAGTACGTATTTTAAAGCATTCCATAACAATGCACAGACTTATCTGCGCCTGACGGATCAGGATGGTACAGTACTTGTCGATGGAAACAATAATCCCATTCTCGATAATGACAATGCAGTTGTTTCTGAAAATGGCATGTCCATCTCCATCAAAAACGAACCCGGTGTGGAGCTTCCACAGACCGGTGGAGAAGGCACTCTGCTCTTCTCGGTAATCGGTACAATCTTCGTGCTTTCGGCCGTAATGGGTCTGATGGCGAGAAGGAAGTGGGAAGAGGCCTATATGCCGCGGCACTGATTCGCTGATATAGTAAAAGCGGCCCCCAGCACCCCAATATTTTTCAAAAGCTCTCTGCCGGGTTGACAGGGAGCTTTTATTTGCTTTATTCGTGCCGGCTGTACAGGCTTTCCGCGCTGCTGACGAGGTCTGCCGCAACCGAGGCCGCGCCCTTCAGATAAGGCTTCAGCTTCTCGGCTGTCCTTCCAATACCGCTGCCGCCGGACGTTGCGAAGGCATAAACCCTCTTCCCTGTCCAATCATACTCCTTGCAGAAGGTATTCACCACATTGGGCGCAGCGCCGTACCAGATGGGGAATCCGATGAACACCTCATCGTAATCGGCAAAATTCTCAACCTTTCCGACAACCGGCACATCTTTCCTGCCAAACTTCTCCCTGTTGCAGCGGGCCATCGGATTGGTATAGCGGATGTCCGCCTCTGTATACGGATGCAGAGGCCTGATCTCGAAAAGATCCGCCCCCAGATGCTCTGCCAGCTGTCTGGCAACTTGCGCAGTGGTTCCCTGCGCGCTGAAATATGCTACTAGTGTTTTCATGGTTTACCTCCAGTCATAGCACCCTCACTCTGGTTTCCCCGAGCGGCGCAACACCTTCGTATTCTTCCAACAGCATCATACTATCACATGTCGACCCGGACATACAAGGACATTTTCGGCGACTATGCCGCTTTCCCTACTCATAGAATTCTTTCCTGCGCAGGGATGTATAGGGCTTCGCGGCTCTGGTACCCGCGGCGGACTCCAGATCCACTTCCGCATAGAGGATTTCCTCCCCGTCTCCGGCGAGCGCTGCGCAATTGCCGTTATAGTCCGCAACGATCGATTCTCCGGAAAAATGCATCTCCCCTTCCACGCCTGTGCGGTTGCACATGGCCACATTTACGCTGTTCTGAAATGCCTGAATCCGGATTTCCCACTGGAAGAGGTCGGAAGGCTCGTCCTTCGTATTGGCGGTCGGGATCAGAATCAAATCCACACCCCGCAGTGCCTCCGTCCGGATGCTCTCCGGATAGTGGCGGTCGAAGCAGACCACAATCCCGATTTTTCCGATCGGTGTGTCAAAAACATGGAAGCCTTCTTCGGAGGGGGTATAGTAATCCTGCTCATAGAAACAGCTGCACTGAGCGATGTGTACCATTTTCTGATTCCCGAGAATCACGCCGTTATCATCAATCAGGAGGCTCATGTCATATGCTTTTCCATCCTCAACATAGAAATTCGGAGAAGCGTAGATCCGGTTTTCACGGCAGGCAGCCTTTATTCCCTCGATATAGGGGTGTGAAAGCGGAATCAGAACGCGGGATGCATCCCTCTTCTCGTATTGCGGGAAAAACGGCGAGAGCTGCACCTCGGGAAAGCAGATCAGTCTGGCTCCGTCTGCAGCCGCCTGGCGGATGCAGTCCAGTGCTTTCTGATAGTTTTCCTCCATGCAGCCGGAGATCTGTATCTGTGCGAGGGCGATTTTCATATGCATGCAACTCCTTCGTTTTTTTGGCAGTTTCATACTATCACAGTTTCTTGCTGCATTCTACAGTCTTTTCCTGAACTTTTGTTTTTCCCTGCTGAAAACACACTCGTCCTTGATGCTGTTATTATTTTGCTCCGGAAATTCCTGCCACACGTTTTCTGACCCTTGCATAAAAGATAAAGCATGCAATGATCTGGATGACCGTTGCAGATGGTATTCCCAGCCCGATATAAAACAGCCTGCCGGTTGTGCGGCTCATCCACCAGGCGACGGGAATACGAACCAGGAACGCTGCTGCAATGCCCTGGATCATGACGAACCCTGTTTCTCCGAGCCCGTTGAAAAAGCCGATGAAGCAGAACAGGAAGCACGTCAGCAGGCAGTCGATGCCATAAGCTCTGAGATAGTCAAAGCCTGCGGCCACTACTTCGGAATCCCGGGAGAAGAGCCCACAGAGAAGGTCGCCATGGAAGAAGGCGATATAAAACATAACAAGTCCAAACGCGGTTGAGACAAGAACTGCAATCTTCAGTCCCAACTCCGCCCGGTCATTTTCACCGGCTCCATGATTCTGTGCAACGAAGGCACTCATGGCCTGCATAAATGCTGCGGGAATCAGCATGATAAATCCGCAAACCTTCTCCGCGACACCTACTCCGGCAGATGCGACAAGGCCCAGCGTGTTGACGATAGCCAGAATGATCAGGAAGGAAAGCCCTACCAGCAGATCCTGAAGGGCAATCGGCGTTCCGAACCGTACAATCTTTTTTGTGATAGCCGGATCGATCCTGATGTCCTGTCTGGAAAACGGAAAAGGCAGATTTCTGCGGCTGAGAACCAGGAGAGAGATCAGCACACTGATAGTCTGAGACGCGACAGTGGCAATGGCAGCGCCGGAGGCACCCATTCCCAAACCTGCTACAAGAAGCAGATCTCCCGCAATATTGGCCATGCTGGCAATTGCGACTGTCATAAGCGGGGTTTTCGAATCTCCAAGTCCTCGCATGATACTCCCCAGCACGTTATAGGCAACGATCATAACCGATCCCAGCCCGCAGATGGAGATATACTGCTTTGTCTCATCAAATGCTTCTTTCGGAGCGTTCATCAGGCTGGCTGTCTCTCCGGAGAGCAGCGGAATCAAAGCAGTCAGAGCAATTCCTATGATTGCAAACAGAGCCGTGCTGGTTCCGATAATCCTGCCGCCTGCCTGCCGGTTGCCGGCGCCAATATTCTGCCCGAGGAGAATGGTTGTCCCCATGGCGAAGGAGCTTACAAGACCCGTCAGCGTCTGCATGATCTGGGAACCGACAGCCACGCCGGATACATCCTGCGCATAAGCATACTTGCCAACGATCAGGAGGTCGACCGCGCCATATAAGGCCTGCAGAAACAGCGCCAGAAGAATCGGCATGGAGAAAGCAAGCAGAGGCCTGAAGATCGGCCCGGTTGTAAAGTCATTGATTTTCTGATTCATTATACCCCTCAAAAAAGCCGGATAAGGAACGGGGCTTCCACCCGCTCTCTTATCCAGCTTCTCATTTCTGATGAATGATTTGCCCTCCGAGGCCTGGATATCCTAACATCATTGAAGGAAAAAGTCAATCGTCTTCGCTGTGTTATTGGGATATGAAAGACCAGCTCGTACCTATTAACAGGAATCCAGAAAAAGGCTTCAGAAAATTCTTGACAAAGCTTTTGTGACGTGCTATTATTACAAAGCTTTCACGAGATGCGCGAGTGGTGGAATTGGCAGACTCGCTAGATTCAGGTTCTAGTGCTCACTCCGGGCGTGCGGGTTCAAGTCCCGCCTCG
>CADBNC010000164.1 GCA_902795885.1 Oscillospiraceae bacterium
TCCTGCGCGGAAGAGGTGAGATAAATACCGGAAGAGGTGCGCTCTTCGGCTTCGTTCTGCTTGAGAACAACACGGTCTGCTAAGGGCTTGAGCTTCATATTCATAACCTCCAAGATAAATGATATACAAATTTCAGCATCGTTAGCACTCAAAACCTTCGAGTGCTAACGATGCTTATAATAGCACAGATTTATTTTTTTGCAAGGGTCCAGAGGAAAAAAATTATAAACTTTTTGTTACAAGCAGGGAATTGTGCACGGAATCGGCAGCAGTCCGGCCGCCGAAGCATCATCGTCTGCTCTCAAAATACATGTAGAGATCGCACTTGATCATGCCGTTGTAGAGCTTCCGCCTCTTGGAGGCGCGGCGGCCGAAGCAGGTTTCAAAATCCGGGTCCGGGGAGAGCAGATACAGCGCCCAGTTCTCCCGGTCCGCCATGGCCCTGCCGAAATCCCTGTAGAGGGCCTCGGCCTGTTCATGGTCCAGCAGGCGCTCGCCGTAGGGCGGGTTCGTCACGATGATGCCTCTCTCCGCGCTGCGGGAAAAGCTGCGGGCGTCGGCTATCTCGAAACGGACGATATGGTCGACCCCTGCCCGCACAGCGTTCTCCCGGGCGATCTGCACGGCGAGGGGGTCAATGTCCGAGGCGAAGATGCGGTAGTCCCCGGAATACTCGGCGCAGATGGCCTCGTTCCGCAGGTCCCGCCAGAGAACGGGATCCGAGAAGGCCCACTTCTCTGCGGCAAAATCCCTGTAAACGCCGGGGGCGCGGTTCAGCGCGGCAAAGGCCGCTTCGATGGCGATGGTGCCGCTGCCGCAGAAGGGGTCACAGAAATCCTCCCTCCCGCGATAGCGCGAGAGCCTTACCATGGAGGCAGCCAGGGTCTCCCGCAGGGGGGCCTCGGTATGGGCAGGGCGGTAGCCGCGCTTGTGCAGGGCAGTGCCCGAGGTATCCAGTGCCAGCATCGCGAGGTTCTTCCGGACGGAGAAGCGGATCTTGTACTCCGCGCCCGTCTCCGGGAACTGCTGGAGGGAATAGCGGCTCTTCATCTTCTCCACAATGGCCTTTTTGATGATCCGCTGGCAGTCCGGCACCGAGAAGAGGGCCGAGTCCAGACAGTAGCCCGTCACGGGGAAGCGGGCATCCGCGGGGAGCAGATCGGGCCAGGGGAGCGCCCGCGTGCCCTCAAAGAGGGAATTGAAATCCGGCGCCGGGAATGTCCCCAGGACGAGGAGGACCCTTTCCCCGCAGGCGAGGGAGAGATTGGCCCGGACGCAGTCGGCGAAGGGGCCTGAGAAAAACACGCGCCCGTCCTCTGTCTTCACATCGGCCATCTTCATCCGGCGCAGCTCGTCGGATACCAGACCCTCCGTGCCGAACAGGCAGGGGATGCAGAAGGTGTAATTGGTCTGTTTCATGTGATCAGTTTCCTTTGATATTAATATTGATTAATAATGTTGTAATATAATGTCCTTACAGCCCCGTTTCGGGCCCGTTCATCATATCGCAAAATAGACAACTTGTAAACCGGGAAACAGCAGATTTTGTGTTGAAACCGGTCAAGTTCCACAAATTATCGTAAAAAATGAATAAACTATAAATAAACTGTTGCAATTCTTTGGCGGCAGGAGTATATTACACACTTGCAGGAAGAGGTATGTAGAACGGCCTCACTATACAGCGCTTGTTAATTGGCAGGAGGGTGCCCGCAGATGCAGATTGCGCGGGATGTTTTTCTCGAGATTCTGAAAGACGCCTACAGTGCGTATTATACTCTGAGGACGGACGTGGCGTGCGAGTTCCCGCTGGCCTTTCGGGCGGATTATGCGGCCCGGGATGAGCGCTACTGGCTGACGAAGTCGGTCAAAATGTGGGGCAACGAGAAGAACGAATTCTGCTATGTCTTTGCCGCCGAGAGCTTCGACAGGGCTCTTGCGGAAAAGTGCGTGGACTGGGCCATTGCCGATATGCTCCCGCGGGTCAGACCCCACGGCGAGCACCAGTGCACGAATGTGAAGGTCCTCTTCGTGGCGGACAGCCTGGACCGCGAGGTGCAGGCGTTCCTGAAGAAAAAGCGCTTTACGAAGAGCTATCGTTTCGGCCTGCACGGCTATACGAACCTGCTGGCAGGTGCGGTGGATCTGACAACGCAGCAGACCTTCACCAACCCCGAGGGGCACGAGCTCGCCCCCTTTATCAAGAAGCTATTTGCCGCCAGGGCCTGACCCTGAAGGCAATAGTGATAATCAAATCATTTTTCTAAGGAGTGAAAAGTGTGAGCGCATTACTTATCCTCATCGTTGCGATCGTGCTGCTTGCTCTCGGCTACGTGTTCTACGGCAGCTGGCTGGCAAAGCAGTGGGGCGTTGACCCCAGTCGCGAAACCCCGGCCCACACCAGCTACGACGGAAAGGACTTCGTTCCTGCCAACCCCGCCGTTCTGATGGGTCACCATTTCTCTTCCATCGCCGGCGCAGGCCCGATTAACGGACCGATTCAGGCGGCTGTCTTCGGATGGGTTCCTGTTTTCCTGTGGTGCGTCCTTGGTGGTATCTTCTTCGGTGCCATGCATGACTTCGGCGCCCTGTTCGCTTCCATCCGCCACAACGGCGGCTCCATCGGCCAGATCATGAAGGACTCCATGGGCATCAAGGCCCAGCGGCTGTTCATCATCTTCGCCCTTGCAGTGCTGATCCTGGTCATTGCCTCCTTCACGGCAGTTGTCGCAGGTACCTTTGCATCGGTTGATCCGGCTGCCGCTACGTATTCTGCTAACGGTGCTACGGCGATGACCTCCATTCTGTTCATTGTCATTGCAGCGATCTTTGGTTTCTTCGTGTACCGCAAGAATGCAAAGATCGGCCCGGCCA
>CADBNC010000165.1 GCA_902795885.1 Oscillospiraceae bacterium
AGAAGTAAGCCCTGACTGCAGCATAAAACGCTCAACACAATCAGGGCTTACTTCTCTGAATTCTTAATATCTAACATCGTTTAACCTCTCTTTCTGCAGATTAAAACATAACTTGCCGTATCATCACCTTTGGAATCCTCTCCCGTACAAAACGAACACATGTTTCAACATCCCGGAAGCGGGATCAACCTTACTTGTCGGAGCGTTCCCTCTTTTGTGATTCCTACGGCCTCGCCCGATCCCACTTATCAGACGAGTTAGCTGTTACCTCCTTACTTGTGAGCTTATTATACAGGAAGATGTAGGGAAATGCAAGATGGAGTAATGTACAAAAATAACAAGGAACTTTTGTGAAGTATGACTAAATTTGTGAATTTGATACAAGCTTTTCGCGCCGCGGAAGAGCTGAATCCAGGACCGAGGAAGCCTGGCAGTGGAAGAAAATACGAAAGCAGACAAAACTGCAACGAATCGTATTCTAACTGCAAAAAAATGAGCCGGAATGCAACAAATTGATACCAAAAATGCTGGAATGATGCCGCACTGTTACCCGCCTGGGTGCGGATTGTTCCTTGATTCAGCCCTCAGGCTGTGATAAAATTATGTAAACACAAATCAAAGAGGAGGGACAGGTTCATGATTCGCATTCGTAACTGTTTTGTGCCGTTTATAGCCGTTTTTCTTGTCATCAGCCTGTTAATCCCGATTACTTCCAGCGCGGATGCAGGACTGGTTCCGGATTTTCAGCTTCCGGATGACCCTGTTTATGTCACCCTTGACACAGGTGAGACTCTGTATCTCAGCATCGGCGAGAGTGAGCTTCGCGAATATGTGGATTTCTTCCGCAATGAGATGAACTTCTCGGATGCGGCCATTGCCGGGGTTCTGTCGAACCTCCAGTGTGAGTCCGGTTTCAACGTTGAAAAAATCGGGGACATGGGCGCGGCTTACGGACTTTGCCAGTGGAGAGGTGCCCGGCTGGACGCGATGGTCAACTACTGCAACGAGAATGATCTGAATCCGATCAGGAAGGAAGGCCAGCTGGCGTTTCTGAAGCATGACCTGGAGGAGAACTACATTTACCCCTACGATCTGCTTCGCTACTGCGAGGATAACGAAGCCCATGCGCAGATGGCGGTCTATTTCTTCTGTGCCTACTACGAGGCACCCGCCGATCCCGACAGCGAGTGTGTGGAGAGAGTAAAAATCTGCAAGGAACTGATCTATCCGACTCTGAAGGAGTGGGAAAAGGCCGAGCGCGGCTGGTAAGCTGTTTGCCGCAGGCCGACGTAGAAGGACAGGTAAGGGCAGCAGCTCGTATACACAGCAATAAATACAGTTTAAGACAGGCAGGAACGCCAAAAATGTTCCTGCCTGTCATTCTGTTTATACTCTCATGCCACTCAGTTCAGAAAATCGCGAAGCTTCTTGGACCGGGAGGGATGGCGCAGCTTGCGAAGGGCCTTGGCCTCAATCTGGCGGATACGCTCACGGGTGACGTTGAATTCCTTTCCGACCTCTTCCAGAGTCCTGGTGCGGCCGTCCACAATGCCGAAGCGCAGCTCCAGAACCTTTTTCTCTCTGGGGGCCAGCGTGTCCAGAACCTCTTCCAGCTGTTCGCGCAGCAGAGAGAAACTGGCGGCCTCAGAGGGTTCTGAGGCATCCTCATCGGGAATAAAGTCACCAAGGTGCGAATCCTCTTCTTCGCCGATAGGCGTCTCCAGAGAGACGGGCTCCTGGGCGATCTTCAGGATATCGCGGACCTTCTCAACGGGCATATCCATCTGCTCGGCAATCTCCTCGGCGCTTGGATCGTGGCCGAGCTCCTGCAGCAGCTGACGGGAGACGCGGATGGTCTTGTTGATGGTTTCAACCATATGGACGGGAATACGGATGGTCCGCGCCTGGTCGGCTATGGCACGGGTGATGGCCTGCCGAATCCACCAGGTGGCATAGGTGGAGAACTTGTAGCCCTTGGTGTAATCGAACTTCTCAACTGCCTTGATCAGACCGAGGTTGCCCTCCTGGATCAGATCGAGAAACAGCATGCCGCGGCCGACATAGCGCTTGGCAATGGAGACTACCAGACGGAGGTTGGCCTCGGTCATTCTCCGCTTCGCATCCTCGTCGCCGTCACTCATCTTCTGGGCAAGCTCAATCTCTTCCTCAGGGGTGAGCAGGGGGACCTTGCCGATTTCCTTGAGGTACATGCGCACCGGGTCATCCGTCGCAAAGCTGTCCATCAGGGCGTCGGTGTCGGTCAGCTCCTCGTCGGAAACCTGCTCGACGCTGGAGATCTCCTCCAGCTCGGGGAGAATATCGTCATCCAGCGGGGGAAGAAGCTCTGCCGCGCCATAGTCGATGTCAACGCCGTTCTGCTCGAGAGTCTCGTAGAACTTGTCGATGGTATCAGGGTCCAGATTCAGATCATTGAGCATATCCAGTTCCTTTGGAGAGAGCTTGCCGGCCTTTTTGCCGCGCTCGAGCAGCTCCTTCAGACGCTCCTCCGGCGGTCTGGTGTCCTGTGGGGCATCCTTCTTCTTGGCGGTCTTTTTTCTGGGTGTAAGCAGCTCCGTCTCCTGCTGCGAGGCGATATCGGAACCTGCTGCTTCCTCTATAAGCTTGTCCGCCATACTCTCCAGATCTTCTTCTGTGAGTTCAAGTTCATCGTTCATTGGTTATACCCCTTTCGTTCTCTTAAATCACTTGCTATGGCGCGAAGATCTCTGCCTTCGCTGCCGGAGGAAGCCGCCTGTGCTTCTTCCATCCGGTGAATATAATCCTGCATGGTCTGCTGGCTGCCGGATAACTGCTCGGGCTTCTGCAGAATGCTGACCAGCAGGCTCATCTCTTCCGCAGTCAGAGAAGAGGACAGACTGCTGATACTGACGGCCTCGCCACTCTGCCGACGACTGAGAAGGAGGCGGTAGATTGACGCCAGCTCCTCTGAGGTAAAGGCATCCGGCGGGGGGAGCCCCTTCATGGAGTACAGTGTCGGCTCCAGATAGAGCAGCCGGATGATGCCCTCCTCGGCGACGGCGGAAGCCGGGTTCCTGTAGCGGGCGGTACTGCGGGCAGGCTGGGCGGTCTGCTCTGGCCTGCGCATGGCTTTTTGCTCACTGCGGCCTGCCCTGCGGAGAAGCCCCCTGCGCGATCGCTCAATTTCGCCGATGACGGTATCCTTGCCGACACCGGCAAGGCCGGCCGCCCGCTCGCCATAGATACTGCGCACAACCGGGTCCGGAAGCCCGGCCAGCATCTCGGTAATCTCCTTTAGATAGGCCACGCGCTGTTCATCCTTCGTGAGGTCATACTTTGCGCGGACGCTGTTCATGCGGAAATCAATCTGATCCTCCGAGGCCTCCAGCAGCAGGCGGAAGGCGTCCGCCCCGCGGGTCTTCAGGAACTCGTCCGGATCCTTGGCACCACTCAGCTGCAGGACGCGGACCTTCATCTCCAGCTTCTCAAAAATCTGGATTGCCCGCTGGGTTGCCTTCTGGCCGGCCCCGTCGTTGTCGAAGGCCAGCACAACCTCCTTGGCATAGCGCGAAATGAGCCGCGCCTGCTCCGACGTCAGCGAGGTGCCCAGGGAGGCGACGGCGCTGTCAAAGCCAGCCTGATGGAGGGATACGATGTCGATGTTCCCCTCCGAGAGCAGGATATAGCCGCTTTTGGACTTTTTAGCCAGATTCAGGGCAAAGAGGTTGCGCCCCTTGTTGAACACCGGCGTATCGCGGCTGTTGAGATATTTTGGCTCGCCGCTGCCGATGATGCGCCCGGAAAAGCCGATCACATCCCCGCGCACATCGATGATGGGGAAGATCAGCCGGTTACGGAAGGTGTCGTAGAAACTCCCGCGGCTGCTTTTTCGGATCAGGTCACAGTCAAAAAGCTCATACTCACTGTAGCCCAGGGCCTGCATGGCCTTCAGCAGCGACTGGAAGCTGTCCGGCGCGTAGCCCAGACCGAAGCGGTTGGCAGTGGCAGGGGAGATACCTCGGCTTCGCAGATACTCCGTGCCGGCCCTGCCCTCGGGTGTCGCAAGCTGGGAATAGAAGAACCGTGCCGCGTCTCTGTTGAGGGCGAGCAGGCGGCTGCGCTTTTTCGCGTTCGGGTCATAGCGGTCCTCCGGCAGCTTCATGCCGGCCCGCTGCGCCAGATTTGCGACCGCATCCGGATAGCTGAGATTTTCTATTTCCATAATGAAGTTGATCACGCCGCCGCCCTTACCGCATCCAAAGCAGTAGTAAAACTGCTCAGCGGGGTTGACAGAAAAGGAGGGGGTGCGCTCATTATGGAAGGGACAGAGCCCGAAGTAGTTGGAGCCGCTGCGCTTATTCAGATGGACATAGGATTCCACCACTTCGACGATATCGTTGCGGGATATCAGCTCTTCAATAAAAGATTCAGGAAAAGCCACAGATGTTCCTCTCCTTGAATATCACTTGCATCATTTGACCGTCCAGGCAAAGGGAATGAACAGGTCACTGTATTTCTCCATGGCATAGCTGTCCGTCATGCCGGAGATATAGTCGCAGGCGGCCCTTCCGGCCCCTTCGGCTTCAACGATGGGCATCAGGTCACCGGGCAGCGCATCGGGATGGGAAGAATAATAATCGTACATGGCGGACAGAATGCCGTCAACCTTGCTCTCCTCGCCCTTGGCAACCGGGTTCGTGTAGATTTCGGCATACATAAAGCGGTGAAAGAAATCAAACAGGGCCTGCATCTCATCCGACATTTGCAGAACGCCGTCGTGGCTGCTGCGGATTAGGTCGGTGATAAAGCTGTTGATTCTGGCGCTGTTGCGCGTGCCGCAGCCCCGGCGGATTTCCTCCGGTACATCCTCCTCTGTAAGAATGCCGGCGCGGATCGCATCGTCCAGATCGTGATTGATATAGGCGATCCTGTCGCAAAGGCGCACAACCGTGGCCTCGCGCGTATCATCGGGTGAGCCATAGGTGTGATGAAGAATGCCCATGCGGGTCTCCTGGCACAGATTCAGCCCCCGGCCGTCCCTCTCGAGAATATCCACCACCCGCAGACTCTGTTCATAGTGCCGGAAGCCCTCTGCGTGAATGCGGTTCAGGGCCCGCTCACCGGCATGGCCGAAGGGCGTGTGGCCAAGATCGTGGCCCAGGGCGATGGCCTCGGTCAGATCCTCGTTGAGGTTCAGCGCGCGGGAGACTGTGCGGGCGAGGCGGCTTACCTCCAACGTATGGGTCAGCCGTGTGCGGTAATGATCGCCCTCGGGCTGAAGAAAGACCTGAGTCTTGTGCTTGAGCCTTCGGAAGGATTTGCAGTGGGTGATGCGATCCACATCCCGCTGAAAGCAGGTCCGGATGGGACAGGGCTCCTCGAACACTGCGCGCCCCAGCGAATTCTCCGCGCGGACACCATATTCCCCGATCAGGGTACGCTCAGCAAGCTCTCTTGTTTCACGCGGCAGCATGGGGCTTCCTCCTTAGATTAATGGTTCAGGCGCCTTCCCTGTCGGATCAGGTTCCGCGCAGGACGGGGCCGGATACGGTGACGGTGATTTTCCCGGCTGATATCTCCTGCAAACTGGCCTGCAGATTGCCCAGGCTCTCCGCCGGCAAAAGCGCCCGGATCCGGATGTCCTGCCCGTAGGCGAGATCCTCCGTGACCGCGCCGAGGGCGGCAAGCTCCGTCCGGATTCTGTCAAAAAGCGGATAGGCGCAGGAGAAGGAGACCGCGGTCCACTCACCCTGCCGGGTGAGCCCGGCCTTCAGAAGCGCCTCCTTGGCGCAGTCGCTGTAGGCCCGTGAGAGACCGCCTGTGCCCAGCAGCACCCCGCCGAAATACCGCGTCACAACGCAGATGAAGTTGAAGACATCCTCCCGTCGGAAAACCTCCAGCATGGGCGTCCCCGCGGATCCCTGGGGCTCGCCGTCATCCGAAAACCGCTCCGGGCCGTCATAGATCCGATAGCACCAGCAGTTGTGGCGGGCATCGTGAAAGGCCTTACGCGTCTCCGTCAGAATCTGCCTTGCCTGATCCTCGCTCTCCACCGGTACCAGATGCCCGAGAAAGCGGGACCGCTTCACGATCAGCTCCGATTCACCACTGCCGGCCGGGATGAAAAACGAAATCACCGGTCCCAGTCCTCCTTCGGCTCCTCATAGTCCGGATTATACATCCGGAGCCTGCCGTACATTCTTTCATCCAGTACAGCGGTCATATAGATGCCGTCTTCCCTGTATTCACTGGAGAGCACATTGCACTCGCGCATGATGGTGTCCACCATGCCGGCATCGGAATAGGGTACCACAAGGGCAGTCTCACGAGTGATGCCGGAGAGCATCGAGAGCAGCGCCGCAACGAGTGTATCAGTGCCCTCGCCGGTGATGGCGGAGATGCACACGCTGTTCTCCTCCCGGGGCAGGATGCCGAAATAGCGGTCGCACTTGTTGTAAACACGCAGACAGGGTGTCTTCTCAGCTCCGAGCTCCCGCACAAGATCCTCAACGATCTGCGCCTGTTCCTCCCATTCGGGGTTCGAGAGATCGATCACATGCAGCAGCACATCCGCGTACCGGAGCTCCTCCAGGGTCGCCTTGAAGGCCTCAACCAGATGGGTGGGGAGCTTGCGAATAAAGCCAACGGTGTCCGAGAGGAGAACCTCGTGCTGGGCGTCCAGCGAAAGGCGGCGTGTGGTGGTGTCCAGCGTGTCAAAGAGCCTGTTGTTGGCGGGGATGCCCGCGTCGGTGAGGCGGTTGAGCAGGGTGGATTTTCCCGTGTTGGTATAGCCGATCATGGCTACCACGGGAAGGGCGTTTTTCTGCCGGAGGCGGCGCTGGGTAGAACGCACGCGGCGGACATCGGCCAGCTCTTCCTCCAATTTCTGGATTTTCCGACGGATATGGCGGCGGTCGGTCTCCAGCTGGGTTTCGCCGGGGCCGCGGGTCCCGATGGGCGAGCTTCCGCCCGAGGCCGTCTGGCGTACCAGGTGCGTCCACATGCCCGTGAGTCTTGGCAGCAGATATTTATACTGTGCCAGCTCCACCTGGAGGCTGCCCTCGCGGGTATGAGCGCGCTGGGCGAAGATATCCAGAATCAGGCCCGAACGGTCCAGCACCTTCACGCCGAGATCCTCCGAGAGCACACGCATCTGGGAAGGGGAGAGCTCGTTGTCAAACACAACGAGGGAACATTCCTGCAGCTCAACCAGCTGCTTCACCTCGCGGACCTTCCCGTCCCCGATAAAGGAGCGGGGATCAGGCGAGGGCCGGTTCTGCAGCACCGAGACAACGGCATTGCCGCCGGCAGTTTCCACCAGGGCGGCAAGCTCTTCCAGGGAAGAATCCGTCGAGCGGTCGCGCTCGTCCATGCTCTGGGCATGCAGACCCACCAGCACGGCCCGCTCTTTCAGCTTATCGTCTAACTCCACCGGATCTCCTTTCAAACAATAATACTCCATAATAGAATCAAATTATTATAATCGATAAATCCGGCTTTGTCAAAATAATAAAGTGTGAATTAATGACTCTGCTTTTTCAGACGGCCAGGGGAGAAGGAAAACACCGAGACGAAGGCCCTGTGGAAGGCCGAATAGTCCTGAAACCCGCAGGCGGCCGCGGCCTGAGCGGCGGCTGTGCCCTCGCGGATCATCCGGGCGGCCTGCAGGAGGCGGCGCTCGCGGACATAGGCGTGCACGCTCCGGCCGGTCTGGGATTTGAACAGACGCATGAAGTGATACCGGCTGAGAAAGACCCGTGACGAGAGGGCCTCGACGGAGAGATCCGAGGCGAGGTTTTCGTCAATGTAGGATAGCGTCGCCATGATCTTCCGGTCAATCTGGGGGGAGGGAGCATGCTTTGCCGGAAGCAGGCGGCCCAGCGTGATCAGCAGCTGCGACACCAGCGTGTCGCACATGGGTGATCCGGCGCCGAAGGCCTTTTCCTCGCCCTCCAGCTGCATGCAGAGGGAGAACAGACTGCCCCACTGCTCCTCGTCCGGTGTGAAGAGATATTCCTTCGCCGTATCGGCCCGGTCAAAGCACGCCATCAGGTGGGCCTCCGGCAGCACGCGCTCATAATAGGCCCGGTCCAGATAGAGGATGATGCGCTCATAGGGTTCGCTCCGGTCGATGACGGCCTTGTGGATGCA
>CADBNC010000166.1 GCA_902795885.1 Oscillospiraceae bacterium
ACTACATTCTGATCCCGCTGAATCTGGCGTTTCTGGAGACACTGGCATTTATCCTGGTCATCGCGGCACTGGTCCAGTTTGTCGAGATGTTCCTGAAGAAGTCTGTCCCGTCCCTCTATTCCGCCCTGGGCATTTATCTACCCCTGATCACCACCAACTGCGCGGTTCTTGGTGTTGTTCTTCTGAACGTTCAGAACAACTACAACTTCATCGAGTCCTTCGTCTATGGCATCACGGGCGGTGTCGGCTTCCTGCTGGCGATCGTTCTGTTTGCCAGTGTCCGTGAGAGAACCCAGTTCTCCGATTATCCGGAGTGCTTTGAAGGCTTCCCGATCTGCCTGGTTTCCGCAGCGCTGGTCGCGATGGCGTTCATGGGCTTCAGCGGCATGAAGATTTTCTGATCGGAGGGAGGATGCACTATGATTAAATCAATTCTCCTTGCAATCGTTGTCCTCGGCGCGCTGGGTGCCCTGTTCGGCGCTCTGCTTGCCTACGCTTCCAAGATTTTCCACGTTGAGGTCGACCCGAAGCAGGCGCAGATCCGCGAGTGTCTCGCAGGCGCCAACTGCGGCGGCTGCGGTTTCCCCGGATGCGATGGTTATGCAGCAGCTGTAGCGCGCGGTGAGGCCCCGACCAACCGCTGCGTGGCGGGTGGTGCCGAAACCGCTGCGAAAGTGGCCGAGATCATGGGTGTCAGCAACGACGCTGCCGAAAAGATGGTCGCCTTCGTTCCCTGCAGCGGCTCCCCTGAGGTTGCTGAGATGCGCTTCAACTATCACGGGCCGGAGGACTGCCGTGCGGCCATGCTGTTCGGCGGCAAGAGCAACAAGCTCTGCACCTTCGCCTGCATCGGTATGGGCAACTGCGCAAAGGCCTGCCAGTTCGACGCCATGCACATCGTCGACGGGGTTGCCCGCGTTGACCGCTATAACTGTGTCGGCTGCGGTGCCTGTGTGGATGCCTGCCCGAAGAGCATTGTCAAGCTGATCCCCGAGAAGCAGAAGATCATGCCCGCCTGCAGCAACCGTGAAAAGGGCGCTCAGGTCATGAAGATCTGCAAGGTCGGCTGCATTGGCTGCATGAAGTGCCAGCGCGAGTGCCCGGCCGAGGCCATTGTGGTCAAGGATTTCCTGGCGCAGGTCGATACTTCCAAGTGTGTGCAGTGCGGTCACTGTGCGGATGTCTGCCCGCGTCACATCATCTCCTTCTTCGGGCCGGAGTACAAAAACAGATAAGCTTTCAGCACCATAGTCAATATCCCCGCCCTGTGCGGGGATATTGCAGAATAAATCAAGATTGAACGGGAGATAAACTATGGCGAAAAAAGACATTTCACGCAGAGATTTTATCAAGGGCATGGCGGCCGGTGCGGTCGGCGTGGCCTCCATGGGCGTACTCTCCGGGTGCGATTACCGCTTCCTGGGTGTGCCCGATCCTGTGAAGGCAGAGGCCGATGCAGCTGCCGCCGCAGCCCAGCAGGCGATTGAAGCTGCCGCAGCCAGCGGCGTGAAGCTCTATACCCCCGGCACCTACACAGCCTCGGCAAAGGGCATTTCCAGCGATGTGAAGGTCACGATGACCTTCGACGAATACAGCATCACGGACGTCTCCATCGATGTGGCGGGCGAGACTCCGGACATTGGCGGCAAGATTGGCGGCGATATGGAGCAGGCCATTCTGACCAGCCAGAGTGCGGACGTGGATGCCGTCTCCGGCGCGACGATTACCAGCGACGCTATCCGCCAGGCTGCGGCCGACTGCATCAGCCAGGCCAGCGGCAAGGAAGTCTCGCTGGCGGCTTCGGACGATACCGCCCCGGCTGACTGGCTTGGCCAGGCGCCCGAGATTGCCGAGGCCGATATTACCGAGAATCTGGATACCGAGGTTCTGGTCGTTGGCTGCGGCACGGGCGGCTGGATTGCCGCCATGACGGCCGCCGAGGAAGGTGCGAAGGTCCTCGTTGTCGAGAAGGCCGAGACGCCCACCAAGATCAAGGAAGATATCGGCGCCATCAACTCCAGACTGCAGCTTGAGAGCTTCGAGGAATTCCCCGAGTTCAAAATCGACAAGATCCAGGCCCTGCAGGACATCGTCCGCTACGCCAGCGGCTATGTGGATTCCGATCTGGTCAAGGTCTGGATCGACAATTCCGGCGAGACGGTTGACTGGCTGACGGATCTCCTCGAGGGCACGGGCCACTGGTATATGAGCCTCGAAGGCGGCATTGGTGACCAGAATCATCCGGAGCGTGACAAGGCCTATGCCACCGGGCACAGCCCCCACGCCACCGAGAGCAAGCCGCAGGATGTTGACCTCAACACCGATATGCAGGCCTTCGTGGAAGCGCACGATGGCGAGATCCGCTGCAATACCTGCCTCGTCAAGCTTGACCAGGACGCGGACGGCAAGGTCACCGGCATCATCGCCCAGGACATGAAGGACGAGCATTACATCCGTATCAACGCCTCCAAGGGCGTCATCATGGCCACCGGCGGCTACGCCTCCAACGGTGACATGATGCTGGCTCTCCAGCCCCAGACCAT
>CADBNC010000167.1 GCA_902795885.1 Oscillospiraceae bacterium
AAATTATATGCCGACAGCCGCCCCTTTTTCAAGGGACGGCTGCCGTTATTTTCTCTCTTTGTCAGGGCTGTCTTTTGAGACAGCCCCTTTGCTCTCATTTTTCAGATTAACCTCTGGCTGCCTCATCCGGCTTGATTTTCAGGAAAACCGGGTTGGTCCGGGATCATCCGTCCAAGGCGCGAGGTTCCGTCCATCACTTCCTGCATCATTGCGGGGATCCGTCGCAGCTCTTCGTCACACGCTGCCGCGGCCTCTCTGTTCCCACGGCTCCTGTACATCTGCCCCGCTGTTGTCAGAATGTCCGCGTATTCTTCATAGCCAACACGATCATACTTTGCGAGGCTGATCGCCTTCTGTTTTTCCCGGATTGCAGTTTCCATATCCCCGCGCCCAAAGGCATCAAAGGCCAGCTCATCATGAGCGGCGGCGATGGAAGGATTCAGCGAAAGGATCTTTTCCGCCAGTTTCGCGGTTCTGCCCGAGGCCGTTTCGGATATTCCTGCGCTCTGTGCTTCCGTCAGCTCGTTTACCATCGCCGTGGTATACCAGGGGTAAACACGTAAAGCCGCCGCGCTGTTCCCGGTGTACGCAAAAAGGCCCGCTGTGCCGAGCCACAGAGACACCGCACCCAGGATCACCCCGACAGAGAGAACGGCAGCATTCGCAGCCCGGGAGGCGGTTTTTTCTTTGGATCCCTGCTTTTTCCCGCTGTTGGCCGGCGCCCTGTTCCTGCGCTCTTCCCGCTCCCCGGCGGAGACGGCTGTCAGAAGCAGAAGGCCAATGGCGGGAAACTGCGTGTCAAAATCGAACAGGCAGTGGAGGCAGATTACGCCGATCAGGACTCTGCGCCCCGTGTCTGCTTTTGAGAAAAAGCTTCTCACAATTGCACAGAGCATCATCAATGCCGGGAGCCAGCCTGTGTCCAGCAAAAGCTGCAGAAGCTCGTTATGGACATGTGTTACGCGGTATACGCCGGTCTGGAAGCTCCCCTGGAGGCTTGCGTAGCCCATATAGCCAAGGCCCAGCGGATGCCGCATAATCACCGGGACTGCATCCCGGGCATAGAGCAGCCTGCCCAGCAGGGTCGCCGCCCATCCGGTGATTCCGGACGATACAGACATGTCAGATGCTCCGCCGGTTTCCGTACCCGGGAACCATGCCCCGGCCACCGACCACAGGAGTGTGAAAATCACCGCCAGCAGGATAAGTCCGGGCAGGAGCCATCCCTCCCGTCCTTTTCGAAGGCCCTGCAGTATATACAGAATCATAACGGCTGCTGTCAGGCAGAGAACCGCTCTACTGCCCGAGAGAATAATCCCGGCCGCCATCACCGCGAGCTCCAGGGCAGGCAGTATGGCATGGTTCTTTCTGTTTTTTTCATCTGAGGCTTTCCCGCCCTTCCTGCCGGATGAGATCTCTTTTTCTGTCATCGGCGACCAGAGCCGGATCACCATCGCGGCCAGCAGATAAAGGGCAAATGTATTCGGATACTGGAAGAAACCGCCAAGCCGCCCATTCACCATAACCCAGGCTGCCGGTCCCGGGATCAGGCTCATTGCGGCCGAGAGCAGAACCATACATGAAGCCGCGAGAGGCATGCTGTTCAGCAGGTGCATTCTCTCCTCTGCCTCCACCTGCTCAATGGCCAGCACGAATAACGGGAGGGGCAAAAACTGCAGTGCACCGATCGGCGCCATGCCCCTGTCCGTCCCCCGGAAGACTCCGAGCATCAGGAAGAGCACCACCGATGAGGTGGCGGCAAAAAGCAGGCTTCCTGAAAAACAGAGCTTCCCCTGCCGGCAGCGCGCGAAAAGGCACTCCAGCAGGAAAAGGACGGCGATGGCCGCCGTCCATGGAAAATATAGTCCAAGAAGGAATGGTGACAGGCAAAGCAGCCACGCAAGCCTTTTTCTGTATATCATGCCGCAATGTTCCTTTCAATCATTCTGTCATTCCCGCATCCATGCCTTATACCCTGATTGCTGCGGAGAGCGGGCACTCCGGAGTTCTGTCCAGGTGGCTGCTGGTCTCAGATAACCTCCTTCAGCCGCGAACGAATCTCCTTGAGTATAGCAGGCTGAAAGATCTCTTTTTTCCTTCGCATTGGCATAATCAGAGTGAATGCATAGAGATGATCGTTCAGATCCCGGATCGGAAAGCTGAAGCTGAAAACACCCGAGACATATTCCTCTCTGCAGACCGCATAACCATTTTTTCTCGCCGCCTGAAGCTCCGCGCGCAGGCCCTCTTCCGTGTAGGTATTCCCCTGGAAGCTGCGCAGTTGCAGGTTATCAAAATAAAGGTTCAGCTCATCCTCCGAAAGCTGGGAGAGGATTGCCTTGCCGCTGCTTGTACAGTAGGCGGGCGCAATCTCGCCGACCTGGAAATCCAGATCCTTGTTATAGAACCTCGACACCGGAAGAAGCAGAATTGCATTCTTGTCGAGCATGGTGTTGATATTCACGGAAATATCGAAGCGCTGAGAGATCTCATGGGCAAGAGGGCGCAGCTTCTCAACGATCGGGTCATTCCTCACCAGCCTTGAGCCGAGGGAATAGAGCTTGTAATTCAGCTCATAATGCCCGGTCTGCTGGTTTTTCCTGACATAGCCCTGCTCCTGAAGGGTCTGGAGAAATCTGGTTGCGCTGGATACCGAGCACTGGAGGTGATCGGCAATCTGGCTTACCGTCAGCGTACCGTTATGCGACGCCATCAGGCTGAGAAGCTGGAATGTTTTCTTCACCGCAAAGATTCCATCCTGTTTCTGCATAAATAACCCGCCCCCACGTTTTGCGCTCTGCGCAAAAAATACATCTCCAGCCGCAAATGGTCACATCTCTTTTCGTGCTTTCGTTGACTTCAAATCGTCCGGATGTTTTAATCTTCTTTACCTTTGATCCATTGTATCATGTAATGGTTCACTCGGCAATCAATTTTATCAGGAAAGGATGAATTCGCATGAAGTTTGATCTTATGGGAACAGCGCACTTGACCCGCAGCAGAAATATCGTGCCCCCTGTTAAAATCTTTGACAACCTGGCCATCATCGGAACTGATGGAACCAACTGTATTCTGATCGAAACCGATGACGGTCTGATTCTTCTGGACGCCATGTGGCCGGGTGAGTTTTTTGAGCAGATGATTGAGAACGGAATCAGGGAACTCGGCTATGACCCGGCGGATATCAAGATCCTGCTGATCAGCCATGGGCATCCGGATCATTCCGGCTGCGGCCGCTACTTTGTGGAAAAGTACGGTGCCGTCCCCTATATGTCCGAGATTGACTATCACTTTGAGAAGGAGTTCTGCGAGAAGGCCAACAACCCCGAATGGTATTTCGATTTCGACGTTGACCACTTCCTTGGCGAGGGCGATGTGCTGCAGCTCGGCTCCACGAAAATCTATTGCTTCTTCACTCCCGGCCATACTCCCGGCGGCCTATCTTTTATTATTCCTGTCTCTGACCAGGGCCGCCCGCACATGGCTGCTCTCTGGGGTGGTTCCGCTCCACCTCCCTCTCTGGAGGCCAACTACCAGTATCTGGACAGTCTGGATCACTTTATCGAGATGTGCCGCAAGTACCATGTTGATGCAGATCTCATGAACCACCCCATTCTGAACAACGGTGTTGAGCGTATGGCCGTCATGCGCAATCGTCTGGATCAGGTGGCCAATCCCTTTGTCATCGGGGAGGAAGGATATATCCGGTTCACCGGCCTGTACCGGCAGCTGGCGGAAGACAACATCGCCGCCGGCGTCATCGACTATACCAAAGGCTAAAATATCAAAAAAACCAAAGTTCAGAACACAAAGGAGATGAACGAACATGTCATTCTGGGTCGTCAGCACCGCCATGGCGGTTATCGCGCTTTTCTTCGTGATCGGCAATGCTGTTTCCGTTAAAACAAAAGGTTATATCAATTCTGTTCTCGTCGCCGTTATCGTTTTTCTTATTTTCATGTATACCGGTGTTGTCCCTGCGGATATTACCACCACAGCAGGGCTCTCTGCTATGGTCAGCAGCTTTGTCATCCCGTTCTGCATCGTGGATGTTGCCTCGACGCTTAAGCTTAAGGAGCTGAAAAGCGAATGGAAAACTGCCCTGATCATTGTGGTCGCCACACTTGGCATCGCCGTGATCTGCGCGACTGTCGGCATTGCCGCCATCGGACGCGCCCGGGCCATCGGCGCCATTGGGCCTCTTGGCGGGGCTCTTCTCGCCACCACAATTTCCCAGCAGATGGCTGCCGCCATGAACGCACCGGACGTTGCCGTCTTTGTCATGATCGTTCTGGTTCTCCAGATGCTGATCGGTCTTCCCATCGCCTCTGTCTGCCTGAAGCAGTACATCAAGGCCATCCGGGCAAACGGCGAGCTCGCAGCCCATCTCTCTTCGACCCCGGCCGTCGCAGCTGCCACGTCTTCTTCCGGGAAGAAACAGAGCGCTTTCCTGCGCTATGTTGAGAGCGACTACTGGGTTTTCTTCAAGCTCTCTGTTGTAGCCGCCATTGCCTATTTTGTCGGAACCTGGCTTGCCCCCGTCACCAAAAACATTGTCAATGCCACCCTTTGCTACCTGATCTTCGGCGTCGCCGCCGCAGAGCTTGGCTTCCTGGACCGCAGTCCTCTGGCCAAGGCCCGCTCGCAGGGCATCATCTATTTTGCTCTCTTCTCCCTGCTCCTCTCGACTTTTGCAAGCGTGACACTGGAGGTTATGCTGAGCCAGATTCTGCCTGCCGTTGCAATCATTCTGATGGCAGCTGTCGGCATGCTTCTGTTCTCCGCCCTCCTCAGCAAGGTTCTGAAGATGAACCCATGGCTTGCGATGGGCATCTCGATGTGCTGCTACATTGGCTATCCCGGCAGCCAGATTGTTGCCGAAGAGGTCATCCGCGGCACCACCGACCTGACGGCAGAAGAATCCAAAGCCTGCAGCGAGATGATTATCCCCCGCATGGTACTGGGCTATTTCGTAGCCGCCATTACGTCGATTCTCGCGGCAAGCGTCGCAGTCGGCTTTATGTTCTGATCCAGGCGGTCTTCATAGGAGATGTCATAATCGCATCTCACCCGCATGCCGCATCTGTATCCCTCATCTCCGGCTGATTACGCATTTAAATCTACAACATAAAAGATGCTGAACCGCAAACAGGGTTCAGCATCTTTTTTCTGATAAACTGGTCAGACGTCCGCAGATCCGGATTCAAATCCTTATGCAGCATTCTCTGCTTTCTGTGTTACTTCATAATAATCCACAGCAAAGGGATAGGCCGGATTTTCATAAACACCGTCGACAGCATTGCTGATAACATAGGTATGGCCTGCGCTGTTGGGATCAGGGAGTTGATTTTTCCTTGCAGGCAATTTTTCCAGATCAGCTTCTGTCAGTGTTTCTGCCGTATAGATATACAGCCTGTCTGTCTGGGCTTTCAGCGCTTCAAGATCCTCCTCAGAGAACTCACAGGACAGCTGGCATTCTCCCGCCTCCAGCATCCGCCTGCGTTCACCGGATTCGGGTACCGCGCGAAGAATGACGTTTCGGAACTGATTGTCATTCCAACCACCTCGATATTCTTCGTAAGCCTGCAGAATAACACTGTCGCCCGTTGCCTGCGACAGCATATAGGGACCGGATCCGCCATCGTTGCCTTCGTCAAACCAGGTGGCGTCCTTTTCCACAGCACTGTCTGACATAATATACGCGCCATATGCGGAAGAGGCTGCAAGGTCAACTGCGCATTCCTGAGAGCATTTGAAGCTGACCTCATAGTCACCGGTGGCCTCGATTGTTTCCACCGCATCCCAGATCCCGGAAGCGTCCTGTCCCATGTCGATGGTGCGCTGAATCGAGTTTACAACCTGCTTTGCCGTGAGGGGAGTGCCATCGTGGAAGGTCACATCCTCGCGAAGCTGGAAGACCCATTCCGTGCCGTCCTCACTGGAAGTCCACGAGGAAGCCAGCATGGGAACCACTTCCCCGCTCTTCACGTCATAATGCGTCAGCGTCTCATAGACATTCTGCAGTACCATGTCGCCGCTGGAATATGCGGATCCTGGGTCCAGTGTCTCGTAGGGAGCTGCGTTATGCGTATGATAGAGGATCTTCATACTCGCCAGATTCGCTGTCGGCTGTTTCTGCGATGTTGAAGCGTTGCTGCCACAGCCAGTCAGCATCGTTAAGACCAGAACAGTGCATAAAAGGAATGCGATTGCCTTTTTCATATAAAACCTGCTTTCTGCTGTCCGGAAATTCTGTCATGCGCAGACATACATAGAATACAGTCTATGATAATAGCACAGGCGTGAAACTGATTCAAGCGGTAATGATTTCTCAGCTCTGTCCGCGCTTCTTCCTGGGAAACAGCCTGATCGGCTCGTAGCTTCTCCCCACCTTATACAGCAGGTACATGGCATCTCTTTCCGACCGATAAGGGCCCTGGGCGCGGATTTCCACAGGTTCCAGAGTGCCGGCTTCTTCCTGCAGTATGTATATCAGCTTCTTTTTGGCCTGCTCCATTGTTGCTGTGTGCGCATAGATATACAGGCCGCTGATCCCCTTCGTGCCGGCCTGCTTTCTCCGAACCGCCCGGAGCTTCCCCTTCGGCATAACCCGGTGGAGATGCGATTCAATTTCCGCTAGTCTGCCGTCCTCATCAATCACCTTATAGTATACGATCTCATCCGGGTTATAGACCTCCCCTTCCAGATAATCGCGGTAGGGTGATCTGCGCATTTTGTCGTAGACAACTTTTTCCGTTTCCCGGAGCTGGCCGTAATGGAAAATACAGGTTTTATTGTTATGGATGGTATAGACAAAATAGCTGATGCCCAGCGCCTGGAGACGTTCATTCAGCCTGTCGGATTCTTCCTTTGCAATCGTCTCCATATGTATATAATGATTTTCGTTCGCGTCATAGATAGCGGCCCCGTCCATCACAATCAGCGGCGTATTGAGACGCGTCGCGCCCATCTGCAGGACGAAGAAGGCCGGCGCGTGCTCTGACATCAGGCAGATTCTCGCCCCGTCTTCATAGAGATAATTCAGACGGAAGAGAGCCGCCGGTGCAATGGGAGAAAAGCGGTCCGGCACCAGTTCCTTTGTCCGCAGGAAAAAGACCCTCTCCCGGTGCTTTTCGCGCGGGAGATGAAATACATTGACACTTATCGCCACAACCGTGCCGATGAACAGATCCATAATCCGGTGCCCGGCCTGCCGAAGCGGCTCCTCGACATCCGGGAAGGCGATCACCACGCACAGGAATACGATCGCCGCCAGGCTCGCTGTATCCGGCTTGTGGATCAGGACCGCGGTATACAGGCACAACAGCACCCCCACAGCCATCCCCAGATACAGGATTCCATTGACATAGCCCAGATGCGGCAGCACAGTAGTCAGCAACAGAAATGCAAGCCCGATGACTGCCCCGATAATTGTGCCCGCAAAACGGTTGACAGCATAGTCCCGGCTGTCGCGCACATAGGGCTGCATGCAGATGATTGCCGTAATGCAGGCTTCTGTCGGCATTTCTGATCCGTGGTATCCACGCAGATAATAGATGATCAGGCAGATAAAAACCGCGATTGTCGTTTTGATGATGCGCGCGCCGATGGCAGGCAGATGCCGCTTCTCGGCTTCTTCATCATATAGCGTGGGAAGAATCTCCCCCGCATTTTTCCTGATTTCGTCCATTCTGATTGTGCATGCCCCATTTCTTTCCAATTTCAGTCAGTTTTTTACAGCCTATCACAAGACTTGTCTGAAAGCAATCCGGGATTGCAAAAAAACTGTTGACAATCCCATAAATTTCTGTTAGAATTCCTATCGCCCTTCAAGAGAGGGATTTTTGGCGGCATAGCTCAGCTGGCTAGAGCATGCGGTTCATACCCGCAGTGTCCCCGGTTCAAATCCAGGTGCCGCTACCATAAATCAGTCCGGACATTGTCCGTCCTATATAAAACGGCCCGGTGGTCAAGCGGTTAAGACTCCGCCCTTTCACGGCGGCAACACGGGTTCGAGTCCCGTCCGGGTCACCACCGTTTCCCTGTATGGAGGCATAGCTCAGCTGGTAGAGCGCTCGCCTCACACGCGAGAGGTCGGCGGTTCGAGTCCGCCACTCTCCACCAAAGTCCTTGAAATACCCAGTATTTCAAGGACTTTTCGTTTATCGGCCATAAATCGTG
>CADBNC010000168.1 GCA_902795885.1 Oscillospiraceae bacterium
CGGGCTTGTCCTGTAGGATGTATAGCCATGAAGAAAAAGCAGAACCAGGCCCAGGGACTGACCCTGCGGCAGATCACAAAAGAATATGGGATCCCCAAGCCCATGATCAAGAAATACTTCCCCCGGGGGGAGCTGCGCTCCGTCCGCGCCCGGCAGGGCTATCGCTGGACTCAGGAAGTCTGGTCCCGGGAGGCGGTGGAAAAAGCGCTGCTGAAGCCGGAGCTTGCCGCCGTGGCAGAGCAGGTGCAGCGGCAGCGCCTGCAGGAGCAGCAGTGTCGGGAGATCGCGGCGCTGTTTGCGGATTACTCGCCGGAGGCCTATCTGGAGCGCGCCCGGCAGCTGCACCGCAGCTTCGTGCTGCACGTGGGCCCCACCAACAGCGGCAAGACCTACGAGGCCATCGAGGACCTCAAGCGCAGCACCCCCGGGGCCTATCTGGGGCCGCTGCGGCTGCTGGCGCTGGAGATGTTCGACAAGCTCAACGCCGCCGGCATCCCCTGCAGCATGCTCACCGGCGAAGAATCCATCCCCGTGGAGGGGGCGCAGGTGGTGTCCTCCACCATTGAGCTCTGCGACGTGCACAGCCACCTGAAAACCGCCGTCATCGACGAGGCCCAGCTGATCGCCGATCCCTCCCGGGGCGCGTCCTGGCTCCGGGCCATCTGCCTGGTGGACGCGGAGGTGGTGCACATCTGCATGGCGCCGGAGGCGCTGCACTATGTGGAGGATCTGATCCGGCGCTTCGGCGACCCCTACAGCATCGTGCGGCACAAGCGTCTGGCACCCCTGCGCTATGCCGGGCACTGTGAGGGCTACGCGGATCTCCGGCCGGACGATGCCATCATCTGCTTTTCCCGGAAAAGCGTTTTGTCCACGGCGGCGCTGCTGGAAAAGAACGGCTTTCGCGCCAGCGTCATCTACGGCGCCCTGCCGCCGGAGGCCCGGCGGGCCGAGGTCCGCAAGTACCTCAGCGGGGAGAACAACATCGTCGTCGCCACCGACGCCATCGGCATGGGCATCTCCCTGCCCATCAAGCGCATCGTCTTTGCCGAAACGGAGAAGTTTGACGGCAAGCAGTTTCGCAGTCTGAACACCGCCGAGATCAACCAGATCGGCGGCCGGGCCGGACGCTACGGCCTCAACGAATACGGCGAGGTGCTGAGCATGGGGCCCGACGAGCTGATCGGGGAAAAGCTGGGCAGGCAGATCCGGGACGTGCGCGCCGCCTGCATCGCCTTCCCCCGGGAGGTGCTGGAGACGGACTATCCGCTGGAGCTGCTGCTGAAAACCTGGCAGAGCATGCCCCGCAGCACAAGCTATATGCGCGAGGACATGAAGGACGCGCTCTCCCTGCTGAAGATCCTGAAGGGCTGGCCCGTGGACCGGAAGCGGGAGCTGGTGTTCGATCTGGTCACCTGCCCCATCGATATCCGCAATGAGGAACTGGTCAACTACTGGGCCGACTGCGCCCGGGCCATCCTCCGGGGCCGCCGCGTTCCCCGCCCGGCCTTCGACACCGAGACCCTGCTGGGCTGCGAGCTGCAGTACAAGGCCTTCGATCTGCGCCACCAGCTGCTGCGGCGGATCGGCCAGCCCGATGACTCCAGCGCGGAGCGCCGGGCCATCTGTGAGAAGATCGATCAGCTCATGCGCCAGAGCAAGGAGCAGTATATCCGCCGCTGCAAGGTCTGCGGAAAGGAACTGCCCATCGGCAGCATCTATAACTATTGCGAGACCTGCTTCCAGCACGTCCGCCCCTTCGGATATTAAGGCCGCGCCTCAGGGCGCAGGCATGAAAAGGACCCGGTTCCGATGAACCGGGTCCTTTTTGTTTTGGGTTTGTGCTTGTTTTGCCTCTGGGATCAGACCGCTTCGGCCGTCTCCTTCTCTTCCTCGGGCTTTTTGTTGCGGGTCAGATAGGCCAGCGCACCGGTGATCACCAGGTACACGCCCATCAGCACCGTCCACCTGTCGACGACGGTCATCATGCCGCTCAGATCCTCGGTCAGGATGAAGGTGACGATTGCCGCCAGCGCGGGCAGCAGGCCGAAGAACTTGCTCTTCCTGGACTTCTGCTCTTCCTCGCTCTTGGCCTTGGCCTCGTCCTCCTCGTCGTCCTTCTTCTTGAAGAAGCTGAGGACCATACCCAGCGCGCCCAGAGAGCTCAGGACCATGAAGATCAGGTTCAGCAGAGCCCAGGTGGGAGGCGCCGTCTGCGGTACGGGATCGTCGATGATCTCCTCGGGAGGAGCCTTCGGCGGTTCGGGATCCTCGATCACTTCCGCCTCCGTGATGGTCAGCGTGGCGGGGACGTAAGTCACCACGTAGTTGCCCTGGAACTGCTCGCCGGTGGGAGTGATGGCGTATTCGCCGGCCTCCTCGCCCTCGGCGCGCGCCAGCGTATAGGTGATCACCGTGGCGGGATCGCCCCGGCGCAGGCCGGTCACCGTAGCGGTAAAGGCGGGATCATCTTCGCCGGCTTCCTTGGCCGCGTCGGCTGCCGTGACGGTAGCAGGCGCAGGCGTGATGGTGAAGGTGCCGTTCTGCCGAACGATCGTGTAGTTCAGGGCGTCTCCGGCGGTCACTCTGCCGCCGGTAACAATGACCGCGTAGTTGCCTACATTCTCACCCTCTGTACGCTCCACCGCGAATTCGGTCACCTGGTCGTTTCCAACGAGGCCGGTTACCGTCGCGGTGCGGGCGCCCTCGCCGTCACCGTAAACCTTGTTGCCGTTGTTGCCGCTGATGGTTACGGTGGCAGGTATGATCTGCAGAGTTCCTTCGGTCACCTTGATGATGTAGTTGTCTTCCTTGAAGGCCTTGCCCTCGGTATAGCGGATTCTGTTGGTCACCTGGCCGTCGGCCACATTGGTCGCCGTGCCGGTGGCGGTCACGTTCGTCACCTCGCCAGTCACGAAACCACCTGTTTTAGTCTGCTCCCAACCAGTCACATCAGGACGGGTCAGCGCCTGGCCGTTGTAAACCTGCGTCGCGCTCGCGGAGGTCAGGGTCACTTCGCGCTTCGTCACGGTCAGCCTGGTGTTTGCATACGCGATCCGGTAGTTGGAATTGAGCGCGCGCACGCGGACTGCGATCTCACCCGCGTCCGTGATCCAGGGGGCTGTTGTGCTCCAGCTCCTGCCGCCGTTGACGCTGTACTCGATGGTGGTCTTGCCCTGCATCTCGCCGACCGCGGCACGAACCGTGGCCGTGACTTCGTAGGTATTGCCGTCGTAGATGCCAACATGGTCGGTGACCGTCAGGATCAGAGAGGCCTTGTCTGCCCACTGGGCATACAGAACCACCTTGCCGTCGTTCGCAGAAGTCAGATTCTTGACCTCGGCCTCGTCGCCGTAGCTCTTGCCGCTGCCGTCAGCGGCAGTGTTCCAGCCGGCAAAGA
>CADBNC010000169.1 GCA_902795885.1 Oscillospiraceae bacterium
CGGGACCGTTTTTCTGCTGAGAACATCAAACCAAACATTCTTTTCCATTCCAACCAGATCATGACCATCAAAGCTTTCGTCCGCGGGGGCTTGGCTAACGCCTTTCTGCTCCCTCAGGTGATTGATCCGGCAGATGAAATCATCCCGATCTCCACGATTCCTCCGCTCAGACTCAACGTGGCAATCATTCATCAACGGAATGCCGTACTTACGAAGGAGAGCCGACAGATCATCCAATTCGTCAGATCCAAATTTGACGCATAAGTTTACTTGCAGAAATTATGGAAAAAGCAACCGCATCGGGTCAACCCCGATGTGGCTGCTTTTTCCATTTTCTTTTCCTCCCGGCGGTCGTCCGCAACCTCGGTCTATACGCCGTTCCGGTAGGACCCTACGAGATCGCGCAGCTTCGCGGAAATAAAAGCCGAGTCATAACAGATCGTCTGAAGCATAACTCCCTGCTCCGAGAGACGGGCAGATTTTTGTAGGCTAGACGCCGTAATAAGCGGATAAAGGCCCCTCTCCAGCGTCTTGCGGATCACCAGTTCTTCCGCTTCCTGCATTTCTTTTGTCCCGGTCTGTGCGGGTGTACCCATGGACTGAGACAAATCCAGTGGGCCGGTCGCCACGATGTCGAGCCCCTCCACAGACAAGATCTCATCCAAATGATCCAGCGCATAAACGCTCTCGATCTGGATCGCCGTACAGATACGGCGATTCGCCTCCCCATGGTACTGGGTGAGCGGAGTCAGTCCATAGTTCTGGCAGCGGGCAAAGCTCGTCATCCCCCTGCTTCCCAGTGGGGCATACTTGGAGCACTTCACCGCCTCAGCAGCCTGCTCGCCTGTTTCCACGTCCGGAATCAGCACGGCATCCGCACCATAATCCAGCACTTTCGTAGCCTCTTCTGCCGATGTCACGCGTACAATGGAAGGAACCGCAAAAGCATCTGCCATCCGGATCAGCATTCGCAGTTCGGACGGACTGTTCATCGCATGCTCGTTGTCGATTCGAAGGAAATCAAATCCGGCGAGCAATGCCATTTCGCATACGGCTGCACCGCAGTCTCCCACATACATGCCGAATGCCGGCTTGCCGTTAGCGATCAGATCATGAAAAGAGTGATTCACTATCTTCCTCCCTTCTCATCGCTGTCCTGAAAAGCAAGGATGACGCCCAGTTTACGCATGACGATCCTCGAGTTCCTCAAAGAGTCCGGCCGCCGGTATGACAGCGGATACCCCGCATACAAGCAAAGCTATTCGCAGCGCCTCACCGATCTCCTGTATGCTTGCGCCCGCCTGCAGAGCCTTGTTCCCGTGGACTTTGATGGTCGTCTCCACGCCGCGGGAGCAGCCCATGAGCATGATCATCAGCTCTCTATACTTGGTCGGGATCACATTTTCTCCGCGGTTGCAGGCGACAAAGTCCTGCAGGAAAGCATTCAGCAACTGCGGATCGTTCGCCAGTTTACGGTGAAAAGGCAACAACTCGCCGCCGCGCACCTCACGCAGCCTGTCCATAACCTCCTGCGATTGCTCAAGCACGTTGGGGTCATTTTGAAGCATTTGTCAATCCATCCTTTCTGAGAAATATGAATTACTGATGTGATTGGTCACGCAGAATACACACCGAAAGAGCGAGCTCACAGAGAGAAGGCAGCTGCTTATCTTCACATGACCGTGCTTTTCAGCACGGCAGTCAGGGAAGCCTTCTCAAGTCTGCGGGAATGTCTCCCGAAAAGCGATTTCCGGGCGTATCATCATGGCTGTATTGTTTTCTGCAGAACGCTTCACCAGTCCAAGGCAAAGCCGGAAAGCATTTACCAGCACATCCTCCATCTTCAGCTCAATGGCGGAAATAGGAGGATAATAGTATTGGCAAAAAGAAGAAGGTCCGTTGTTGGTGGACAGCAGGAAAACGTCTGTCCCCAGTTGATATCCGCACTGCTGCAGGGCACCGGCGATCCCGGCAGAGACGCTTTCGTTGTTGCAAAAGATCGCCTTTTTGAGAAGTTTTTTCTGCGCAAGCAGAAGGCCGAGTCTATGCCCGTCCTCGGACGTCCCATCACAGAAAAACTGCCGTCCCTCGATGTTCTCGCCACGTTCAGCGCATCGCGCCAGAAACGATTCCCGCCGCAGATTAGATGCGACGTGATACTGCGTCTCCCACACCGAAATAAACTGTTCCGGGAAGCGATCACACAGCAAGTCGCAGGCAAGCTGACCTGCCTCGAAATTGTCGATCGACACCGAGGGGAAACCCTCATATGTTCGGTTCGCGATGACCAG
>CADBNC010000170.1 GCA_902795885.1 Oscillospiraceae bacterium
CCGGCGGCGTCAAGAACGTACCACTTGCGGGCCGCTGCGGCCTGCTCCTTGGTTACCAGGGTAGTAGACATGTTCTTCCTCCGAAAAATAAAATAAAAATAATAAACAGATACAGACGCCGGAGAGAATCTCTCACAGCGCTGTATCTTTATATCACAACGATATTTGCCTGTCAACGGGAATTTTTCGAAACAAATAAAAATCTCTCGAATTCTCTTAAATTCGCCGGAATACTCATAAATGCAAAAAACCGATTTTTGTTTTTATTTATCAATGTCGCGGTTGACATTTACTGAGTTTACAGAATTGGCCGTCAGATGATTATGAAGGGCAGAGGCAATAGCCACACTGCGGTGCCGCCCGCCGGTACAGCCGATGGCGATGGTCAGGGTCAGCTTTCCTTCTTCCACATAATAGGGCAGAAGAAAGGCAATCAGCTCCTCCAGCTTTTCCATGAACAGACGCGTCTGGGGATAGCTGAAGACGAATTCGGCAACCGGTCGGTCAAGGCCTGAGAGTGGCCGCAGATTTTCAACATAGAAGGGATTCGGCAGGAAGCGCGCGTCAAAAACCAGATCGGCATCCAGAGGGATCCCGTGCTTGAAGCCGAAGGACATAACCGTCACATCCAGGCCGCGCTTTTTCCCGTCTGCCGCAAAGAGAGAAAACAGGGTGTTCTGCAGCATGCCGAGTGTCATGGCTGAGCTGTTGACGATATGGTCGGCCTTTGCGCGCACGGGGGCCAGCAGTTCTTCCTCGCGTTGTACAGCTTCCTCGGTGGTCATGCCGTGCTCGGCCAGGGGATGCGGCCTGCGGGATTCCTTATACCGCCGTACAAGTGTAGGGATATCTGCATCCATGTAAAGAATCGAAACCTTGCAGTCCATCCCCCGCAGCTCTTCGATGGTATCAAGCAGCATGCCGAAGCCCTCGCGGTCCCGGATATCCGTGACGAGAGCAACCTTCTCATAGCGCCCCCGTGTATCCAGACAGAGCTCGGCAAAGCGGGTCATCAGCGCAACGGGCAGATTATCGACGCAGTAATAATCCAGATCCTCCAGCACATCAGCAGCCCGGCTCTTGCCGGCGCCGGAAAGCCCTGTGATAATCAGAAATTCCATTTTAAACCCTCAATTGAAGCAAAAATCAGCCGCCGAATCGAATCTGATTGCGCGAAACAGCGGGGCCGTTGTCTTCAAGGTGATAGTCGGGAGGCAGGATGATGATCTCCGGTTCCAGGAAGACGCCCGTATCCCGGTAAACCGTATTACGCACATACATCATCAGGTCATATACATCGTGGGAGGTGGCGCTGCCGCGGTTGACAACAAAGCCCGCGTGCTTTTCCGAAACCTGTGCATCGCCGACACGGTAACCCTTCAGACCGGCTCCGTCAATCAGGGCTGCCGCAAAATGACCCTCGGGGCGGCGGAAGGCGCTGCCCGCGGAGGGATAGTCAAGAGGCTGCTTTTCGCGGCGTTTTTCTCCCAGCTCGTGCATGCGTTCGGCAATTGCCTGCCGGTCACCCTCCTGCAGACGCAAAACCGCGCTCAGAATGATGCAGCCCGGGGTCTTCTGGAACATGCTCTGCCGGTATCCAAAGGCACAGTTACTGTTCTCAATCTCATACATGCACTGGTCAGGGATGTAGAGATACACCACGCTTTCGACGACATCCTTCATCTCGCCGCCATAGGCGCCCGCATTCATGAGGCAGCCACCTCCGAGTGTACCGGGAATACCGCCGGCAAACTCAAGCCCGGTGAGCCCGTTCTCCTGCGCAAAGGCTGCTACCCGGGCAAGCGACACGCCCGCCTCGGCGTAGATGGCCCCGTCTGGAAGAAGGAAAAGCTTCTGCAGCTTCTCCGTTGAGACGATAAAAAGATCTTCCAGCCCCTCGTCGGGGAAGAGAATATTGGTGCCGTTGCCAAGAATAAAAGGGGCAACGTGATGTTCCTTTAAAATATCGCAAAGCTTCGAAAGTCCTGTTACATCCGAAGGGCTTGCCAGTGCCCGAACCGGTCCGCCGATGCGGAATGACGAATGCCCGGCCATAGGCTCGTTTTCAAGAAGCTTCATCCCGGGGAGTTTTTCTTTCACCGCGCTGATGGCGGCTTCAAGGTTTTCCAGCATTATGTTCCTGTCCTCCGTGGTTTCTGAATGTCTGAACGGCAGCCGTCAGAACATGTTATTGTCGATGGCATAATCGTGTTCTGCCGCCAGCATCTCCGCCGCGTTGTAGCCCATCTTTTTCTGGCGGTTGTTCATTGCGGCGAGCTCCAGAATCACAGCGAGGTTTCGTCCGGGAGTGACGGGGATCGTCACAAGCGGGACCTTAACGCCGAGGATATCCTCTGTCTCGCTCACCAGGCCGAGGCGGTCATAGGCTTTGCCGTCCACCCAGTTTTCCATTTTGACCACGAGGTCGATGCTGGCCGAGGGCTTCACAGCGCCCACACCGTAGATATGCCGGACATTGATGACGCCAATCCCACGCAGCTCCATATAATAGCGGATAATCTCGGGCGCAGTGCCAAGCAGGCTGTCTTCTCCGATCAGCTTGATTTCCACCGCGTCGTCGGCCACGAGACGGTGCCCGCGCTTGATGAGCTCGAGGGCGGTCTCGCTCTTGCCGATTCCGCTGTCGCCCATGAGAAGCAGGCCTTCACCATAGACATCCACGAGGACGCCGTGAGTCGTCAGCCGGGGAGCAAGATAGTTGTGCAGCAGGAAGATGACCCTGGCCTGAAAATCCGATGTGTCCTGCTTCGTATAAAATACATTTCGGTCATGCTTTTCTGCCATCTCCAGGCATTCCGGAAATGGCGTTACGCCGTGGCAGATGACCAGCGCCGCAATATCATAGGTCATGAAACGGTCAAAAGCCTCAAGGCGTGCTTCATGGGAAAGGGTATCCAGATAGGTGGACTCAACCCTGCCGATGACCTGGATGCGTTTGGGGTCAAAGTAATTGTAAAAACCGGTCAGCTGCATGGCAGGGCGGTTGACATCCGCCATGGTCAGAAGCGCGGTGTCATAATTTGACGAGAGATGCAGTGCCTCAAGATGCATCTCCTGCACGATGGTTTTCAGAGGAACGGTATATTTGCTGCGCATGGTGACCTCCTGCCCGGCATAATATGGGGGTTCGCCGCCGGATGCTTCTATTATAAAAGCAGATGGGAAGTTTGGCAAGGGGGAGCACCTGCGCGGGGAGGGATAATTTTCCGGTTTTCCAAGATTTCTGTTGTCATAAGGGACACGTTTGTGATAGAATGCTAATCAGCAGAAATTTGATTTTTCTACCACTAACGATAATTTTTCAGGAGGTATTTCAACCATGGACATTGAGTTCGCAAAAGAGTTTGAGCCAATCGTAAACAAAGCAAGGGCTGCCGGGAAAAAGATGCGTGTCGCGATCGCCGGTGCTGATTCCGAGTCGATTCTGACCGGCCTTTTTGCCGCAGAGGCGGACGGTTTCGTTGAGCCGATTCTGATTGGCAATTACAAGAGAATCCAGGCGATGACCGAGAAAATCGGCGTCTCTGACCGTTCATACGATCTGCAGCCTGTTGACGACAGCACCAACGTTGTTCAGTTCGCCATCGAGATGATCAAGGCCGGCAATGCCGATGCACTGATGCGCGGCAATACTTCGACGAGAGACTTCCTGATGCCGGTTCTGAACAAGGCAAATCACCTTATCAAAAAGGATAACCTCGTCACGCATGTGTGCTTCCTTAAGATCCCCGGGTACGAGAAGCTTCTGGCGGTTTCCGATGTCACGCTGCTGATCAATCCCTCTGCGGACGGCCGCCGCGAAGTCGCGAAGAACATGGTGCGGGCGCTGCGCGTATTCGATGTGTATCATCCGAACATTGCCCTTCTTTCCCTCGTGGAGAAGCCGAGCTTCCAGATGCGCGACACTGTCGAGGATCAGACCATGGTCCGCCAGCATATGCAGAACCCGATTGAAGACTGCAATCTCGTCGGCCCCATCTCCTATGACCTGATCATGAGCAAGGAAGCCGCCCGCCTGAAGAATTATGACTGCCCCTGCTGCGGCGAGTTTGACGGCATCGTGGTTCCAAACCTGATGACGGGCAACGTCATGGTCAAGGCCCTGCAGCTCAACGGCGGTGCCGAGTCCTGTGGCATCCTGGTGGGCGCGCGCGTTCCCATCGCCATCACCGGCCGCAGCGATAATCCCGAGAAAGCATTCCTGTCTCTCGCAGCCTGCACGGCCATGTGGAAGGATACCGAGCATAACTATTTCGAAGGCTGAGTATTCGTATTCGAAGATCAGGCCGGATCCTTATTTTGGAGCACATTTATTGATTCCCAAAGGAGAACTTGCCTATGACCCGTTTTAGAACAATCCTCGCGTCGGTTCTGGTTCTTGCTCTCGCACTTGCACTTGCCGGCTGCGGCATGTTTGAAGCCAGAATGGCGGGCGCGGCGATGAACATGCAGAAGCTGCAGAGTGCGCGCGCGGATCTTTCCGCTGACCTGGACATGCGTATCAGCATGTTCGGCAGTGCCGCTCTGTCCAGCCAGATGAATGTGGATGTAAACGGCACAGCGGAATTCATCCGGGAGCCGCTGAAGGTGAAGCTTGATCTGAATGTCGCCCTGGAGGACAATGACACGGCCGCGATGCAGGCCTTTCTGGAAAGTGTCAACGGCGATCTTCTGCTCTATTTCTCACCCGATGGCGGTGCGTCCTGGCGGAAGTTTAACCCGCAGAGCGGTTCCTTGGCTGCGCCTGACCTGAACTTCAGCCCCGAGACGCTCGAGTGGCTTGCGAAGGTCGCATCCACATTCGAGGAGACCGGAACCGAAACCGTCAAGGGGTCGGAAGCGGTTGTCTATTCAGGCATAGTGAAGTGGGATGATCTCGTCTCCGCAGCTGACCTGGATGTCCTTGCTGCACAGCTCAGCGGGATGCTGGGTGTGACAGTCAGCGGGAGCGATCTGAACATCGGCAGCGCCGGGGATGTGCCGGTTACGATCTGTGTCGACAAGGATAACGGTATGGTCACAAAGTGCACCATCGACCTGACAGGCCCTCTGCATGCCCTGATGCCGTTTGTGAAGGATCTTGCCATGGATATCATCAAACAGCAGGGCGGTCTTGGCGGAGCCGCCTCCTTCGCGGGAAGCTTTCTGAACGTGGGTCTCGATGTTGACAGATGCCTTGTCAGCGTGGAGCTCTATGACTTTGACGGCGTTGGGGATGTTGATATTCCCGATGCCGCACGCAACGCGCCGGTTTCCACAGGTGTATCCGTCCGCTGATAAATAAAAACACAGCATAAAGACAGAGCCTTTGCTGTAAAAAGCAGGGACTCTGCCTTTTGCTGTAGAATGGCCGCCTGTACAGCTGCCCCATACAACCGCCGGCGCTGCGGCGGGCAGAATCTCCAGCTTGGCGGATTTGTATCTTTTTTGCCCCGGTTTTTGGTAATTCTTCGTGATTATGCAAGAAATGACAACGAAATCCGGCGGTTAAAAAGACACAATTTGTCAAGAAAATGCATTGATCTTTTCCCTGGTTTTGTGTTAAATTAGACGCTGGCTGAAAGTGAAAGAGTAGTTAAAAATTTATTAACAAATTTGCGAATTTGGAAAGGAATGTGACAATGAGCAAGAAATATGTCTATCTGTTCTCAGAGGGCAATGCAAAAATGCGCGAGCTCCTTGGCGGCAAGGGCGCCAACCTGGCCGAGATGAGCAATATCGGTCTGCCGGTTCCTCAGGGCTTCACCATCACCACCGAAGCCTGCACCCAGTATTATGAAGACGGGCGGCAGATCAACGATGAGATCATGGCCGAGATCATGAAGAATGTTGAGATCATGGAACAGATCAACGGCAAGAAGTTCGGCGATCTGGAGAATCCTCTGCTGGTCTCTGTCCGTTCCGGTGCGCGTGCCTCCATGCCTGGCATGATGGACACGATCCTGAACCTTGGTCTGAATGACGATGTTGTCGCTGCGATGATCAAGGGCAACCCCGATCCCAAGTTTGAACGTTTTGTCTATGACTCCTATCGCCGTTTCATCCAGATGTTCTCCGATGTTGTCATGGAAGTCGGCAAGAAGTATTTTGAGAAGCTGATCGACGATATGAAAGAGCGCAAGGGCGTCAAGTATGACGTTGAGCTCACAGCAGCCGATCTGAAGGAACTGGCTGAGCAGTTCAAGGCCGAGTACAAGCGCCAGCTGGGCGAAGACTTCCCCTCTGACCCTGTTGTTCAGCTGAAGGAAGCCATCCGTGCCGTGTTCCGTTCCTGGGACAACCCCCGCGCCAATTACTACAGACAGCAGAATGACATCCCCTACTCCTGGGGTACTGCCGTCAACGTCATGCCCATGGTCTTCGGCAGCCTGAACGACAACGCCGGCACCGGCGTCGCCTTCACCCGCGACCCCGCCACCGGTGAGAAGAAGCTGATGGGCGAGTTCCTGACCAACGCCCAGGGCGAAGACGTCGTGGCCGGCGTCCGTACCCCGATGCCCATCGCCGAGATGCAGCAGAAGTTCCCCGAGGCTTACAAGCAGTTCGTCAAGGTCTGCGCCCTCCTTGAGGACCACTACCGCGACATGCAGGACATGGAGTTCACCGTTGAGAACGGCAAGCTTTACATGCTCCAGTGCCGCAACGGCAAGCGCACCGCGCAGGCCGCTCTGAAGATCGCCTGCGACCTGGTGGACGAGGGCATGATCGAC
>CADBNC010000171.1 GCA_902795885.1 Oscillospiraceae bacterium
AGCACTGTGAATGACCTGGGACCGGAGCTGCTGCAGCCGTCGCCGGGCGGGGGCGTGTATCCGCTGCGGGAAGCCATTGCCGCCCATCTGCGGTCCTTCCGGGGGATGGAGACGGACCCCGGGTGCATCATCGTCGGAGCCGGCACGGAGTACCTGTACGGGCTGCTGATCCAGCTGCTGGGCCGGGAGCGGATTTACTGTCTGGAGGACCCGGGCTACCGGAAACCCGCGCAGATTTACCGCGCCGCAGGGGCAGAGTGCCGCTGGGCGCCCCTGGACCGGGACGGACTTACGGTATCCGGGCTGGATGCCTCGGGCGCCGACATCGCCCATATCAGCCCGACCCACCACTTCCCCACCGGGATCACCATGCCGGTGAGCCGGAGGCTGGAGCTTCTGCGGTGGGCGGCGGCGAGGGAAAACCGCTACATTCTGGAGGACGACTACGACAGTGAATTCCGCCTGACCGGGCGGCCGGTGCCCTCCCTGAAGAGCATCGACCGGGACGGGAAGGTGATCTATGTCAACACCTTTTCCAAAACTCTGGCGTCCACCGTGCGCATCAGCTACATGGTGCTGCCGCCGGAGCTGGCGGAGGAATTTTTCAGGCGGCTGCAGTTTTACTCCTGTACTGTCTCGACCTTTGAACAGTATACCCTGGCGAAGTTTATCGCCGAGGGCTATTTTGAAAAACACCTGAACCGTATGCGGCGCTATTATGCGCGGCTCCGGCGGGAACTGCTGCGGCAGATCTCCGAAGGCCCCGCCGCCGACCGGATCCGGGTACTGGAGCGGGACTCGGGGCTGCACTTTCTGCTGCAGCTGGACACCGGGCGCTCAGACGAGGCGCTGTATAAGGCGCTCCTCTCTCAGGGGATCCGGCTGAATCCCCTGTCCTCCTACTACCTGAATCCTTCAGAGGCGCCGGAGCACACCTTCCTGCTGAGCTATTCCGACCTCTCGCCGGAGGACCTGGGCAGGGCGCTGCCTGTGCTGGCAGGCTTACTGTAAGATGATCTGGAGGTTTCCATGAACCGGACACCTGAAAAAACTGAGACTCAAAAGAAATGCGGGACCCGCGGGAAATCCGCGGAACCAGGCCGCAAGCCGGACCCCATTGCCACAGTCGCCGTTATCGGCGGCGGAGCCTCCGGCATGATGGCGGCGCTGACGGCGGCGCAAACTCCCGGACGGCGGGTTATCCTGCTGGAGCGGCAGCAGCGGGTGGGGCGGAAGCTCCTGGCCACCGGAAACGGGCGCTGCAACCTGAGCAATGAAAACGCCCTTCCCCCCGCCTATCAGGGGGATAACCCCCGCTTTGCCGTTCCGGCGCTCACAGCCTTTACTCCGGAGGATACCCTGCGCTTTTTCGGAGAGCTGGGGCTGCTGACTGTGACGGAGCCCGGCGGCCGGGTCTATCCGCTGTCGGATTCCTCCAACAGCGTACTGGACGTGCTGCGCCTCGCCCTGGAGCGGGCGGGCGTGGAGCTGCGCTGCGGAGGGCCGGTGGAGAAGATCCTCCGCCGGGGCAGAGGCTTTCTGCTCAGCGGGGCGGAGTCGGGCGAGGTGACGGCTGACGCCGTCATTCTGGCCTGCGGCGGCGCGGCGGGCTCAAAGCTGGGGGGCTGCAGCGACGGATACAAGCTTGCGAAAATGCTGGGCCATCACCGCACGGCCCTCTACCCCTCCCTCACCCGCATCCGGACCGCACCCGAGTATCCCCGGGCCCTCAAGGGCATCCGGGTACAGGCTGAGATGACCCTCCGGCGGGAGGGCACGAAGCTTTCCGGCATGGCCGGCGAGGCGCTGCAGACCGTGAAGGGAGAAGTGCAGTTTACAGAAACCGGCGTTTCGGGGCCCGCTGGCTTCGACCTCTCCCGGGCGGCGGCATCCGGGGGCGAGGGGCTGAGCCTGCACCTGAAGCTGCTGCCTTTTGAGGAGGAGGCGCTGTTCTCCCTCCTGAAGAACCGGCAGGCCCTGTTCCCGGACCCGGAGGCTTCGGAGCTCTTTACCGGAATGCTGCACAACCGGCTGGGGCGGGTTGTGGCCCGGGCCGCCGGAATTCCGGGACAGAGCCCCATCTCCGGTCTCTCGGAGGATCAGCTGAGGGCCGCCGCCCGGAAGTGCCTGGATTTTGAGCTGCCTGTTACAGGCGTGGACGGCTTTGATACGGCGCAGGTCACCGCCGGGGGACTGCGTACGGATGAGTTTGACCCCCAGACGCTGGAAAGCCGGCTGGTTCCCGGCTTCTTCGCCTGCGGTGAGGTTCTGGACATCGACGGACCCTGCGGCGGGTATAACCTGCAGTGGGCCTGGGCCAGCGGCGTCCTGGCCGGGAGGCTCGGATCATGATTCTGGTGCGTAATCTTCGTCTTCCCGCCGGTGAGGAGGAATTTTCCCGCCTGGCGGAGCGGCTCCCGGCTCTTGCCGCAGGGAAGCTCCGGATCCCGCCGGGGAAGATCTCCCGGTGGAAGCTGAAGCGGCGTTCCCTGGACGCCCGCAAGAAACCGGAGCTGAGCTGGGTCTGCTCGGTGGCGGTGGAGGTCTCCGGAGACGAAGCCGGCATTCTGCGGCGCTGCGGGAAGAACCCCGACGTGGCGGAATACCGGCCGCTGGTATATGAGATCCCTGTTGCAGAGGGAAAGAAAACTGCGGAGGACGAGAGGCCCGTGGTGGTGGGCTTCGGCCCGGCGGGGATGTTCGCCGCCCTGGTGCTGAGCCGGGCGGGCCTGCGGCCCATCGTGCTGGAACGGGGGCAGGATGTTCACACCCGCAACCGGGCGGTGGAGGCCTTCCGCAGCGGCGGCCCCCTGGACCCGGAGAACAACGTCCAGTTCGGCGAGGGCGGCGCCGGCACATTTTCCGACGGGAAACTGAACACCGGCACCCATGACCGGCGGATCGCCTGGGTACTGGAGGAGTTCTACCGGCACGGTGCCGGAGAGTCGGTGCTCTATGACGCCAAACCGCACATCGGCACGGACGTGCTGGTTTCGGTGGTGGAGAGCATCCGGAAAGAGATCCTCTCTCTGGGCGGGGAGGTTCGCTTCGGCACCCGGCTGACCGGGCTGGAACTGGATGTGCGAAACTCCGCTCTCACAGGGCTCCGGTTTCAGGGCCCCGGGGGCGATGGAGTTCTCCCCTGCCGCCGGGTAATTCTCGCCATCGGGCACTCGGCCCGGGACACCTTTGAGGCGCTGCACGCACAGGGGGTCCCCATGGAACGGAAGGCCTTTGCCATGGGGGTGCGCATCGAGCACCGGCAGGCGGACATTGACCGCGCCCAATATGGAAGAACCCGGGGAACGCTGCCGCCTGCGGATTACAGCCTGCATACACATCTGCCGGACGGAACCGGAGTTTTCAGCTTCTGCATGTGTCCCGGCGGGCAGGTCTTCGCCGCCGCCTCGGAAGAAGGCGGCGTGGTTACCAACGGGATGAGCTACTCCACCCGGGACGGAGAAAACGCCAACGCGGCGCTGCTGGTGGGACTCCAGCCGGAGGAGTTCCCGGGCGAGGGAGTGCTGGCCGGAATGACCTGGCAGAGGGAGCTGGAGCGGGCCGCCTTCCGCTGCGGCGGAGGAAACTATCTCGCCCCCTCCCAGACGGTCGGGGAATTCCTGTGCGCCGCAGCAGCAGCGGAGGCCGGGCAGGCGCCTCCCGGCGGGAATAAAGTCTCCGGAGAAAAAAAGGCAGAGGATCACTCCCCTGCTGATGAGGATATCGCTTTTGATGCCGGCCGGGTCTTACCAAGCTACCGGCCGGGGGTCGTCCGGGCGGACCTCTATTCCCTGCTGCCCCGGCGGGTCGCCGGCTCTCTGGCCGCGGCCATTCCGGTCTTCGGCCGGCAGCTCCGGGGCTTTGACGCACCGGACGCAGTCCTCACCGGGCCTGAAACCCGCTCCTCTTCACCGGTTCGGATCCTCCGGGATGCAGATTTCTCCTCTCCCATCCATGGACTCTACCCCTGCGGCGAAGGCGCGGGTTATGCGGGTGGTATTACCTCCGCAGCAGTGGACGGGATGCGCTGCGCCGAGGCGGTGATCACCAAAAAATGCCGGTCAACGGAACAAACGGACGGACAAGGAGTGAACTAATGAAACGAGGATTCAAAGAATGGACGGTCCGCATCGTCATCCTGATGGTAGGTCTCTGTATCGCGCACCTGGGGGTGACTCTCTTCCTGCTGTCCGATCTTGGTTCCGATCCCTTTAACGTGTTCGTGCAAGGGCTGTTCCGAACTTGCGAGCGGATTGCTCCTCTCCCCTTTTTGACCCATGGGCGGGTACATATCGCAGTGAGCCTGCTTATTGTGATGATTCTGCTGTTTGTGGACCGGAGTTACCTAAAAATCGGGACTGCGTTGTGCATGCTGTTCGGCGGGCCGATTATTGACATCTTCACCCAATTCCTGGAGCCAGCACTTCAAGGTGCCGGGCTCTGGCTGAGAATGGTGATGCTGGTACTGGGCTGTGTGATCCTCGCCTATGGGATGACGATCGTGATCCGCTCCGACGCTGGAACAGGCCCAAATGACCTGGTGGCGGTAGTCATCAGCGACAAAACTCACTTCCGCTTCAGCATGACCCGGGTGGTCGTGGACGCAGTCTTCGCGCTGTCAGGCTTCCTGTTCGGTGGAACGGTCGGCATCGGCACTATCGTGTGCATGTTTCTGGTCGGGCCGGTAGCGGGTGTTTTCCTGCCGGTCAACGGCCGCATCATTGAGCGCGCAGTGGCAGCAGCCGTTGGAAATCAATAATCTTCGCAAGCGAGTAGGACGCCGGCCAAGCTGCCGGCGTCCTACTCGTATCTCAATATCGTGATAGTGTGTTCACTGTTCAGGGTTAAATACTATCGACAAACTCGCGGATGTAATACAGGGCAGCACCGAGGGGCGTAATGTGATGCCGGACTGAACTGAGGCGGATAAAGTCCGCGTTCCGGATGAAGCGGTTTCCGGCGAGCACATACTGTTTTAAAACGGGAAGATATGGCTGAAGATGCTCCGAAAGGAACCCGCCAAGCACAATATCACAATCCAGAACCATGTGAACATTGTTGATCGCCACAGCAAGGTGCCGGAGCATATCATAGAGCAGTGCTTCATACTGGGGGACGTGCTGCCGGACACCCTTGAAGAAGTCACTGACCGATATCCCAAAGGTTGTCTCGATCCTTTTTGCAGAACAGTAGGCCTCCAGGCAGCCGTTCTTTCCGCAACTGCAGGCGAGTCCTCCCGGCTCCACACATATATGACCGTACTCTCCCGAGTGGGAATGATCCCCGAAGAATGGCTCGCCATGTATCAGGACGGCACCGCCCACCCCGTATTCCAGAGAAAAATATGCGAGGTTGTTCCCGGAACGCTGCAGAAAGCACTCCGCAAAGCCGCTTGCGGTACCGTCGTTTTCCACGGTTACGGGAAATGGGATTCCTCGGGTGATGAGATTAAAGGGAATCCCCTCCAGCCCTAAGGTCGGGGCATAATCCACCTTATTCTGTCGGTGGGAGACCAGGCCCGGGAGTGCGATGCCCACCCCGAGGAGCTTGGACCGGTCCACATGTTGATCGTTCAGGAATTCATCCAGAAGTCCGGGAAGCAAGGCCTCCTTCCCGGTCAGGTGGCTGGAAAGGTCAAATGGGACCATCCGGTATGCCAGTTCCTTCAGTCGGAGATCCGCCAAGGCAATACGAAGATGCCGCTCTGATATGGCGATGCCAACGGCAAGTTTCACATCCGGGACAATATCAAGCCCCTGAGCACGCCGCCCACCAGTGGACCGGTCTTCACCGGAATACCGGACAAGCCCTTCATCCATCAGCTGCGCGAGATTCTGGTACAGGGTCGGCATACTGATGCCGCATTCCGCCGCCAGCATCTGTCTCGAGCAGAAATCGGTGGATTTGTACAGTGTGCGGTACAGCCTACTTCTAATTGGCAGCTGAGGTGAGAGAAATGACATACTCTCCTGCATACGCCGTGCTCTCCTTCCTAGAAAAGTAATATTGCTTTCACAATCCTTGTGCTATCGTATAGAAGCCGTACATCATCTTTGATGACGTTATTTTAACATGTGGAAGGATTCTGTCAAGAAACTTTACTCAACTTAAGAAAAGAATTTTTATAAAACTTTCCCCTGAGATACAGTATTTTGCACAATTAAGTAGGAGAAAAACTGGTGATACACAACAAATTATTGTACGGTTGTTTAAAATAACTTGACACTATTATTTCAAATTTGTAAAATTAGCGTGTAATAAGCCGTTTACGGCTCACGATTTCGTCCGAAAAGGACATTAAGGAGGAAACGTATGAAAAAGACACTTGCACTAGTCCTCGCACTGGTTATGGTGTTCGCACTGGCCGCCTGCGGTCAGAGCGCCGCGCCCGCCGCAACTACCGAGACCGCAGCTCCTGCTGCCGCACCGGTCGCTGAGGATGCGGAACTTGTCGGCGTTGCTATGCCCACCAAGGACCTGCAGCGCTGGAACCAGGATGGCGAAAACATGAAGGCCATGCTGGAAGCGGCCGGCTATGCCGTCGATCTTCAGTTCGGCGCCAATGACATCGCCACCCAGGTATCCCAGATTGAGAACATGATCGCCAACGGCTGCAAAGTTCTCGTCATTGCGTCCATCGACGGTGATTCTCTTGGCACGGTTCTTGCCCAGGCCAAAGAGGCTGGCATCCCCGTCATTGCCTACGACCGTCTGATCATGAACTCCGATGCTGTCTCCTACTATGCCACCTTTGACAACTGGCTGGTTGGTACCACACAGGGCGAGTTTATCCGCGATGCACTGGATCTGGACAACGCGGAAGGCCCCTTCAACATTGAGTTCATCACCGGCGACCCGGGCGACAACAACATTAACTTCTTCTTTGACGGCGCTATGAGCATCCTGCAGCCCTATCTTGACAGCGGCAAGCTGGTATGCCCCTCCGGCCAGGTTGAGAAGGCCGTTGTTGCCACCGCCAACTGGGCAACCGACGCAGCCCAGGCCCGTTTCGAGAACATTCTCTCCAGCAACTATGCCGACGGCACTCAGCTTGATGCTGTTCTCGCCTCCAACGACTCCACCGCTCTCGGCGTAGAGAATGCGCTTGAATCCTCCTATACCGGCAAGTGGCCGGTCATCACCGGTCAGGACTGCGACATTGCCATCATGAAGAATCTCATCGACGGCAAGCAGGCCATGTCCGTCTTCAAAGATACCCGTACTCTTGCTGCGAAGGTTGTTGAAATGGTCGATGCTCTGATGAAGGGTGCTGAGCCCCCTGTCAACGACACCGAGACCTATGACAACGGCACTGGCGTTATCCCCAGCTTCCTTTGCGAGCCTGTCGCCTGCACGGTTGACAACTCTCAGGAGCTGCTGATCGCTTCTGGCTACTACACCATGGATCAGATCGAAAACGGCTGATTTTGACAGAATAGAGCAGTTATCACAATTTAGCCTATAGGCGGGCAAGGTGGGAAACCGCCTTGCCCGTTTTCCATAGAGAGAACTCTCAACGATGGAGGGGATATTTTGGCGGATTATATATTGGAAATGAGAAGGATCACCAAGGAGTTTCCCGGTGTAAAGGCACTTGATGATGTCAACTTCAAAGTGGAGCGCGGAAGTATACATGCCCTGGTCGGCGAAAACGGCGCGGGGAAATCCACTTTGATGAATGTGCTCAGCGGCTGGTATCCCTATGGAAGCTACACGGGTGAAATAATATATAATGGCGAGGAATGCCACTTTCACAAGCTGAAGGACAGCGAGGAAAAAGGCATTGTGATTATCCACCAGGAGCTTGCGCTGATTCCCTACATGACAATCGGCGAAAACATGTTTCTGGGAAATGAGCGTGGGAAGAGGTTTGCCATCAACTGGGATGAAACCCATGCGGAAGCAACGAAATATCTGAAGATTGTCGGCCTTTCAGAATCCTCCAAGACTCTGATCAAGGATATTGGCGTTGGCAAACAGCAGATGGTTGAAATTGCCAAGGCGCTTGCAAAAAACGCAAAATTGATGATTCTGGATGAGCCCACATCCTCCCTGAATGAAGAAGACTCCCAGGCACTGCTGGATCTGCTTCTGGAGTTCAAGAAACAGGGCATGACATCCATTATCATTTCTCATAAGCTGAATGAAGTATCCTATGTGGCGGACGACATCACAGTTCTTCGTGACGGTCACACAATTGAGACGCTGACAAAAGGCAAAGATGACTTCAGCGAAGACCGCATCATACGAGGTATGGTCGGACGTTCCATCGATGACCGCTTCCCGAAACGGCATGATGTGAAAGTCGGCGAGATTGCTCTGGAAGTGAAAAACTGGACGGTGTATCATCCGATCTATTCCGATCAGAAGGTTGTGGACGATGTATCTTTCCATGTCCGCAAGGGCGAAGTCGTGGGCTTCTCCGGGCTGATGGGTGCCGGACGGACCGAGCTTGCGATGAGCCTTTTTGGCCACAGTTATGGAACCGGTATCTCCGGGCAGCTTTTTCTGAATGGGAAGGAAGTCCATCTGCATTCTCCCAGACAGGCGATTGATCACGGCCTGGCCTACGTCACAGAAGACAGGAAAGGAAACGGACTGATTCTATCGAATCCAATCTATGTCAATACGACGCTTGCAAACCTGAATGGGGTTTCAAACCGCGGCGTTATCAATTTTGACAAGGAGCTTGCTGTTGCGGAAGAGTATCGGGTAAAGCTGGGCACGAAGACCCCGTCGGTACAGCAGAATGTGGGAAATCTTTCCGGCGGCAACCAGCAGAAGGTGCTGCTGGCAAAGTGGATGTATGCCGATCCGGATATCCTGATACTGGACGAGCCGACGAGAGGCATTGATGTCGGTGCAAAGTATGAGATTTACTGCATTATCAACGAACTGGTGGCAGAAGGGAAGTCTGTCATCATGATTTCATCCGAGCTCCCTGAGGTCCTGGGTATGAGCGACCGAATTTATGTCCTGAACGAAGGCCGGCTCGTGGGCGAATTCACGCGGGATGAAGCCAGTCAGGAAAAGATTATGGCTTGTATCCTCGCAACAGATACTGCGGCAAAGGAGTAAGTGCAATGAGTACAAAAACGAAAGTTCTGGGATTTGTCCAGAAATATACCATGATTATCGCGCTCGTCCTGGTAACTGCTTTCTTTACCTGGCGCACGGGCGGCAAGCTGCTTATGCCGCAGAACCTCACGAATATCATATCCCAGAATGCATATGTTTTCGTGCTGGCAACCGGCATGCTGCTCTGCATTTTGACCGGCGGTAACATCGACCTTTCTGTCGGCTCGGTTGTCTGCTTTGTCGGAACCATCGGTGCCGTGCTGATGCGCAGTAATTTAAACATGTGGCTGGCTGTTCTCGTGATGCTGGTGGTCGGCCTCCTGATTGGGGCCTGGCAGGCTTTCTGGATTGCCTATGTGAAGGTCCCTCCCTTCATCACAACCCTCGCAGGTATGATGGTATTCCGTGGCCTCTCGAATGTGGTGCTGCAGGGCAAGACAGTCTCTGTTACCAATGCGAAGTTCGTACAGATTTTTGGCGGCGGCGCCAATTGCTATGTACCGGATTTCTTCGGGGGCACGAGTATCAATATCCTTTGCATTGTCGTAGGTGCCCTGGCCTGCGTGCTGTATCTGTTCTTCACCATCCGCAACCGTACAGTGAGAAAACGCGCCGGTCTTGAGGTTGATTCTTTGGTAAAAACAGTGATTACTGCTGTGATCATTGTGGCGGCAGTAATGTTCTTCACTCTGCGTCTGGCACAGTATAAGGGATTGCCTATGGCGCTGATCTGGGTTGCGCTGGCCGTTCTGATCTACACGTATATTACCTCCAAGACAACTGTTGGCCGTTATCTCTATGCTATTGGCGGCAACGAGACTGCGACGAAGCTTTCAGGAATCAACACCAAGAGCATCTACTTCTTCGCCTATGCGAACATGGGCCTGCTTGCAGGGCTTGCGGGTATTCTGACGATCGCCCGACTGACTTCCGCTCAGCCTACATACGGACAGAACTACGAGATGGACGCCATCGGCTCCTGCTTCATCGGCGGCGCATCCGCCTACGGCGGTGTCGGCACGGTCCCCGGTGTAATTATCGGCGCGCTGCTGATGGGTGTTATCAATATCGGCATGAGTATCATGGGCGTTGATGCAAACTACCAGAAGGTTGTAAAGGGTCTGGTTCTTCTGGCAGCTGTCATCTTTGACGTGGTGTCGAAGAAGCAGAATAACTGATCGGGCAGAAGACAGAAATCGAATCGATTCGGAAGGGAGCAGACAATGTATTATATTGGCATAGATCTTGGCACATCTGCAGTAAAGCTGCTTCTGATGGACGGAGAGGGAAAGATTCACAGGATCGTCTCCCGGGAATACCCTCTCTCATTCCCCCATCCAGGCTGGTCGGAGCAGAACCCCGAGGACTGGGTGCTTGAAACCTTTGCCGGACTTCGTGAACTGGTGACAGACCGTGAGCGCGGACAGGTTGCAGGAATCGGCTGTGGAGGCCAGATGCACGGCCTGGTGGTTCTCGATGAGGAGGACCGGGTTATCCGGCCTGCAATTCTGTGGAATGACGGCAGAACAGGTAAGGAAACCGAATGGCTCAATACGGTTGTGGGGAAGGAGAAACTGTCTGCACTCACGGCAAACATCGCCTTTGCAGGCTTCACCGCACCGAAGCTTCTCTGGATGCGTGAGAATGAACCAGAGAACTTCCGACGTATCCGGAAGATTATGCTACCCAAGGATTATCTGAACTACCGCCTGACGGGCGTGCACAGCTGCGATTATTCCGATGCATCCGGAATGCTGTTGCTGGACGTCAAAAACAAAACCTGGTCCAGAGAGATGCTCGAAATCTGCGGCGTTTCCGAGGCTCAGATGCCGGGCCTTTATGAAAGCTACGATTGCATAGGCACACTTCTGCCGGAGGTGGCAGAGCAGTTGGGACTATCCGATCAGGTTAAAGTTTGTGCGGGGGCAGGCGATAATGCCGCGGCGGCAATCGGGACCGGTGTTGTAGGAGAAGGTGGATGCAATATCAGCCTCGGAACGTCCGGAACGATCTTTATCTCGTCCGAGAAGTTTGGCGTTGACCCGAATAACGCGCTGCATGCCTTCGCGCATGCGGACGGCGGCTATCATCTGATGGGCTGCATGCTCTCGGCTGCTTCCTGTAACAAGTGGTTCTGTGAGGATGTGCTGCATACGGAGGACTATGCGTCCGAGCAGAAAGACATTACGCCGGAAAAACTTGGGAGAAACAGGGTGTTCTTCCTGCCATATCTGATGGGCGAGCGCTCACCAATCAACGATGTGGAGGCGAGAGGAACTTTTACCGGACTGACCATGGACACCTGCAGAAGCGATCTGATGCAGGCGGTTCTGGAGGGTGTTGCTTTCGCTATCCGGGATTCGCTTGAAGTTGCACGATCCCTAGGCCTCGAACTGAAGAAAAGCCGGATCTGTGGCGGAGGTGCGAAAAGTCCTCTTTGGCGGGAAATCATGGCGAATGTGTGCAATCTCGAACTAGAAATGATCGAATCGGAAGAGGGACCTGGATACGGCGGAGCCATGCTGGCAGCTGTCACCTGCGGGGAATATGAATCGGTAAAGGAAGCTGCCGGGCGTCTTGTGAAGATTACTGGCACTATTCAGCCTGATCCGGAAATCAGCGCCCGTTATGAGACACAATACCAGAAGTTTCGGCAGATTTATCCGGTAATGAAAGCACTGTTTCCGGTGCTGAATGCATGATGCACGACGGCAGAGAGAACCAGTACAATGAAATCCGCAGGCAGAAGGCAGTTACTTCCGCCACGCTCCGCACGGTAGCGGTGGTCTATTTCCTGTATCTTGCCTGGACGATTATCCGCGATTCGCTGCAGGGAGCATCCGCTCTCCCGGTCTGGCTTTCCTGGACCTCAGGAATTGTGTTTGCGGCGGCAGCAGTGCTGTTTGCCGTCTACACGTGGAGACGATACTACCGGGATCTTCGGCCGACTCATCAGGGAGAAAGTGAAAGAAGTAATCCCTCGGGCGAAGAAGGCCATGAAACCTAAGTCAAATAATAACAGAAAGGATAGACTAAAATGAACCAGTATTTCCCGAATATTCCCGAGATCAAGTTTGAAGGAAAGGACAGCAAAAACCCGCTTTCATTTAAGTATTATGATCCGAAGAGAGTGATCCTCGGTAAGACAATGGAAGAACACCTTCCCTTTGCCATGGCATGGTGGCATAATCTCTGCGCAAATGGTGTGGACATGTTTGGCCAGGGAACGGCAGACAAGAGCTTTGGCGTTGCGCCGGGTACCATGGAGCATGCGAAGGCCAAGGTTGATGCGGGTATCGAGTTTATGAAGAAGCTCGGCATCAAATATTACTGCTTCCACGATGTGGATATTGTGCCGGAAGATCCCGATGATATTAGCGAGACCAACCGACGCCTCGATGAGATTACCGATTATATCCTCGAAAAAACTGCCGGAACGGATATCAAGTGCCTCTGGACAACCTGCAACATGTTCGGCAATCCGCGTTTTATGAACGGAGCGGGGAGCAGCAACAGCGCGGATGTTTTCTGCTTTGCTGCTGCACAGGCAAAGAAAGGGATTGAAAACGCTGTCAAGCTCGGCGCGAAGGGCTATGTATTCTGGGGTGGCCGCGAAGGTTATGAGACACTTCTGAACACCAATATGGCGCTGGAAGAGAAAAACATTGCCACGCTTTTCCGCATCGTACGTGATTACGGCAGAAGCATTGGCTTCAAAGGCGACTTCTATATTGAGCCGAAGCCGAAAGAGCCCATGAAGCATCAGTATGACTTCGACGCTGCCACGGCCATTGGCTTCCTGAGAAAATATGGTCTCGACAAGGATTTCCGCATGAATATTGAAGCGAATCATGCGACGCTTGCCGGGCATACCTTCCAGCACGAGCTGCGTGTCTCTGCGATTAACAACATGATGGGTTCTGTGGACGCAAACCAGGGCGATATGCTCCTCGGATGGGATACAGACCAGTTCCCGAGCAACATCTATGACACGACCATGGCCATGTACGAGATTGTTAAGGCAGGCGGGCTGAGAGGCGGCCTGAACTTTGACTCCAAGAACCGCCGCCCGAGCAATACGATGGAAGACATGTTCTATGCTTACATTGTCGGCATGGATTCCTTCGCCCTCGGACTGATCAAGGCGGCAGAGATTATTGAAGACGGCCGCATCGACAGCTTTGTTGAAGAGCGCTATGCGAGCTACAATGAGGGGATTGGCCTGAAGATCCGTGAAGGAACGGTAACACTGGAAGAATGCGCGGCACATGCGGCAAAACTCAAAAAGCCGGCAGATCCGGGTTCCGGAAGACAGGAATATCTGGAAGGTATTGTGAACAACATCCTCTTCCGCGGCTGATCACAGACAGGCGATAATCCTTGAATTATCCGAGGGAGCTGCAGCAAAAGACAGTCTTTGCGCAGCTCCCTTTTTGGCCGGTTCATAATTGCCGGGACTCTCCCCTTCCTGAATTGGAGATCACGGGGAAGATTCCTGCGCTCTCAGGACATGTCTGGTACACTCCAGGTTCTTTGTACTTTTTTGCCGGGGGAGATGATGGTATGAAAAAAGAATGGATTCTCAGAATACTGTTTTTGCTGATCGGACTGATTATCGCCCACTTCGGCGTTACGCTCTTCCTGCTGACAGAGCTTGGATCAGACCCGTTTAATGTGATGGTTCAGGGGCTGTTTCGTTCCCTCTCCGCAGCAACAGGCTGGGCCTTTCTGACACATGGCCGTGTCCATATCGCGGTGAGTCTTCTGATCATACTGGTGCTCCTGTTCGCAGACAGAAGTTATGTCAAAATCGGCACACTAATCTGCATGGTTTTCGGTGGCCCGATCATTGATTTTTTCTCCTCGCTTCTATCTCCGCTGAACCTGTCGGAGGCGCAGTTCCCGGTTCGCATCCTTGTTCTTGCCGCCGGCTGCGTGATTCTTGCATACGGCATGACCGTTGTGATCAAATCAGAGGCAGGCACAGGGCCGAATGATCTTGTCGCCATCGTGATAAGTGATAAACTGCACCGCAAATTCAGCATCATACGTGTGATTGTGGATATCTGCTTCGTCGTGATCGGCTGGCTGCTTGGAGGAATTTTTGGAATCGGCACAGTAATCTGTGCGCTCCTGGTCGGGCCTGTCGCGGGATTCTTTCTCCCAATCAACGGAAAGCGGATACAATCCTGGATTGAAAGAGTATAATAGAATATCAAGCAAAAGAGCTGGGCAGACAGTTTTGCTGCTCAGCTTCTTTTTGGCACTTTTTGGGTATTCGGTTTACGAAAAGAATGAATTGTGTTACGGCCAGATTGCCTGCATCAGGCTTTCCCGATGGATCCGAACAGTATCATTTTTTCCCTCACAATCGATTTCATGGCATCAATTTCATAGGGAATAAGGCCCATCAGAGTCCTGCAGGAAGCTTTCAGCCCGGTCTCAGCTCCGGCTTTCCCGGCTTTGTCCAGATCGGTGAAAATGTTGATTTTGCAGATACCCTTCCGGATGGCGGTGCGAAAATCGCTGTCGGCGAGTCCGCTGCCTCCGTGCAACACCAGTGGTATGGCTGCTTTGCAGGCAATTGTTTCAATACGGTCATAATCCAGCCTGGGAGGAAACTTATAATCGCCATGCGCGTTCCCAACTGCTACGGCAAGTGAATCGATCCCGGTACGCCGGACATAGTCTTCTGCAAAGACCGGATCTGTAAAATAATCGCTCGGCTTTACCAGCCTCCCGGCTCCTTCGTTATCGCCAACATGCCCGAGCTCTCCTTCAACGGTCACCCCAAGGGCATGGCAGATCTTCACCATCTCCGCGACATTTTCCGCGTTGCTTTCGTATTCTTCTGTTGAGCAGTCGTACATGATGGAAGAAAACCCGAGCTTCAGTGCTTCCATACATTTGGAAAAACTCAGCCCGTGATCAAAATGAACGCAGACAGGGATGCTGGCCCGCTTTGCCATGGGAAGCAGATAATCCGCGACGTTTTCCAGCGGCATGGCAGGCAGAAGAACTTCGGCAGTGCCGATCATGACAGGAGAGCGGAGCTCCTCGGCGGTTTCGATGATAGCTCTGGCCATTTCCACGTTGACAGCGTTGAAGAAGCCGACAGCGTATTTTTCCTTTTGTGCGGGATACAGTACATCATTCATATTGACAAGCATATCGAATACCTCCCTTCTGTTAGACTGTTTCCCAGCCGGCACGTATCCTGTCCCTGAGCTCTTCAATCGGTCGAAGTCCACTGAGAGCATCATAGGATGTCACACAGCAGGCGCCCTCTGCCGCAGCCAGAGAAACACATTCAGCTGGGCCATACCCTCGCAATACAGAAGTCAGAAAGGCTGCAATACTCGTGTCGCCTGCGCCGGTTCCGGAGCGGATGATCTCCGCCTTGTAGCAGGGGATAACGCCTTTTCGGTTGGACCACCCTTCATAATCCAGCGTCAGCCTTCTGCCAATCTTTCGGACTTCATCTGCTCCGGCTGTTCTGTAGACCATACCGCTGACTCCGCATTTGATCAGCACACTGCGGCAGCCCATTGAGACTGCTTCCTCCGCCAGAGGCATGGCCTCTGCCAGAAGATCCAGGCCGGCCGTCATGTCACCCTCCTGATTCAGTCGATGGAAGCGGCTTCGATCCAGCATGAAGCAGAGTTCCTCAAAAGAAGGGACAAAGAAATCCACATATGGAAGCACTGAGCGGAGAATCGCCCGCCAGTCGGCATGACCAGCGTCAGAATTCGGATCAACAGCAGCCATATCCAGACTCGTTGCGATTCCAAGCTCCTTCATCCGCTGAAATATGCGCGTAAGCTCAACTCCACCGGCTGAGTACATACGCTTCATGAGCGGAGGATAGCCGAAATGAAACAGCACAGCATCCTTCAGCACTTCATCCGGAATATCCGCACTGGAAAAACTGTCGTTTGCGCCGGGGTCATGAAGAAAGATCCGGTCATAGCCGGGAACTGCCAATACCACGGAATAGGAAGTGGTGCAACCGGAAGCTTCGATCAGACCGCAAGTCCCATAAGAAGAAGCGATGGCTTTTACCATCTCTCCGAAAGAGTCTGTACCGATTTTTCCGAGAAGTGTGACGTCATTTCCCAGAAGCTTCAGGGCGAGGCCGGTGTTGGCTACACTCCCGCCGGTATGGACATCGGCTCCCTCCATTTGCAGAAGCTTTCCGGGCTGAAGAAGCGCCTGCAGAGGCTGGCCCCGGACGCTGGAGGGAAATACAGGCGTGATATCAAGACAGATGTGCCCGGCTGCGATAATTCTTTGTGCCATTGAATCTCACCTTTCCAATACAAAGCAGCTCCCGCTTGACGGCAGAACCGACAGGCAGGAGCGGGCTTTATGTCAGGGAACATCGGTTTTGCAGCGGCTCAGGTTTTTGGAAAAACAGAAACCATGGTTATCTGCAAATGAATTCAGCGCTTGCGGCTGCGGATCAGATACGTCACGATGCCTGCAACAGCGGCTGCTGCGAGTACGCCGATGACAATCCAGAGAGCAACGTTGCTCTCATCTCCCGTCAGCGGGCTGCGGGGATAATCCGCAAAGGCGGTAACGGCAAACATGCTGACAAACAACAGCAGGCAGAGGATCAGAGAAAAAATCTTCTTCATATTGCATGCTCCTTTGAAAATCAAGATAGCATTCCATCCATCCCGACTGGGCTGGGAACCTGCCTTTAGTTTATCACATGCAGGCGCGCGGCGCAAGGAGGATTCTGGCATGACGAAGAAAAAACACGCCGCATCAGGTCTGTAAGACCTGGCAGCGTGCTTGAATAGTGAATGTAAGAATCAGCCCTTTACGGCACCGGCCACAAAACTGTCCTGAATCTTCTTGCTCAGGAACACATAAAGAAGTAGAGTCGGGAAAGTTGCCAGCACCAGAGCGGCGCCAATTGGCCCCCATTCTGTCGTATACTGCCCGGAAAGGGCCTGTACGCCGACCGGCAGGGTCTTCAAAGCGGTTTTGCTGATGAAGATATTGGCAAACATGAGTTCATTCCAGCACTGCAGGAATGTATAAATACCAACGGTCGCAACAGCTGGTTTCATCAGCGGAACAATAATGCGAAGGAAAATGCCCCAGGTGCTACAGCCGTCAATACAGGCAGATTCGTCGAGTTCACGGGGAATCTCATTCATAAAGCCTGTGCAGACCAGAATTGCCATGGACAGAGAGAAAGCCGAATAGGGGATAATGAGGGCCCAGTAGGTGTTCAGCAGATGCAGCCTTGACAGTGTCACATAGACCGGAACAATAGACGCATGAATGGGGATCGTCAGACCCAGCATAAAGAACTTGTTAAGGTTTTTGCGTTGTTTCCAGATCATTCTCGTCAGAGCAAAGGTTGCCATCAGCGCTACGCCAAGAGTGATCAGAATGGTTGCGGTTGCCACAATTGCACTGTTCAGGAAGTACTTGGCCATATGTCCTGTCTTCAGAGCACTTGTATAGTTGGACCAGAGCCAGTGTTGCGGAAGACCGATAACATTTTCACCGAAGATTTCCGCGTTGTTCTTCAGAGAGAAAGTAAACATCCAATATACAGGAAAGAGATTGATCAGTGCCCAGAAGATAAGCCCGATATAGATGGCAATCCTCGCACCTTTGCCGGTGTTTTTCATGTCAGTTCTCCTCCTTGAAGATCGCGTTGATCAGCAGTGCAAAACCGAAGCAGAGTAAAATCAGCAGAACAGCGATGGTGCTGCCCATGCCGAACCGGTTTCGCAAAAACAGCATGCTTATCATAAGTGTGCTTGGCACTTCAGTTGAGTGCAGCGGACCTCCGTTTGTGAGTACATAGATAAGGTCAAAGGATTTCAGTGAGCCTGTTACGGCAAAAATTACACTGATACGAATGATAGGCTTAATATAGGGCAGCACGATATAACGGTTAATCTGGGCATCTGATGCTCCGTCCAGCATGGCGGCTTCCCGCAGTTCGTATGGTACACTCTTTACCCCGGCGTAAAGCAGAAGCATATGGTAGCCAACATATTGCCACAGTGTTGGTACAAATACCGCCCCCAGGGCGGTTTTTTTGTTGCCAAGCCAGATTTGAGCAAGATTGTCAAGCCCAATGCTGCGAAGAAAGACATTCAGGATACCGTAATCGGGGTTATAGATTTTCAGCCAGAGCTGCCCGATAACCACTGTGGAAATCAATACGGGCATAAAGAATACGGACAGGAAAAACCGTTCTCCTTTGATTCTCTTGCCCAGTGTCAGTGCGAAGGCGAGCGCGAGCGGCAGCTGCAGAAAAACAGAAAGTGCCGCCAGAAGCAGAGAATTGCGCAGCGCTTTCATAAAACCGATGGCATTGCTGTGGAACAATTCTTTATAATTAGACAGGCCAATAAAGGTCTTTGCACCGATGCCGTTCCAGTCAAAAAAGCTGTAATAAAGCGATGCGCCAATCGGCGCGATCAGAATACCGCAGAAGAGAATCAGCGCGGGCAGAAGAAAGACCAGAATCTGCCATTTATTGCTATACTGTTTATGCATTGTTTCGTTCCTTCCCGGCCATTTGAGGCGGCTTTTCCGGATTCCTGGACAATCCGGAAAAGACCGCCTCGGTTATTCCCTGATGATAATCTGTTTATTTATCTGTGACTATGCGAACCATTCCGGAAGATTCATCCAAGGTCGTTTGTGAGACCTTCCACGAAGTCGGTTCCGTTGATTTCGCTGCCGTAGACAAGTGCAACGTAGTCCAGATAAGTGTTGGCGGGATCAGCGCTCATAGCGGTATCACCGAACAGAGTCATGCCATCGGAGGCAGCGACGATGTTGGCAACATCAGCGACCAGAGGCTTCACTTCGCTTGTGTCATAATCAGGTGTCCAGGCGGGCAGACCGGAGCCGGCCAGGTAACCATAGTGGCAGATCTCCTTGCCCAGCTCAAAAGCGGCCTGTGCGGCAAGCTCGGCGTTGGGAGAGGAGGCTGTAACAGCCAGAGAGTCAGAGGGGCCGCCGATGACCTGACCATAGGTGGCTTTTTCAGCGTCCATGACGGGGAAGAGGCCGACTGCCGCATTCGCAACACCGTCATTGACTTCGCCGCAGTTCCAGGAGCCGTTCTGATAGAAGGCGGTCTTGCCGGCAATGAAGTTGGCTTTTACTTCATCATTGCCCAGGGCCATGCCGTTGGGATCAAAGTATCCTTTGCTGATCATTTCCTGCAGGGTGTCAACTGCGGTGGCGATGGCGGGATCGTTCCAGGTGCCGTTGCCGGAGAAGATATCGTTGAGGGCTTCATAGCCGATGGTTTTCTGGATGATCGGCTCAAGATACTCGGTGACACACCAGGTCTCCTTGCCTGCGCATCCGAAGGGGACGATGCCTTTTTCGACAAGCGCATCGCAGCAGGCAGTCAGATCTTCATAGGTCTCGGGGACATGATCCCAGCCGACCTCGCCAAGCAGATCCATATTGGCAAAGAGAGTAACGATGTTGTAGGTCAGAGGAATAGCGTAGTGATCGCCGCCATAGGTGGAGTTGGACAGCATCACTTCGGGCAGCTGATCTGCGAAGGGCTTGTAGGCATCATTCACGCAGTATACACGGCCGGCATCGACAAAATCGCCAAGGAAAGCGCCGGACCAGGTGAAGAAAATGTCAGGCAGATCAGTACCGGCATTCATGGCAGCCTTGATTTTGGTCTTGTAGGACTCGTTCTCAAATGCTTCCCACTCGATCTTGATATCGGGGTGCGCTTCTTCGAATGCGGCGATGGCCTTCTCATAGGCGGGGCGATTGGCGTCGCTCTCGGTGGCGATGCACCACATGGTCAGAACGGTCTGATCATCGGCAGCAGAGGCAGTGCCTGTGCCGCAGATGGCCAGAGCAAAGATCATGCTGAGCGTGAGCACAAGTGCAAGAATCTTTTTCATGGTGTTTCCTCCTGTTTTGTTGTTTTTCTGTGTCTTATCAAGATCTGGCTTCCCGCACCTGAGCCCCCTGTCCAGCGAGGGCACGGCTTGAGCGGTCAGCCAAAGTCTTTTCATGATAGATCCAGGCAGAAGCTGAGGGACTTCTCTCCGGTGAGTTCCTCTGTCCGCTTGTCCGGCGCTCCGAAGCCTGCAAAGAGCGTCCAGCTTCCGCTGCCGGGAATACGTCGGCCTTCATAATCAACAACGGTGAAGGCGTCGGCATCGAGAGGAATCTCAAATCCGGCTTCTGCGCCGGCTGCAAGCCGGATTCTGCGAAAGCCGCAAAGTACGGGATTCGGGGGCGAACAGGGAGACCGGTTATCTTTCAGATAAAGCTCGATCACCTGATCCGCTTCTTGCTTCCCCTCGTTCCGAACACTGACACGGGCGCATTTTGAATCGGCAGAAAGGCTAATCAGCCGGAATCTGCTGTAGCCAAGGCCGTATCCGAACGGATAGAGGGGAACGCCCGTGTAATACCGGTATGTTCTTCCGGTCATGGAATAGTCAGTAAACGCGGGGAGTTCCTGCAGTGCCTGATTGGAATAGAAGGTTACCGGAAGCTTCCCGGAGGGAGAGGCATTCCCAAAAAGCAGTTCGGCTACGGCGCGGCCGCCTCCTGCACCCGGATACCAGCTGAACAGGATGGCGTCAGCCTTTTCCTGGTCTGAGCCGAGATCAATGGCGCTTCCTGCCATGAGGACTATTACGGTTGGCTTCCCAACGTCCAGAACCCGCTTCAGGAGCAGTCTCTGCGGCCACGGGAGAAGCAGCGTTTCCTTGTCTCCAGAAAAACTGCTGTTTCCTGTATCGCCCTGTTCTCCTTCCAGTGTTTCGTCCAGGCCGAGAACCAGAATCACCAGATCACTGTTTTTCGCCACTGCAACCGCCTCAGCAAGACGGTCATGTTCCTGCGCCAGTGGCTCAACTCTGTCAAGGAAGAGATCACAGCCAGCGGAATACAGGATGCGGCAGCTCTCTTCCGTGAGATCCTGAATTCCTTCCAGGACGGTCACATAACGGGATGAGGTTCCATGGTAATTACCGATCAGTGCAGCCCGGCTGTTGGCATTTGGACCAATGACCCCGATGGTGCTGCCGGGGGCGGGGGCGAGCGGAAGCAGCCCGTTGTTTTTCAGCAGAACACAGGATTCCAACGCCGCTCTGTGTGCGAGCTCAAGATGCTGTCTGCATTCTATGGCGGTATAGGGGATTGCATCATATTCACTCCGGCATTCGCCGAGTGTGCCAAGAAGAAAGCGGGTCGTAAACAGGCGTACAGCGCTGCGGAATATGTCCTCCTGGTTGATCAGACCCTGAGAATAGGCATTCATGATATGCTGATAGGTGCAGCCGCAGTTTAGATCACAGCCTGCCTTCAGCGCTTTCGTAACCGACTCGATCGGCAGATCCGTTACATGATGGCTTTCGTGGAAATCCCGGATTGCCCAGCAGTCAGATACGAAATGGCCTTCAAATCCCCATTCTCCGCGCAGCTTTTTCATCAGGGAAGGATTTGCGCAGCAGGGCTCGCCGTTCGTGCGGTTGTAGGCACCCATAACGGCCTCAACCTTCGCGTCCTGAACCAATGCGCGAAACGCGGGGAGATAGGTCTCCTCAAGGTCTTTTGGGGAAGCTTTTGCGTTAAAACTGTGCCGTATGCTCTCCGGACCGCTGTGTACTGCAAAATGCTTTGCGCATGCGGCGGTTTTGAGGGAGTCTCCGTTTCCTTGGAGACCTCTGACAAATGCACAGCCCAGCCTGGCAGTCAGATAAGGATCTTCTCCATATGTTTCATGTCCGCGTCCCCATCGGGGATCGCGAAAGATATTGATATTCGGGGACCAGAGCGTCAGTCCGTGATAAATATCCCTGTCTCCTTCCGCAGAAAGAGCATTGTATTTCGCCCGGGCTTCTGTGGCGATTGCTTCGGCAATTTCTTCCAGCAGTATGTCATCAAACATTGCTGCCATGCCGATTGCCTGAGGAAAGCTGGTCGCTGTCCCACCGCGCGCAACCCCATGCAGTCCCTCGTTCCACCAGTTGTATGCCGGGATTCCAAGCCGCTCAATGGCGGGGGCGTCAAAGCGAAGCTGGCTGGCCATTTCCTCCACTGTCATACGGCTTACGAGATCTTCTGCGTGTTTGCGGGCTTCTTCACGTGTCATGACTGCATTGTCCTCCTTTCCCGGTCATTGGTCCGGATCCCCGGCGTTTATACACCTGTGAACCGCTTTACTGTACCGCCTTCAAGCAGCCGTCCGGAAACTACAGCATGCACCGGGGCGGCTGTGCGGGGATGTTCGATTCTCTCTATCAGAATTGCCGCTGCTTTTCTTCCGAGTTCCTCGCAGTTTTGATGCCAGGTTGTCAATGGCGGGTTCAAAGCCTGCGAAAGATGCATCCCGTCATAACCCGCTACGGAAATATCATCCGGAATACTGAGATTTTCTTCCCGAATGGCATTCAGGCCGCCGAGCCAGGTGTAGTCATCAGGGAAAAGAATACATGTCGGGCGGCTTTGGAGAGAAAGCAGATGCCTTGTCGCGTGATAACAGCTGACGGGATCATGGTAGGTGCTGGCTACCACATATTCATCCGGAATCTTCAGACGCAGAGCTTCACATGCCCTGTAAAAGCCCCTGAGACGGTTTTCGGTAACCGCTGTGGCGTTTCCGTGAATATAGGCGATGCGGCGGTGCCCTCTGCTGTAAATATAACGAACCAGGGATTCCATCCCGTTCATGTTGTCTGAGAGGACAGCAGAGCGATTGTTGAAAGCATGATCGAGCGTAACAACAGGGAGATCGGAGAACACAAGCTCCTGCACAAGAGGATCCTGATAATCTGCACAGATGACCGCAACACCGTCTACTCCGCGGTAAAGGGCGTGCTGAAGATAGCTGTCGTTTCGGTGCCCCATATTGCTGTTAATAAAAGCAATATCGTATCCCCACTGTTCCAGCTCAATCCGGAAACTGTTCAGCGTGGCGGCAAAGTACTCATGCATGAAACCGTGATTCTGCAAATCGATGAACAGAACACCGATGTTGTAGGTGCGGTTCGTCTTCAGCGCGCGCGCGGCTGAGTTTGCGGTGTACCCCATTTCTTTTGCCGCAACGAAAACGCGGTTCCGGGTTGCCTCGCTGATATCCTGATGCCCGTTGAGAGACTTGCTGACCGTGGCGACCGACACACCGCACTTCTGCGCAATGTCTTTCATGGAGACCACGGTACTCACACTCCCTTCAATGGCTATTTTACTTAATCGTTTACATTACAAAGAATAGCCTATTTTGAAGAGTATTGCAATAATTCTTTTGGAAAAAGTTGCAAATAAGCAAATGTTTGTAAGCATTATACAGAAAAAGAGAATTATAATTGTGCATTTTGCACAGACTAGAGGAGGCGCTTTGACGGATGAATAGAAGAAAACAGAAAAGATAGTGAGGTTTTCTATTAAAAAATAGAATCATCAATCTCAAAAAGGACAAATTGACGGCGGAATAAGACATTTAAACGATTGCTGTATAAACAAAAAGCAAGATGTGCGGCCTGCATATCGAGGATGCGAAATCCATTGCGTTAGAAAAAGAGGCAAAGTTTCTGAAAACAAAACATCCTGCTTCAAACAGTATGAAGCAGGATGCCTGTTCAATTATATTTCCGATCAGTCAACCCATGATGACAACGACATCGGCGTCCTCGCCATCCTGCAGAAGCGGGAGCAGAGGAGAAGAAAGCTCCTTGCCGTTTATCGTGACACTGCGGATGCCACACTGTACAGCATTTGGGTTCTTCACGGTGATATGATAGATACCGCCGCGGTAACGGCGCGTTGCCTTATATTCCTTCAGCCAGGAGGGAATGCAGGGGCTGATGCTTAGACCGTCCAGAGTCGGGGTAATTCCGAGAATGGCCTGCGAGATGCTCAGAAATGTCCAGGCAGCGGTTCCTGTCAGCCAGCTGTTCTTTCCTTCACCGAAGGACGGCGCGTCCCGGCCGGCCACCATCTGGCTGTAGACATAGGGCTCGGTCCGGTGGACATCGCTGATCTCCTCTACATAGGCAGGCGCGGTTTTGCGGTAGACCTCAAAGGCACGGTCGCCATGTCCAAGGACTGTTTCGGCAACGGCGATCCAGGGATTGTTGTGGCAGAAAATACCGGCATTTTCCTTGTATCCGGGGGGATAGCTGCTGATCTCGCCCAGCTCAAGGTGATAGCGCGTATAGGCGGGCTGCAGCAGGACAATCCCATACTTTGTATCCAGATGTTCCTCTACGCTCTTGAGTGCCTTCGCGGCTTCGCCGCTTTCCTTTCCGATGCCGGCCATTACGCACATGCCCTGAGGTTCGATAAAAATCTGCCCCTCTTCGCATTCTTTACCTCCTACCACATGCCCGAAGGCGTCAAAGGCCCTGCGGAACCATTCGCCGTCCCAACCAGCGTCAAGCACAGTTTTCTCCATCGCGTCGATGTGCTTTTCGGCCTCCTCGGCTTCTTCAAGAAGCCCCAGGTGCCTGCAGATATCGGCATAGGAGCGGCCGTATTTTACAAACATGCCGGCAATAAAGACACTCTCGGCCACAGGCCCTTCACTTGGCCCGGAGATCTGGAAGCTTTCACCGGGATGCTCGGAGAAGCAGTTGAGATTCAAACAGTCGTTCCAGTCCGCACGCCCGATCAGGGGGAGCCCGTGAGGGCCGAGGTGGGTCTGTGTAAAGCAGAAGCTTCTCCGCAGATGCTCCATCAGAGGCTGGGCAAGCTTCTCATCGTTGTTGAAGGGTACCTGTTCATCCAGAATGCTCCAGTCACCGGTCTCGCGCAGATAGGCATCGACCCCGGCAATCAGCCACAGAGGGTCATCGTTGAAACCGCTGCCAATATCGGCATTGCCCTTTTTGGTGAGAGGCTGATACTGATGGTAGGCGCTGCCGTCCGGAAACTGTGTGGCCGCGATGTCGAGGATTCTCTCTCGGGCACGCTCGGGAATCATATGCACAAAGCCCAGCAAATCCTGGCAGGAATCCCGGAAGCCCATACCTCTTCCCATGCCACTTTCAAAATAACTGGCGGAGCGGCTCATATTGAAGGTCACCATGCACTGATACTGGTTCCAGATATTTACCATGCGGTCCAGCTTTTCCTCGCCGGTCCGAATACTGTAGTGGGAAAGAAGCTCTTCCCAGTGATTCTTAAGTGCGGAAAGGGCGCTGTCAAACTGGGGGCTGTCCGCATAGCGTGCCATCATGGCGCGGGCGGGCTCCTTGTTGATAATACCCGGCACTTCCCACTTTTTGTCTTCCGGGTTTTCCAGATATCCAAGCCCAAGAATCAGGCTGGTCTCCTCCCCAGGTGAAAGGCTGAGATTAAACTGCATCGCACCGACCGGCTGCCAGCCATGGGCGATGCTGCCCGTGCAGCCACTGCCGAAGACGGCTTCTGGCTTTGCGGGAGAACCGTATACGCCGATAAAGCTCTCGCGAGAGGTGTCGAAGCCGTCCGGCCTGCGGCTTGACCAGAAAACGGCGTAGTGGTTCCGGCGCTCGCGATACTCCGTTTTGTGATAGATTGCCGCTTCCCCGACTTCTACTTCACCAGTGGAATAATTACGTTGAAAGTTCGATGCATCCTCCATCGCATCCCAGAGACAGAACTCAATATAAGGGAAGAGGCGGAGATCCTTTTTCTTCTCGCTGCCATTTCGCACTGTCACGCGCATCAGAAGGCAGTTGTCCCGGATGGGAACAAAAAGCTCCTGCGTGACTGAGACACCGGCTTTTTCACCGGTGATCACCGTATAGCCCAGTCCATGACGGCACTGGTAGCTGTCAAGCTCCGTCTGGGTTGGCTGCCAACCCGGGTTCCAGACGGCATCGCCATCCTTTACATAGAGGTGGAAGCCCTCCTGATCCAGTGGGCAGTTGTTGTAACGATAACGTGTAAGCCTGCGCAGTCGCGCATCACGATAGAAGCTGTAGCCACCTGCCGTGTTGCTGAGCAGAGTGAAAAAATCCTCACTGCCAAGATAGTTGATCCATGGGAGTGGCGTTTTTGGCGTATTGATTACATATTCTTTTCTGATATCGTCGAAAGTTCCGTATTTCATCCTCAGATCCTTCCTCCTGAACGAAAACGTTTAAGCTACATATACATAAGATATCGGATTTTTCACGAAAATGCAAGGGAAGGTTTTTCGTTAAAAGTGACAAAAAATCATACTGAAAACTGTTCAATTCTCCGAAAACGAAAATATGACTTGATTTTTGCCGGGGAATGAGCTAAATTGTTAGCGTAAACGTTTAAGGTGAAAGGCGCTGGAGTCCGTGGTTTCATTAAAAGACATTGCATCCCGCTGCGGTGTGTCCGTGGCCACCGTGAGCAAGGCGCTGAACGGCCAGCAGGATGTCAGCCAGGAAACACGGGAGCGCGTCCGCCGGACTGCCGAAGAGATGGGCTATATGGCCAACGCGGCTGCAAGGACGCTGAAAACGCACCGGAGCTATAACCTGGGAGTCCTGTTCGTGGATGCCAGAAGCAGCGGCCTTGCCCATGAGTATTTTTCCGCTGTTCTGGACAGTATCCGGGTGCAGGCGGAAAGCTGTGGCTATGACATCACGTTTATCAACCGCAATTTGGGCGACCGGCCTACTTCCTATCTGCAGCACTGCCGATATCGCGGCGTGGACGGTGTGATTATCGCTTCGGTGGATTTCATGGATCCGATGGTCGTGGAGCTCGTGAATTCAGATCTTCCGATTGTAACCATCGACCATGTGTTCAATAACCGCAGCGCGGTCGTCTCGGACAATATCACCGGCATGCAGAGCCTTACAGAGTATGCTATCGGAATGGGGCATCGGAAGCTTGCCTTCCTGCATGGTGAGCGGACAGCGGTTACGGAGCAGCGGCTGATCGGTTTCCACCGGGCCTGCTCCGCCGCCGGGATCACGGTTCCGGAAGAATGGATTCAGGAGAGTGCCTACCACGACACGGCGAACTGCTATCGGCTGACCAGAGAGCTTCTGAGCAGAAGCGAAAGACCCGACTGCATCTTCTTTCCGGATGACTTCTCATATGTGGGCGGGATGAACGCAATCAGAGAGCTAGGACTGCGGATCCCCGAGGATATCTCCGTTCTTGGCTATGACGGAATTCGGCTCTCGCAGATTCTCAGCCCGCGGCTGACAACCTGGCGACAGGATACCGATGCACTCGGACGCAGGGCAGCCTCCAGGCTGGTCGAAATGATTGAGCATCCCCGCACGACGATTCCGGATCAGCTGATTGTCTCGGGAGAGCTGCTCAGAGGGGAATCCGTAAAGGATCTTACAAACAGGTGATTGGCGGGAAAACCCGCAGATTATAAATCACAATCAAATTTGAGGAGGAAAATCATGAAAAAGATCATCGCACTCGTGCTTACCGTCATGATGGTCGCGGCGCTGTTCACAGTCGGCGGGGCCACCGCGTTTGCGGATGACGAGGGAAAGGTTTTCAACATCTACGCCTGGAATGAAGAGTTCAAGGGCTTCTTTGAGAAGTATTACGAAGTTCCCGAAGGCGTAACGGTCAACTGGATCATTGTTCCGAATGCGGACGGTGCATACCAGAATGCGCTGGATGAAGCCCTGATGAACCAGGAAGACGCCGCTGATGACGAAAAGGTTGACATGTTCCTGGCAGAGGCCGATTACATCGTCAAGTACACCAACTCCGGTGTTACCCAGGATATCGAAGCACTCGGCGTGACGGACTTCTCCAATGCTTATACCTATACTGTTCAGGCTGCTTCTGACAATGCCAACACCGTAAAGGGCGTTTCCTTCCAGTGCTGCCCCTCTGCCCTGATCTATCGCCGCTCTATCGCTAAAGACGTTCTGGGCACGGATGACCCGGCCGAAGTCCAGGCTCAGCTGGACAGCTGGGACAAGTTCAACGCTGTCGCTGCCAAAGCCAAGGAAAAGGGCTATATGATGACGGCTTCCGATGCTGCTACTTACCGCGCATTCTCCAATAACGTGACATCCCCCTGGGTCGACGCCGACAACAAGCTGCAGTTTGACCCGCAGATCGAAGCCTGGATGGCTCAGGCAGAAGATTTTGTCGCAAATGGCTATACACAGGCAGCAGGCATCTGGTCCGATGAGTGCACTGCCCAGATGTTTGGCGATGGCAAGACCATGTGCTTCTTTGGGCCGGCCTGGTACTTCAACTTCTCCATGGGCAATGCCCAGGATCCCGAAAAGGGCTGCCCGGGTGACTGGGCAATCTGCGAAGGCCCCGCTGCTCACTTCTGGGGCGGCACCTGGCTGCTCGCTGCCACCGGTTCTGACAACCCGACCATGCTGGCTGATGTCATGAACACCTTCATCAACGATGAAGAGGTCTGCTCCGCGCTCGTCGAGAACGAGGCTCAGTTCTGCAACAACATGGCAGTAAACCAGAAGTATGCGGAAGACCCCAACTTCGGCTCTGAGTTCCTCGGCGGCCAGAACCCGAACGCTGTGTTTGTTGATCTCGCCAAGAACATCAAGTTCGAGAATCAGACCCAGTATGACCAGCTCTGCAACGAGATGCTCCAGGATAAGGCTTTCCGTGAGTACCTGAAGGGCAGCGTAACCAAGGAAGAAGCCATGGAGAATTTCTATAAGATCATCAACGAAGCCTATCCCAACGTTGTGACCCCGTGATCTGAGAAAAACTGAATCGCTTTATCGGAATTCGGAGGGAGGCAAGGCGCACTGCCTTGCCTCCCTTTCGATAGAGCCCTGCTCAGAGCGCACCTGACGGCAGATGCGTTCTGAGGAGGACAAAATGAAAAGGAGGGTCATGGCTATGAAAAAGCAGAAGGGAGTCAGCTATGCCAAATGGGGCTATATCTTCGTCGCCCCGTTCATTGTGGCGTACCTGATCTTCACCTTTTATCCCCAGATGCTTACGATCTATAACAGTTTCTTTGAGAATTACCGGGATGGCCTGAACCAGGTAGGGCCGAACTTCGTCGGGTTTGACAACTATGTCAAGCTCTTCACACCGGACAAGAACGGTGTGATTGATATTCTCAAGTACACCGGGAATACTCTGATCCTGTGGCTGCTGGGCGCGGTTCCGCAGATTCTGGTCGCGCTTCTGTTGGCGATTTTCTTCACCAGTTACCGGTTGAATATCAAGGGACAGCAGTTCTTCAAGACGGTCATCTATATGCCGAACCTGATCATGGCTTCTGCATTTTCGATGCTGTTCTTCACGCTGTTCTCCAATGTTGGCCCGGTAAACCAGCTGATCCAGGCCTGGGGCTGGAGCGATGTCCCGATCGATTTCTTTGCGAGGAAATTTACGGTACGCGGCCTCATCAGTCTGATGAACTTCCTGATGTGGTTCGGAAACACCACCATTCTGCTGATGGCGGGGATTATGGGCATTGACCAGGATCTCTTTGAAGCGGCGAATCTGGACGGGGCTTCCGCAACACAGACCTTCTTTAAAATCACGCTGCCGCTGTTAAAGCCGATTCTTGTCTATACCATCATTACGGCGATGATCGGCGGCCTGCAGATGTTCGATGTTCCGCAGGTTCTCACCAACGGCGCCGGAACGCCAAACCGCACATCAATGACGCTCATCATGTACCTGAACAACTATCTTGGAAAGAGCAAGAACTATGGCATGGCAGGTGCGGTCTCGGTGATCATCTTCATCATCACCGGTATCCTCAGCCTGGTTGTTTACCGCTCTTTGAACCGGAAGGACTGAGGAGGGAAAAGACATGGAAAACATCAATACTTCTGACAGCCGGCGCGGCCAGATCAGGCTGAGTGTCGCTCGCGTTCTCGTGTATATTCTGCTGATTTTCCTCTCAATCCTCTGCCTGTTCTCGTTCTACATGCTGATCATCAACGCTACGCGCACCAATGCGCAGCTGCAGGGAGGCTTTGCGGCGCTTCCGCAGGGACACTTCCTCGAGAACCTGAAAAATGCCTGGACGGATGCCTCAATCAACATCCCGCGCGGACTTCTCAACAGCTTCTTTGTGTCGGCTTCCACGGCCATCCTGACCACTTATTTCTCTGCGCTCACGGCCTACGGCATCCATGCATACAACTTCAGGCTGAAGAAATTCCTGTTCGCGTTTATCATGGCCATCATGGTCATCCCAACCCAGGTCTCGGCGGCGGGCTTTGTCCAGATCTGCTACAAGTTTCACATCACGAACAAATACTGGCCGCTGATCCTGCCGGGCATTGCGGCGCCGGTCGTGTTCTTCTATATGAAGCAATATATGGAGAGCGTTCTGCCGATGGAGATTGTGGAGGCGGCGCGTGTGGACGGCTCGGGCGAGTTCCGCACCTTCAATACTATCATTCTTCCCATGCTGAAGCCGGCTCTCGCTGTACAGCTGATTTTCTCCTTCGTTCAGTCGTGGAACAACTACTTCCTGCCGAGCCTGCTTCTGACAAAGGCCGAGATGAAAACCGTACCAATCATGATTGCTCAGCTTCGTTCGGCGGATTACTCTAAATTTGACATGGGCAAAGTGTATATGTTCATTCTTCTGGCAATTCTGCCTGTCCTGATTGTCTATATCTTCCTGTCCAAGTCGATCATCAAGGGTGTTACGGCAGGATCCGTGAAGGGATAACAGACACAAATACGTCAAACATAAAACAGAAACCGGCTCTCTGCGCACAGAGGGCCGGTTTTCAGCAGAAAGAAAGGAAAACGTGTGCTATGCTGAAAGAGCTTGGTTTCTACAGGGGCGTCAATCTTGGGGGATGGCTGTCGCAGTGTGACTACAGCGAGGAGCGCCTGGACAGTTTTATTCGGGAAAAAGACTTTAAGCAGATTGCAGAGTATGGTTTTGACCATGTACGTCTGCCGGTGGATTACAACGTTATCCAGAATCCGGACGGCTCCATGAAGGAGGAAGGCCTTGAGAGAATTGACAGGGCGCTGGCCTGGTGCGGGAAAACAGGGCTGCGCATGGTACTCGATCTGCACAAGGCGCCCGGCTTCTCCTTTGATCCGCATGAGGGAGAAAACGGCTTCTTTTCGGATCCGCTGCATCAGGAACGGTTTTACACGATCTGGGAGAGCCTGGCCTCCCGCTATGCCGGCTGCGCTGATACCATGCTGTTTGACCTTCTCAACGAGGTGACGGACAAAGAATACATGCCCTCCTGGATGCAGACTGCGGAAGAATGCATCCTCCGCATTCGCTGCCATGCCCCGGAGGCAAACATCCTCGTCGGCAGCTGGAACAACAACGGCGTGCGCGAGGTGCAGGATCTTTGTCTGCAGGCAGAGGGGAAGGTCTTCTACAGCTTCCACTGCTATGAGCCGCATGACTATACCCATCAGGGGGCCTACTGGGAAGCGGACCGGCGCGATATCAGCGGTCGGATCGCCTTTACGGAAACCGGCGTGTCCCCGGAATACTTCGAAGAGCTCCTGCAGCCCGCCGTTCGGAAAGCGGAGGCGGACGGGAAGGAGCTCTACTGCGGGGAATATGGTGTGATCGATGTAGTCCCGCCGGAGGACGCACTCGGCTGGTTTGCTGCAATCCATGAAGTCTTCGAACACCACGGGATCGCGAGATGCCTCTGGAGCTGGAAGGAGATGGACTTTGGCTTTGCCGATGCGCGCATGGATGCAGTACGCGGCCGTATGCGGAAGCTCATCTGATGTAATTCCCGTCAGGATGAAGGTGCACGCGATCCGTCTGAAGGATCAGCCTGGGAGGAAGCACTGCGGAAGCAAGAGAATCAGAGAATACTGATCAGCGTATCCACGTCCTCGTCTTTTGTTGCCCAGCTGGTGCAGAAGCGCATCATAACTTGACGCTCATCCACCCGTTCCATGAACGACATGGCAACCCGCTCTTCCAGCTGCTGTCGTTTTGCATCGTCGATGATGAAGAAAATCTGATTGGTTGGCGAAGGAATGCCGAGAGAATAACCGTGCGCCACCAGCGCCGCACGGATGCGGTCGGCCTTTTCGATGGCACCGGCGCCGATGCGGTGATAGAGCCCATCCGTAAACAGCGCGTCAAACTGGAGACCGTTTACAAAGCCCTTGGCAAGCAGGGCGCCGTGCTGCTTGATCTGCGTGACAAAGTGCGGGATGAAACCGGACACAGGGATAACGACTGCCTCGCCGAAAAGCGTACCGCATTTGGTGCCCCCAATGATGAACACATCGCAAAGCCGCGCAAGATCGGGAAGTGTGACATCGTTTGCCGGGCAGGCGAGGGCATAGGCCAGACGGGCGCCATCGATGAAGAGGGCAAGATCACGTGCTGTGCAGACTGCCCGGATGGCTTCCAGCTCCTGCAGGGAATAGAGTGTGCCGTACTCGGTGGGCTGCGAGAGATAGACCATGCCGGGCATGACCATATGCTCGTGATTGTCATCGCCCCAGTACTCTGCAACACAGGCGTCGATCTGCTCCGCTGTGATTTTGCCGTCGCGGTTTGGCAGAGCAATGACCCGGTGGCCGCAGAACTCCACGGCGCCCGCCTCGTGAATCTGGATATGCCCCGAGGTTGCCGAGATCACACCCTGCCATGGGCGCAGCACGGTGTCGATCACCGTGACGTTCGACTGTGTCCCGCCGGTCAGAAAGTACACATCGGCTCCGGGGCATCGGCAGGCTGTGCGGATTTTTTCCCGTGCGGCGTCTGAAAATGTGTCCGAGCCGTACCCGGATGCGTGGGCGAGGTTGTTCTCACAGAGCTTCTGCAGAACGGCGGGGTGCGCACAGTCCATATAATCTGAAGCGAAATACAGTTTTTCCATTTGCTTGCTCCTCTCTTATGTCAGGCCTTTCTGACGAATGCTGTCCATGATGCGTACAACGAGGCCAGTCCGCCCGAAGGGCGTCATCAGATAGAACCCATCGATATACGGGGCGATCCCTTCCGCAATTCTGGTAGATATTTCCACCGCGAGCTCTTCCCCGCGGGCACGGTCGGCGCCTTCATAGGCGCTGATGATTTTTTCGTCCACGGTGATGCCGGCAATCTCGCTGTTCATGAAAAGGGCGTTCTTCTTGCTGACCACCGGCATGATACCGCCAAGGATTTTCCCCTGCAGGGTTTTGCGGGCAAGAATCAGATTTTCCAGCGCCTGCGCGGTGAGTACGGGCTGCGTAAAGAAGCCGACTGCGCCGCAGTCTTCTTTCTTTTTTGCGAGCTCAAGCTGAACATCGAAATTCCGCACATTCAGGTTCAGCGCCGCGAAGATGTGAAACGGTGCCGGAAGAACTGCCTTATTCAGGCTGTCGACATAGCGGATGAGTTTGCGGGAGTTGAAGTTATAAACCGCCTTCACCTCGTCGCGGCTGGCAGAGGGAAGAGGATCGCCGGTGATGAGCAGGACATTCCCCACGCCCTCGGCGCAGAGGCCCATCAGCAGCGCCTGCGTGGCGTTCAGGTTGCGGTCTCGGCAGGTCATGTGCGGAATGGTTGGGATGCCAAGCTCCCGGTGCAGCTTGCAGGCCATCAGACTGGAATCCATCCGGGGCCTGGCAACCGGGCAATCAGCAATGGTGATCAGATCCGCACCATTTCCGTGCAGCTCCCATGCACCGCGCATAAAGCGGCTGACGTCCGGGTCAGCGGGCGGGTCAAGTTCAACGGCGATGGGCTTGCGCAGAGGATCGTTCAGCAGGGTCCAGAACGGATCTGCCCGCTGCGCCATCACACTCCCGCGCGAGACCGATGCCGCTGCCGGGTACGGGATGCCTGCGGGATGGCTGTGGTCCACACCTGCGGTATAGGCAGCGAGATGCTCGGGCGTTGTGCCGCAGCAGCCGCCGAGAATGCGTGCGCCCATGCCCTCCAGTTCGGCAAGCTGTGAAGCGAAGTATCCAGGATCCCCGTCATAGAAGGTCCGGTTTCCACGCACGGTCGGGTAACCCGCATTCGGCATGACCGAAAAAAGCCCCGGCAGCGGGAGAAGCTTCCGGACGACACTCACCATCTGGCGCCCGCCGCAGATACAGTTGAGGCCAACCGCGTCCACGTTCGCATCCTCGGAAGTTTCAAGGCAGAGCTCAGAAACCAGACGGCCGCTTACGCTGAAGCCATCGGGTTGCGGGGCGTAGGAAATGAGCACAAAGGCATCCGGTTTTGCCTCTTTGATATAGGCGGCAATCTCGTGCATGGCGGTGGTTGCGGCGATGGTCTCAAACAGAAAATGCTCTGCGCCGCAGGCGAGAAACTCATCCACCACGAAGCGGTATTCCGCCAGAAGATCCCGGTCATCCGGAGGCTGGATCGGGCCAATATCAGCAAAGACGAAAGGGTCGCCGGGAAGGGAAGAGGCAATCTCGAAGCCGGCCTTCAGAAGCTTTCGGCAGTCAGCCTCCGAAAAGATCAGCCGATTGACGGAATAGGTGTTCGTCTTGATGGCGTGGCAGCCTGCCTCGAGGTATGCCCGGTGAATCGCGGCAATCTCATCCGGGTTTGTGAGGTTTGCCCATTCGCATTCCGCGTGGCTGCTGCGGTTTCGGGACGCGTAATAGGTGCCCATGCCGCCGTCAAAGACAAGACGCTGCTGCGCAAGATAGGTTCGAATGTCCATGGTTTCTTCTTCCTTTCGTCTTTCCTCAGCCGAGGACCTGTTTGGCGATATCGGCCGACTGCTTGGCATCGGCGGCATAGAAGTCCGCTCCGATTTCGGCTGCATATTCCGGTGTCAGAACCGCGCCGCCCACCATGATTTTGCAGGGCTGCCCGCATTCCCGCAGGGCGCGGATAGTTTCCGCCATACTGGAAACCGTGGTCGTCATCAGAGCCGAGAGTCCCACCAGAGTGATCTTTTCCCGCAGTACGGTGTCAACAATGGTCTGCACAGGGACATCCCGTCCGAGATCAATGACAGTATAGCCATAGTTTTCCAGCACGACTTTTACGATGTTCTTCCCGATGTCGTGGATATCGCCATGCACGGTGGCAAGAATGATTTTTCCCTTCGTGACGGCACCGGCCCCTTCCGCGGATATCTTCTTCCGCACCAGAGCGAAGCCCTCACAGGCAGCGTTCGCGGCATTGATAAGCTGAGGGAGAAAGAGCTTCTGCTTCTCATAGAGTTCGCCTACCCTGTCCAGCGCCGGAATCAGAAGGTTATCCACCACCTCAAGGCCGGCCATGGTTTTCAGTGCCTCTTCCGTGAGCAGGGCGGTTTCGCACTTCAGCCCCTTCAGAATCGCGTCCTGCAGTGTCAGGGAAGCGGAACTGCCGGAAGACAGGACCGCTGCGGAAGTCCCCCCACCAGAGACGGAATCCGCAAAGCGGCGGATATAGGCCTCGCACGAGATGTCCTCACCGGAGAGTGCCCGGAAGGCGGCTACGGCATCCATCAGGGCAGGCTGGTTTGGGTTGATGATCGGGAAATCCAGCCCGGCGTACATGGCCTGCGTCAGAAAGCTCCCGGTGACATGCTCGCGCGCGGGCAGGCCGAAGGAGATGTTGCTGACGCCGAGGACTGTATGCAGCCCAAGCTCTTCCCGGACATACCGCACGGCACGCAGCGTCTCCGATGCCTGCTCCTGCTGGGCAGAGACAGTAAGCGTAAGGCAGTCGATAAGGACGTCTTCCCTGGGAATCCCACAGGAGAGCGCAGCATCGAGAATGCGGCGGGCAATGGCAACGCGGTCCTGCCAGGTCTGCGGGATGCCCCTGTGATCCATGCATAGGCCCACTACTGCAGCACCGTATTTTTTGCACAGGGGAAGAATCGCTGTGAGGGATTCTTCATTCCCGTTTACCGAGTTGACAATTGCCCGGCCGTTCCCGGCGCGCAGGCCTGCCTCGATTGCATCCGGGTTCGAGGAATCGATCTGCAGCGGAAGATCCACCACGCCCTGCAGTGCGCGCACGACGCGGGTCATCATCTCCGGCTCGTCAATGCCGGGCAGGCCGACGTTGACGTCCAGAATCTCGGCCCCGGCGTCCTGCTGCTCGATTCCACGGGCAATGATATAGTCCAGGTCATTTTCACGGAGGGCCTGCTGAAAACGCTTTTTCCCCGTGGGGTTGATACGCTCGCCGATCACTCGCACGCCGCCGTACTCCGCCACTGTTGTTGACGAGCAGATCCCGCGCCTGCGGCGGAAGGGCCTGGCCGGGGCTTCTTTCGGACGGATACTGTCGACGCCATTGCCCGCATATAACGCGTCTGCGGAGAGCCTGCCGGCAAGCGCTCGGATAAAATCAGGCGAGGTGCCGCAGCAGCCTCCGAGCATAGCAACACCAAGGGCGGGCGCAGCCGCGAGCTTTTCTGCAAATTCTTCAGGCCCGATGGCATATTCCCCGGTAGCAGGGTCAGGGAGACCCGCGTTGGGCTTGAGGATCAGCGGCAGATCTGTCCACTGCCTGAGCTCGGCGATCATCGGGAGAAGCTCATCCGGGCCGAGGCTGCAGTTAAAGCCAAGCGCGTCAACTCCCAGTCCCTCAAGGGTGAGGGCCATGGAAGGAATTGTGGTGCCCAGAAAAGTGCGGCCGGAAGCCTCATAGGTCATCGTAACCCAGACCGGGAGCGCGCAGCTTTCCTTTGCGGCCAGGACGGCAGCCTTTACTTCGTAAAGATCACTCATGGTCTCGATCACGACCAGATCGGCGCCTGCAGCGGCGCCTGCGGTGATGATCTCGCGGAAGATCGCATAGGCGTCCTCAAACCGAAGGGCACCCAACGGCTCGAGCAGCTGGCCGATCGGCCCAATGTCCAGGGCAACGCGTACATCCTGCCCATCCGCTGCCGCCTGGGCACAGCGCACGGCTGCAGCAGTCAGCTCCTCAACGGAGTATCCGCTGGAGACAGTTTTATAGCGGTTGACGCCGAAGGTATTGGTATACAGTACGCGGCTGCCCGCCTCCACATACCGGCGGTGAACCGCAATGATTTTTTCCGGTTCAGTGATATTCCAAACCTCGGGAATCTGACCAAGAGGCAGCCCGGCCGCCTGAAGCATGGTGCCCATGGCACCGTCCAGGATTATGGGCTTTTGGGGATTATACATTTCCACAGTGGGATCCCTTCTTTCTGTAGAGGCAGGTAGCGGAGAGGCGGCAGACATCGCAGCTGCGGCGCCTGTGCTCCAGAGGCGAGTCCGAAACACCGATAACCGCGGTGACGGATTTCTGCGGGAGCATCAGACCGCTCTTTGTCAGGGTGACCCCTATCCGCCGGCTTACATCCAGAAGACCGCAGAGATCGCGCTGCTGTTCGAGAGGGAAATCCCCATACCCGGGACTGAAGCGGCCGGTCAGGAACCGGGGTGCGAAGGCCTCCTGCAGGTCGGCACAGAAATTGTCACATACATTCTCCACTGCGGCGCTTGCCATCGCGTCGAGAATGGCAGCCTGTGCCATGTCACGGTGCTGCCAGAGGCGGATAAGAGCCTCGACCTCTGCACCGAGTGTAACTGCCATCAGAATGACAGACGAACAGGGAGTGAGGAGCTCCCGGACAGCGTGGCCCTCGGGAAGAAAGGCGGTCCCCCGCAATCTGCCATCCGGCAACAGAGGGAAAAGCCTCCATACTGCGCGGGGACGGGCAGTCTTCTGCAGGAGTTCTGAAGATGCCTCCAGAGAGGACAGAAACTCCGGCCCGATATCAGCTGCGCCTCCCGCAGCCTGTCCGCCCAGATAGCGCAGAGCTTCATCAAGGGGAATATCCGTCAGTTTTGCGTGAATGTTCTGCAAGAAAAACGCCTCCATAACAAATTGATTGTATCACAGGTTTTGAAAATATGCGACAGAAATTTGCAGGAATGGCAAAGCTTTTCGATTGACGCAAAAACGCGAAGCTGATAGACTTCAAAGGGAAGACATAACGGCCGTGCGTGGCCGGTGATGACAGAATCACGGAGGGAAAAATGAAACAATCCGGATGGAAGGATAATTATCAAAAGAAAGCCTGCCGTTCAGCCTGCGGCATAGTATGCCTGATCCTGGGCCTGCTTCTGGGTGCCTGCGGTCTGCAGCCTGCTGGCGACCCTCTGCTGCCGGGCTCTTTGCATACGGAATCTCCCGGCCAGGGGACTGCACAGGTACCTCTGCAGACTCCCACACAGCCTTCCGAGCCATCAGGGCAAAAGAAGATATCTGAACAGCCTGAGGATGAGCAGGCAACGTATCTTCTGGTTTTCTGGCATGCGATGGCAGACCCGGACATTGTGGCCTTCCGCACCGCCCTGCGCGAACAGCTGAGCCTGCGGGGCATTGCCCTGCAGGAATATGATGCCGGGAACAACGCGGTCTCCCAGCAAACGCAGATTCGCGAAGCTGTCAACCAGCACCTGTCTGATGCTGTCCTGCTGATTGATCCGGTCGGAGCAGACCGGAACCTCCGGGAAGCCTGCCTCCGGGCTGACTTTGAGGCTGCCGGGAGCTCTCCTGTGATTATAGTCGGGGAGCTGGCGGACGAAACGGCTGCGTCTGACGAAAATGCATCCATCATCGGGAGCAGGCCGCGGACGCTCTGCTTTTTCAGCGATGAGAGAACAGGGGGACGAATCCAGGGGCAAATGATTCGGGACTATATCCGAACGGCGCAGCAAACAGATCTGGACGGAGATGGTGAGACCGGAGTATGGATTCTCCGTGCTCCCGGACGGGAGGCAGCTGCGGAGGAGAGTGTCTGCGAGGCATTCGGCGTGGAAGCTGACCTGTCTGCCAGTGACGGAGAGCTTGTTGACATCGATGGAAACCGGATGCGGCTGCACTGCCCGGAAAGCCTGTCCGTGGAAGATACTGTGCGCGCCTTCGACGAGCTTCTGCGTGACCCGGGCTTCCCGGCCGAGATGATCGTCTGCCCGGACGATGAGGTGGCCTCGCGCCTGCTGGTGACGCTGCAGAGCTACGGCTGCAACCTCGGCGACGGGCGATGCTTCACTATTCCGCTTTTCGGCTTCGGTGGAACGACCGTGTGCCGGGCGAATGTCGCGGCCGGCATGATGGCCGGGACGGTCGGCCTGGACTGGGACGCCCTCGCGGAGAATATCCTGGACGCAGCCTTCGGGCAGGACAGCGCTTTCCTTCAGACGGGCGACGGAACCGCAGCGCCCTTCAGGGAGATCGAATGGAAGGTTTACCGAATGTTCACAAATGCTTCATAATACACAGCAGAATCGTTTACCATCCGGCAGAGAGGAAAGAGTATAATCCCTCTCTGCCATTTTACGTGAAATGACATCTATAAATATAATTTTTTCGAATATAGATCCGGAGGAACCCAATGGACGAGAACAGCAGAGAGAAGCTACCTCTTCAGAAGAATCAGCAGGAAGACAGCTCCTCGGCCCGGCCCGGGGATGAGCCCGGCGCCAAGTTTGCAGCCCGGCCCGAACAGCAGGTAGAGCCGCAGAATGAGCAGGCTGCTGCCCGCCCGCTGGGAAAGGACGAAGAACTCTTCGCGGCGCTGAGAAAGAAGAAACGAAAAAAAAGAATCAAAAGGCTGGTTGTCACGCTGGCTGTGATTCTGGCTGCCGCGGCCGTGCTTTCGGCTGTTGTCAGCAATCTGCGCGGCAGAGTGGAAGCCAGCATGGCCGAAGGCCGTGACAAGGTGCTTAACTATTCGGCCGATTATGGCAGCATCAGCACACGGGTAAGCGGCACGGGAACCATCGAAGATGTCGATACCGAATATGTGACAGTACCGAAGGGGGTAGAGATCGAGGAGGTGATCGTCCAGCCCAACACCAGCCTGAGGGAAGGGGACGTTGTTGCCACCATTGATCTGACCACGGTCCTGAGCGCGACAGCCGAAGTGCAGGAGGAGATTAGCGACCTGGACAAGCAGCTTGCCGAGGCCGGGAATGACAGCGTTGCATCGTATATTACCGCCGGTGCATCCGGTCGGGTGAAGAAAATATACGCCGCGAAGGACATGGATGTGGCTGGCTGTATGGTCGAAAATGGCGCCCTTGCCCTGCTTTCCCTTGACGGGAAGATGGCCGTTGACGTTGATGATGACCATCTGCAGGCCGGCGACAGGGTTACTGTCGAGCGGGAGGATGGAAGCAGAATCGAGGGGGAAGTAGAGAAAAGCGTTGCCGGGCGGGCAACGGTTCTTGTGACGGACAATGGGCCAGCCCTTGACGAAAAGGTGCATGTTCTGGATGAAGCGGGTGAGAAGCTCGGGAGCGGTGCCCTGTATATCCACAGTCCTTTTCGTGTTACCGGCTTTACGGGTACAATCTCGAACGTGATTATGCAGGAAAACCAGAGTGTATATGCCGGCAGCAGCATCTGCGGCCTGATTAACACTTCCTACCGCGTGCGCTATAACAGTATCCTGAAAGAGCGCGGGGAAAAGGAAGAGACCCTGCTGGAGCTTCTTTCGCTTTATCAGAAAGGTGCCCTTCGCGCGCCCTTTGACGGAACCGTGCTGAAGGTAGATTACGACAAAGACAAAAAGAATGACGATGCCTCCGCACAGAATGCGGCCCCGGCCTCCGGGCAGGGAAGCGCGTTCGGCATGTCCGGCATGTCCGGGATGGGCGGTATGAACGGCATGGGTGCCTATTCTTCCTTTGCAGCCGGCATGGGTCTCAGCACAGGGACAGCCACACAGACAGAGACCCAGACCAGCCCTGAGGAGGGCAAGACCCGGGTCATTACGCTCTCTCCTGACAGGGAGATGAAGGTGAAGATCAGTGTGGATGAAGCGGATATTCTTTCGCTCGACCGAGGCCAGTCTGCAGAAATCAGCATTGAATCTCTCGGCGACAGGAAACTGCAGGGGGTGGTGACGAATGTGGACCGCACTGCCCAGACATCCTCTTCCACGGGCGTGACGACCTACTCTGCAGAGATTACCTTTGCCAAGGAGCCGGGAATGCTCAGCGGTATGTCGGCTGAAGTTGTGATCAATATCATCGGGACCGAAGATGTTCTTCTGGTGCCGGCTGATGCGGTGCAGCGTACAAGCGCGAGCGCTTTTGTCTATACCGCCTATGATGAGGAGACCGGCGAATACGGCGGCGAGATGCCTGTGGAAACCGGCATCAGCAACGATGACTTTACCGAAATACGAAGTGGCCTTGAGGAGGGAACAACGGTCTATTACACCGAGAAAAAACAGGATGACTTCTTTATGATGATGCAGAACGCAAATGCCAGAAACAGATGATCTGAGGACAGACGAGCATGATTGAACTGAGAGACATATCCAAGATCTATCAGATCGGGGATGAGCGTGTCCACGCTCTTGACCATGCCTGGCTGCATATCCGCCCGCACGAGTTCGTGAGCGTAATCGGCCCTTCCGGTTCTGGTAAGTCTACGCTGATGAATATCATCGGCTGCCTGGATGTGGCGGATGCGGGGCAGTATCTGCTGGACGGCATGCCCATCGAGGCCTATTCCGAAAACGAGCTGGCAGAGGTGCGCAACCGCAAGATCGGCTTTGTGTTCCAGAGCTTCAACCTGATCCCGAAGCTGAGCGCACGGGAAAACGTAGAACTTCCCCTGATCTACCAGAAGGTGCGGCGGGCAGAGCGTGTCCGGCGTGTACAGGAGGCGCTGGAGCGGGTCGGCCTTGCGAAGCGGGCAAACCACCTGCCCACGGAGCTCTCCGGTGGGCAGCAGCAGCGTGTCGCCATCGCGCGGGCTCTGGTAACGAGGCCCTCGCTGATCCTCGCGGACGAACCCACCGGCAACCTGGATTCCCGTACCACGGGGGAAATCATGGCCATCTTCCGCGAATTGCACGAGCAGGGGAACACCATCCTTCTGATCACCCATGACAATGAAATCGCCAGACAGGCGAGGCGGGTCGTCCATATCCTGGACGGCAGACTATCGGAGGTGACGCTCTGATGCTTTCTCTGAAGATGGCCCTGCGCAGCATCGGGGCGAACAAGCTGCGTGCTGCCCTTACGATGCTTGGCATCATCATCGGTGTTATGGCTCTGGTGGTACTGGTCAGTCTTGTTGACAGCGCCACAAATTCCATCACGAGCGAGGTCTCGAGCCTGGGCAGCAGCCTCCTCACCGTGAGCGTCCGGGATGATAAGGGCATGCCCGTAAAGCTCGATGAGCTGGGACGCTGGGTCGATGAGGAACCCTCAGTCGCTGCAATGGCCCCCTATGCCACTTCTACGGCTACCGGCAAATACGGTACTGAGAGCGCGAGCTTCAATGTCTACGGCGTCACACCAGACGAATATAAAATCCAGACGATCCAGCTCTCCATGGGGCGCTTCATCGCCTCCAGCGATGTGAAGAACAGCACCCGTGTCTGCGTGATCCCGGAGGGAACGGCAAAGGACCTGATTGGCTATGCCGACTGCCTCGGTGAAGAAATAGCCCTCAACGGTGTGCGGTATACGGTGGTGGGCGTCCTGGAGGATCAGGAGGAATCCCTCGCCAGTATCCTCATGGGAAACATGAAAACCGCGTATATCCCCTATACCTCGCTGGTGCGGCTGGCTTCAGATGTCAGCATGCCGGTCTCCACCTTCTATATCGGGGCGGCAGAGGGCTATACGCTCAGCCAGGCAGAGGAGGCCATGAAGGAACGGTTGCTGCAGCGCTTCGGCAGCGATGAGGACGCATTCTCCATCTCTTCGCAGAATATGATTGAGGAAGCCATGGGAAGAATCGGGAAGTTCCTCAATATTCTCCTCGGCGGCATTGCGGCCATCTCGCTGATCGTCGGCGGGATCGGCATCATGAATATCATGCTGGTCACGGTGACCGAGCGCACGCGCGAGATCGGTATCCGGAAGGCGATCGGCGCAAGCAGAAGGACGATTCTCATTCAGTTTTTGATCGAGGCCGTAGTGCTTTGCATGCTCGGCTGCGCGCTTGGGATCTTTGTCTCCTGGGCAATTCTGCAGATTTTCTCCACCATCACCGCAAGCGCATCCATCACCTTCCACCTGCAGCTGCGCGTGGTGCTGCTTTCGGTGCTTTTCTGCTTCCTGATCGGTGTGATCTTCGGCCTCTATCCCGCAAACAAGGCTGCAAAGATGAAGCCGATTGACGCGCTGCATTATGGCGGCTGAGGAGGCGGGCATATGAAGAGAAGTAAAATCCGGAAAATCATTCCATGGTTTGCAACCGGGCTTGTCGCCGCGATGCTGGCAGCGCTCCCTGCTGTGGCCAGACAGGCTGCCTCCGGACCGAAAGCCAGTGTCCTGACTGCCCGCGTGCAGACCGGAACTATCGAGAACACCCTCGCCGGGGGTGGGACACTGGAGGCAGAGAGTCCGCAGGAGGTCAAAATCCCGGATGGTGTTGAGATTACGGAATTCCTTGTGGAAAACGGCGACCGCGTCGAAGCGGGCCAGCCTATCGCAAAGGTCGACCGCGTAACGCTGCTTGCTTCGCTGATGAAGTTGCAGGAAAGCATGGACTCTGTTGCCGAAGCCATGCGGAAGGAAAGTGAGAGCTCCGCTGCCACAGGCACTCTCACTGCACAGGCGGCAGGCAGGGTAAAGGCGGTCTGGGCGCACAGTGGGGACGATGTGCGTCAGGTCATGACTGAGCACGGTGCCCTCGCGGTGATCTCGCTGGACGGCATGATGAAGACGGAAATCCATACCACTGCCGGGATCCGCCCCGGCGACAAGCTGCTCATCCGTCTTTCGGACGGCAGCACACTCACCGGCAGGGTCGACACCGAACTGGAAGGAAAACTCACAATACTCCTGACTGACCAGGGGACACGCCTCGGCGAGAGTGTCACCGTTCTTACAGAGACCGGTGAAGAGCTGGGCGAAGGCAGTCTCTCTGTCAACCGCCCCTGGAATGTGGTGGCAGCTGACGGGAAGATCGTCAATGCCTTTGTTCAGGAAGAAAACCAGATCTATTCCGGCGGCATGCTGTTCAGCATCGATGAACTCGGCAACACCGCGAAGTACCAGAGCCTTGCGGCCCGGCACCGGGAATTTGAAGACACCATGCAGGAGCTCTTTGCCATCTATGACGATGACTGCCTGAAGGCGCCCTGCACGGGCTTTGTCAGCGGCATCGACAAAAGCATCCTGAAGAAAACGGCAGCCTCCGCGAACGGCGTGAAGCTGATGCTGCTCGCGGATGAAGAACCAGTGGCAGACCCTGTGCCCTCTCTGCCTGTTGATCTGCCGGTCGACCTGCCTGAGGGAGAGGAGCCCCTTGCGCATATCTTCATTCCAACCTGGTACGGACTGGTACAGATTGCCGGGCAGGGGCAGATTACCTTCCTGGGCCAGTCATTATTGACCGGTGCGGTTGAGATGACGACCGTTGCGACGGATCCCGGCCTTTCCGTGAAGGCTGGGGATCTGGTTCTCGTGGATGATACGGTTTCTCCTGCGATGGTGAAGGTCATGCACCTTGATGGTATTGCCGCGCTCCTCGGCATGATGGGGAGCTTTGATATGAGCGGCATGCTCGGTATGGGTGGTCTCACAGGCGTTACCGGCATGCCTGCGGCTGAGGAGCAGCAGCCTGAGCTGGAGAAGGCCAGCATCCTTTCCGTCACGCCCGATGACAGCATGACCATTCACATCAGTGTGGATGAACTGGACATCCTCGCGTATCAGGAGGGCATGCAGGCAGAGGTCATCGTTGATGCCATCCCGGACCGGACGTTTGAAGCGGAAGTAACCGGCATCGATGCCATCGGTGAAAACACCGGCGGCAGCAGCAAATTCCAGGTGAAGCTGACCCTGACGAGGGCACCGGACATGCTCGACGGTATGAATGCCTCCGTGATTATCCACTGCGATAGCCGTTCTGCCCTGCTTCTGCCGGCGGAGGCCATCCACGATCGGGGAAGCAGAAGCTTTGTCTATACTGCCGTCGACAGCAAAACCGGCCAGCCCACGCTGGAAGTCCCGGTGGAGACCGGCATTTCCGATGGAAAGCAGGTGGAAATCATCAGCGGTATCGCCGAAGACCAGCCGGTATTCTATGAATATTACAGTGCACCGGAGGGCCTTCTCTGACACCCTGCCAAAAAGCGGAAAAACGCCCGAAATTCCTTGTAAAAAAACAAAAACAATGCTTGACCTTTCGCCCGAACTGTGGTATAGTCCATTTTACCTGTCGGACGAGAGGTTTTCTTTTTGCGCGCGGTTTTTCCCGCGGCCGGCTCGTTCCATACAGGGAGGCAATGCCTGCTCTGCAGGTAAATAATTACAGGAGGTGCCGATCAATGGCTGCAGGCGCAAGAGTTAAAGTCACACTCAGATGCGAAGAATGCAAGCAGAGAAACTACAATACGGTCAAAAACAAAAAGAACACATCTGACCGTTTGGAGCGCAGCAAGTACTGCCCGTTCTGCAGAAAGCACACAAAGCATGTGGAAACCAAGTAATTACGGGAGGATGTAAAACATGGCTGAAGAGAAAAAAGTCAATGCAGCTCCCGCCAAGGCGGTTACGGCCGTCAAAAAGGACGATACCAAACCCGGGTTCTTCAAGAGAGCCGGCAAATGGTTTCGTGAGATGAAGAGCGAACTGAAGAAGGTTATCTGGCCGACGCCGGAGGTTCTGGCGAAGAATACGGGTATTTCCGTTGCGGTCATGCTGCTTTCGGCAGTGGTGCTCTGGGGCTTCGATGAGCTGGCGCAGATGCTCGTGCGTGCGCTCTTTACCCTGGTGGGTTAATCAAAATGGCGGAAGAAGCAAAATGGTACGTAGTGCATACGTACTCCGGCTATGAAAACGCCGTTGCAGCGGCTGTCATGAAGGCGGCGGAAAACCGCAGAATGACAGACCTGATCCAGGAGGTCAACATCCCTCTGGAGAAAGTAACGGAAATTACCGATTCGGGTGAGAAGACCGTGGAGAGGAAGATTTTCCCGGGCTATGTGCTGGTGAAGATGATCCTCACAGATGACAGCTGGCATCTGGTGCACAATGTGCGCGGCGCCACAGGCTTCGTCGGATCGGACGGCAAGGCAATCCCCCTCACGCAGGAAGAGATCTATGGTCTCGGCGTTGAGCACCGGGATTACAAGATTGCCTATGGTATCGGAGACACCGTTCGTGTCAATGACGGCCCGCTCGCCGGCTTTAACGGCCTGGTTGAAGAGCTTGAGCCGGATAAGAACCGCGTTCGTGTTGTGGTCTCCATGTTCGGCCGTGAGACTCCGGTTGATCTGGAGCTTGATCAGGTCGAAGTTATAAAAGAATAAAAGAAAGAGGTGCTTTCTATGGCACAGAAAGTTGTTGGATACGTAAGATTCCAGGTTCCTGCCGGAAAAGCGACTCCGGCTCCCCCTGTCGGCCCGGCTCTGGGCCAGTATGGCGTAAACATCGGTCAGTTCACCAAGGACTTCAACGAGCGTACCAAGGGCGATATGGGCATGATGATCCCTGTCGTCATCACGGTTTATTCTGACCGCAGCTTTACCTTTATCACCAAGACCCCGCCCGCCGCGCTGCTGATCAAGAAGGCCTGCGGCATCGAGTCCGGCTCCGGTGTCCCCCAGCGGGATAAGGTTGCCACCATCAGCAAGGAAGATGTC
>CADBNC010000172.1 GCA_902795885.1 Oscillospiraceae bacterium
GACGGCGCGGAGAATCGTAACGATCTCAGTCTTGGTGGGCAGGGGGATCGGTCCGGACACCTTTGCGTCCGTGCGCTTTGCCGCCTGCACGATGGTCTCTGCCGCCTTGTCGATCAGCTGGTGATCATAGGCCTTCAGACGAATGCGAATCATGTTCTTGCTTGTGCTTGCCATTTGGGTTACTCCTTTTCGTACGTTCTTTCGGCGTCATTGGGTCCGCCTTTTATAAGGATGCGTACGCTTGAAGCAGATTCATACACACAACCGTGCGTATCAGGCCGCGTCCGAAAAACAAACCGGCTTTCCAGCCGGTTCAGCTTCGCCCGCGCGATATACGCGTGCATACAAAAGCTTCAGCCGCCCGATTCCATACCGGCTTTCGCCGATACCGGACATACTCCGCGGAAGTTACCTCGTTTCCGAGCAATCTCCCGTTTCAACGCATACGCATGCGCCATGACGCACGCGCTCAATTAATATAACAGTGGGCGTGCAAAAAGTCAAGCAAAATTTTCGTGCAAAACGTAGAAATTTCGCCTGACTTTTTATGCAGATTTTACAAGTAAGTTTTTCACTGTTTTTTGCGGTCGGAAAGAGACGTTTATCCCCTGGTTTTCAGGCCCGGTTCCGCTTTTCTCTCTCCCGAAGACGCAGTATCTCCAGCAGCCGCGCATAGAGCCAGGCAGCCAGAAGACTGACCGCAACGGCAAGGACAGCCAGCAGAAGCTCTGCCCCGCCTGGGAGCCTGGCTCTGCCCGCCGAGGCAAGAAGCCCGATAACGGAGTCCGGAAAACGCCTTCCCACGGCCCGGAAGATTTCATAGCTCACGGAGAAGGCCAGCACATGAACCAGGAACCATTCATAGGAGATCCTGTCAACCTGCAGGAACACCGGCCTGATCATCCGCCGGCAAAAGGCAAAAAGCAGCAAGGCAAAGGCCCCGTATCCGAAGAAGGCCGGCAGATCATTGAAGGCCGCAGCAAAGCCGCCCAATCCTGCCATGACAGCCTCCAGCAGGATGCCCACAGCCGCAGTGACCAGAAGTCTTCCGGTCTGCAGCGACACGGCATCCCGCTTTGCCAGCCAGTCCGCAGCTGCCATGCCGAGGACAAATTCCCACAGATACTGCAGGCAGAAGCTGCCCCAGATGCGCTTCATGTTCAGGCCCGTTGCCCAGGTGAAAACCCACCACACCGCGCTCACACAGAGTGCGAGGATTGCAAGCTTCCGCATGCCGATGGCATTCTCCAGCCGGCAGAGTGGGAGAAACAGCAGATAGAGCTGGATAATCGTGGAAAGGAACCAGAACTGCAGCCCGAAGGAGATCTCATACTTTTCAAAGAACATTTTATAGAGGAAGACATGACTCAGCAGCTCCCGGTTCATGGCCCTGCCGAAGCCAATCCAGGTATACGCCCATGTAATCAGAACGATCAGGATATACGGGAGATAGATTTTCAGAAATCTCCTCCGGAGAAAACCCGGAAAAGCCAGTTCCCTCTTCTTCTGGCTCAGATAAAGCCCAAAGCCCGAGCAGAAGAAAAACATATGCCCGCCCGTGCCGCCGAAGGCCGCCGCCATGCGCAGCCAGCCCGGAAGATCGCCTCCCGAGACATATACCTGCAGCAGGTGCATGATGATCACCGTGGTGATGGAAAAGCCCCGCAGAAAGGATATCTCCGGATAACTCCGCAAACCGCCCCTTATCGTCATATCCGCTCCCAGAGCAGCCTGTTGCCCTCAAAGGCGGCAGAGAGCTTCCCGCCCTCCTTCAGCCAGGTGAGATACGAGCGAAGGGTGTTGCCGATCAGCGCGTACTGCTCAAAGTTCATCGTCAGGCCGTAGTCCGTGAACAGGCTCTGCAGGAGCTCCTCAAAGCTGCGCGGCTCTGCGCAGAGGGCGAGGATATCCTCCGCAATGCGAAGAACACAGTCGATATTCGCCTGTGCAAGCGGAGCGATGCTGTCCGTTGCTTCGGCGTGGGCCGGGACAAAGCAGACGGCCTCCATGGTTTTGACCTTTTCCAGTGTGTTCAGATAGGCTTCCACATCGAAGATATACCCGATGCGGTACTTCTCCAGTGTCTCCAGACTCGAGAGGCAGTCCGCCAGATAGACCACATCATCCGGTGTGCGGAAACCGGCCATGTCAAAGAAGTGCCCCGGCAGCGGTATGCTCTGCCATCCCTCAGGGAGGCACTCGTCCGTCAGGTAACCGGCGTCGCTGGGCTGAGCCATCAGGAACTTGTGCCGCAGTTCCTTCACCGGGAAGCCCCCATAGAGGAAGGCAGGCTCCAGCAGCGGATGCCGGGTAAAGGCGCAGTCTATCCCCGGGGCATAGATGCGGCACCGGGTCTGGTTCTGCAGATAGCGGTTCCCGCCTATGTGGTCGGCATTGGAATGGGTGTTGTAGATTGCCGTCAGATGCCATTTGTTCGCATCCAGAATCTGCCGGACCTTTCGTCCTGCCTCCTTGTCGTTGCCGCTGTCGATCAGGCAGACATCCGTGTCATTGAGGCGGACAAGGCCGATCTTTGCGGGGCTCTGGATATAGAAGCAGTTCTGTGTCAGTTGCATCAGTTCATACATAATCCGCACCTCCGGAAGGCTTGCAGGGGTCTTTGTTTACATGCGTGCCGGCTGCACGCATAGAATTCTACACGAAAGCCGACGGCTTGACAAGGGGATTTTGCGGAAACAAAAATCCTCACCTTCTCAGGTGAGGATTGGTGGGGGAAGGTGGATTCGAACCACCGAAGGCATCGCCAGCAGATTTACAGTCTGTCCCCTTTGGCCACTCGGGAATTCCCCCA
>CADBNC010000173.1 GCA_902795885.1 Oscillospiraceae bacterium
AAAACAGAACAGGAGGCAGGCAAAATGAACGACACATGGAAACTGGGAGAACACAGCTTTACCAGCCGCTTTATTCTCGGCTCAGGCAAATACAACCTGAAGCTGATCCGGGCGGCCGTGGAGCAGGGCGGCGCGGAGATCATCACGCTGGCGCTGCGCAGGGCCAACACCCAGGAGAGCGAGAACATCCTGGACTATATCCCGAAGGGGGTAACGCTGCTGCCGAACACCTCCGGCGCGCGCAACGCCGAGGAGGCTGTCCGGATCGCAAGACTCAGCCGGGCGATGGGCTGCGGCGATTTTGTGAAGGTGGAGATCATGCATGACGCGAAGTATCTCTTCCCCGACAACTACGAGACCATCCGGGCAACCGAGACCCTGGCGAAGGAGGGCTTCGTTGTCCTGCCGTATATGAACCCGGACCTGAATGTGGCGCGGGACCTTGTGAACGCGGGCGCGGCGGCCGTGATGCCCCTTGCGGCCCCCATCGGCAGCAACAAGGGTCTGGCAACCAGAGAGATGATCCAGATCCTGATTGACGAGATTGATCTTCCGATCATTGTGGACGCGGGGATCGGAAAGCCCTCGCAGGCCTGCGAGGCCATGGAGATGGGAGCTTCGGCCATTATGGCCAACACAGCCATTGCCACGGCCGGGGACGTACCCGAGATGGCAAGCGCCTTCCGGCTGGCCATCGAGGCAGGACGCAAGGCTTATCTGACCGGAATGGGCCGGGTGCTCGCCCGCGGGGGCAGCGCCTCGGATCCGCTGACCGGCTTCCTGAGATGAACGCGGAGGCGGAAGCACCATGAACGAGGAAAACCAGGTCTATTTTATTGACAGCGACACCCTGCCTCCCGAGGCGCTGAAGCGCAAGCACAGGCTGGAGCAGGATCCCTCCAGCAGGATTGACCACATGAAGTACCTGGAGGGCATGCAGGTGATCGATTCCGACATCAAGGACAGGGTTCTGGATGCCATCGCCGGGTATGACTGCGACAGCTTTACCGCGGCGGATGTGGAGCGGGCCCTCAGCCACGAGAGCTGCTCGGTCCGGGATTTTCAGGCGCTGCTCTCTCCGGCCGCGGCGCCCTATCTGGAGCGCATGGCAAGAAAGGCGGAAAGCCTGACCAAAAACCACTTCGGAAACACGGTGTATATCTTCACGCCGATCTATATTGCCAACTACTGCCAGAATTACTGTGTCTACTGTGGGTTCAACTGCTATAACAAAATCCGCAGAAAGAAGCTCTCGATGGAGGAGATCGAGCACGAAATGCAGGTGATCGCCGATACCGGCATGGAGGAGATCCTGATCCTGACGGGGGAGAGCCGGGTGTATTCCGATGTGAAGTATATCGGGGAGGCTGTCAAAATTGCCAGAAAATACTTCCGGAACATCGGCATCGAAATCTATCCCGTGAATGTGGACGAATACCGCTATTTGCATGAGTGCGGCGTGGACTATGTGACGGTGTTCCAGGAGACCTATGACACCGACAGGTATGAGACGCTGCACCTGCTCGGCCACAAGCGCATCTGGCCCTACCGCTTCGACGCCCAGGAGAGAGCCCTGCTGGGCGGCATGCGGGGCGTGGCCTTCTCGGCCCTGCTGGGCCTGGCGGATTTCCGGCGGGACGCCCTGGCAACCGGGCTGCACGCATACTATATCAACCGCAAATACCCCCATGCCGAGATCTCCCTGAGCTGCCCCCGGCTGCGCCCGATTGTCAACAACGACAAAATCGGGCCGAAGGATGTGGGCGAGCGCGAGCTCTGCCAGGTTCTCTGCGCCTACCGCATCTTCCTGCCCTTCGCGGGGATCACGGTTTCCAGCCGGGAGAGCGAGAGCTTCCGAAACGGCATCGCCAAAATCTGCGCGACGAAGGTTTCGGCCGGCGTGTCCACCGGAATCGGGGACCACGAGGAAAAATATGAGGGCAGCGAAGGCGGACACGCGGCCTCGGATGCCGGGGACGAGCAGTTTGAAATCAGCGACGGCCGCTCCTTTGCCCGGATGTATGCCGACATGGAAAGCGGCGGACTGCAGCCGGTGCTGAACGACTATATCTATGTGTGAGAGAGACTGCAGCAGGCTGATTGCCGTGACCGACCGGAAGCTCTGCGAGGGGGATTTCCTGCAGAGAATCGACCGCATCACCGACCGCACCGGGCTGCGGGCCCTGATCCTGCGGGAGCGGGATCTGACGGACGAGGCCTACGGGGCGCTTGCCGCCGGGGTTTACAGGATCTGCCGGGCCCATGGCGTGCCGATGTTTGTGCACAGCCGGCCGGAGGTGGCCCGGGAGCTGGGCTGCCGGAGGCTCCATCTGCCGATCCCTGCGCTGCGGGCGCTGGCTTCCGGCGGAGGCCGGGAGCAGGGAGCCCTCGCCGGCTTTGAGGAGATCAGCGTCTCCTGCCACAGCCGGGAGGACGTGGAGGAGGCGGTTTCCGCGGGGGCGGACCGGATCATCCTCGGCACGATCTTCGAGACCGACTGCAAAAAGGGCCTCCGGGGAAAGGGGACGGACTTTGTCCGGGAGATCGCGGCGGGCTGCCCGGTGCCGGTCTATGCCATCGGCGGGATTAAGATGAGCAATCTTGCCTCGGTGATCGCGGCGGGGGCAGCCGGGGGCTGCATGATGTCGGGCTTTATGCGCGGGGAGATCCCGCCCGGCGGATGAAGAGATTGAAAAATGCCCCGGGAGCCTCATCAGGGCAAAAGTCACAGAGGCAGAAGTCAAGACAGCAAAAGAGCAGGCCGGAATGCGGCCTGCTCTTTCTGCGGGACGGGATAGGCGGGGAAGGGGAAGCTCAGACCTTCACAGCGAAGCCGTTGAGCTCTGCGCCGCCGTCCGCGGGGATCAGGATGTATTTTTTCCCGTCGATGGCTCTCGTCTCGATCAGGAAGCTCTCCTCCGGGGTGACCGTGATGGTGACATCACCGGTTTTGACCTCAAAGTGGCGGAGGTCCACGATGTTTTCGGGATGGAGAACGGCATTTCCGAAATGGGCCTCCCAGCCGCTGCGGAAGTCCTTCAGCTGCTCCTCCCGGATGCCGCAGTCGGTCAGAATGGAGATGAGCTCACCGCAGGAGACCGTGAGGGGCTCTTCGTCCCGGTTTTCCTCATGCTCGGCTACTCTTGCCGAAAGCTGCTCGTGCACGGCACGGATCACGTCCATGCTGCAGTCAACCGTATCCGCGAGGATGGCCTCAAAGGCCTCCCGCTGCTCGGCAGGGGTCATGGCGGGGTCGGTACGGAAGATGCCCTCGATGAACTCATAGTGCATCTCGTCCGGCCGGCGGGAATAGAACAGCGCGTTATAAAGGTTGGTGGCGCGGTTATCGAAGGCGGGGAAGAGAAAGCCCAGCTCAGGCGCCCCGACAATCTGCTTGGCAAGGCAGTTGTGGAATTCATTTTCACCGGAGAAATACCCCAGCGCCAGCTTGCCGTCCTTCACCGGGCAGATGGCACAGATAAAATAACGGAAAACCTGATCGGCTTCGGCCGCCAGGTCCCCGCTGTCATCTCCGGCGGCATCATGGCTGCGGCGCGGCACGTCATAGGCTTCGTTTGCGCAGAGAATCAGATAATTCTCATCGCCCATATCCAGATTCTCGATTACCTTCTGGAAGAAGGTCTGGCGGGCTTCGGCGCTGTCATCGCGCAGAGCCATCAGCAGGCGGTGCTCGTCGCTGTCGGCAACCTGTTCCGTAGAGAATACAATATCCGTGAGATTCCTGCCGATGGAGCCGGACAGGGTCTTTTTGAGAAAGGCCAGATACTGCTGGGCCTCTTCCTGGGGCATCAGGGTGAGGGACTCGTCCAGCCAGGCGATGACCTCTTTGCTGCTGTTTACATAACATCCGTAGATTTTGCCGATGGAGGTTTTCTCCGGCTTGAATCTGCGGCTCAGTTCACTTGCTTCTTTCCTGTTCATGTGTTTTCCTCCTGATGATTGCGTACAGCGAGGGATTATAGCGAAGGCGGATGCAAAAATCAAGCCCCGACTTTTTCAGCCGAAAAAAATCCCGGATGCCTATTGACAAAAGATAAACAAAGAGGTATAATATAGAAAAAGAATGGTTGACCAATTGAATCCTGCGAAAAGAAAACCATTCGTTTTTGAAGCATTAATTGGACGACCAATTTGCGGAGAATGAACACCGGATGAGAAAACAAAGGAGGAACCTGTCATGGCGGACAAACATATGATCATTTCGATTGCAAGACAGTGCGGCAGCGGCGGCCACGAGATCGGCGAGAAGCTGGCTGCGCGGTATGGTCTCAAGCTCTATGACCGCAACATCATCGAGATGCTGGCAGAGCAGACCAATATGACCCCGGAGGAGATTGCCAAACTGGAAGAGAAGCGCGAAAGCCTGTTCGGCTCCCACAGGGGCGGCTTTTCGGCCAAAGAGAAGGACCTGATGAACCGCTTCAGCAAGTCCGATGAGCTCTTCCGCAGAGAGCGTGCGCTGATCCAGAGTCTGGCGGAGAAGGAATCCTTCGTGATTATCGGCCGCGGGGCCAATGCCATTCTCGCAGACAACCCGGATATCCTGCGCCTGTTCGTCTATGCGCCGGAGGAATTCCGCATCGCCCGGGCAAAGGCAGACTATCGTCTGGAATTTGACTCCGAGGCGAAGAAAAAGATCGAGGCGACCGACCGGGCCCGCAGCCAGTATTTTGAATACTACACCGGCAAGTCCTGGGGCGCCAACGACCATCACGATCTTTCCGTTGACAGCAGTCTCCTGGGCATCGACGGCACGGTTGAGCTGCTGGCCTGGGTGATTGACAGGCGCTTCGGCCTCTGATTTGTGATCCCTCTCTTTTCCCAATAACAACTATCCCACGGCACAGAAGCCCGCGGCAATTCGACACTGCCGCGGGCTTTCTGCATGCAAGGATATTCAGGACTCTTTATATTCAGAATAATCAGGGCTCTTTCCGGAATCCTTCCGGGTTCTGCCGTCCGGGGACTTCCGTTCAGGGGCCGGCGGGAGAGGGGAGCTCAGGTATCCACATCGTTCATCACAAAAACAAAATGGGCGTCCAGCGCCTGCCGGGCAGCCCCGGCGCTGCCTGCGCAGACCGCTTCCACAAGGTCCCTGTGGGCACGGTTCAGAGAGGCGGTCTCCTCCGGGGAGCGCCCCTCGATGCGGGCGCGGAGGCTTCCGATCTGCCGGGCGAGGATGCTGTTGAGGGCGTGATAGTTGGCGATGACGAGGCGGTTGCCCGAGGCCTCGACAATCGTGCGGTGCAGGAGCTTGTCGCTGTCGGTGCGGGCAGCCGTATCCGCGCCGGACTCCAGATCCTTCAGGCAGCGGCGGAGCTTCAGGCGGTCCCGCTCGGTGATGCGGGGGATGGCCAGGGTGAGGGCCTGCTGCTCGATGGCATAGCGGTATTCCCGCAGCTCCTCGTCCGACATCTTCTCCAGCGCGAACATCATGGTCACAATCTGGGTGAGGGTCTGGTCATAGTAGTTGGCAATATAGTTGCCGCTGCCCTGCAGACTGTACACCACGCCGATGACCTCCAGAATGCGGATGCCCTCGCGCACGGCGGTCCGGCTGATATGCAGTATGGCGGAGAGCTCACGCTCGGGCGGGAGCCTGTCCCCCAGAGAATAGGCGCCGTCCAGTATTTTCTGCTCCACATAGCGGATCAGGATGTTATAGTCTCTTTCAGCCTTGTCGGCCATCGGAACCAGCTCCTTTTCTGCGGCAGGTTTCTGCTTCTCTCCGGAATTATACCATCCGGGGAGGAGGGAATGCAAGAGTGGTTAACCAATTTGCGGGCTGCGGGGGCTCCGGGGCTGCCGGCTGTCGGGAGCCCGGTGCTGAAAACTCTTCCATCCCGCCGTGGTTTATGCTATAATCAGAAAGTCAGTTTCAGACATCGAAAACGATACGACAGAAAACGATACGATACTCTGTACTCCGGAAAGGGAGGTACCTTCCATGAGAAAAACAAAAATCATCTGCACCATCGGACCTGCCAGTGAAGACCCCGCCGTTTTCCGGGAGATGTGCCTGCAGGGCATGAATGTCGCGCGGCTCAATTTCTCCCACGGGACCCATGAGGAGCACCAGAAAAAGATTGATATGATCAAGGCCGTGCGCGAGGAGCTGGGGCTGCCGATCGCCATCATGCTGGATACCAAGGGGCCGGAGTACCGGATCCGGACCTTCCGCGACGGGAAGATCACCCTGCAGGACGGGGACAGCTTCACCTTCACAACACGCGAGGTGGAGGGCGATGAGCATATCGTATCGGTCAGCTATAAGAATCTGGCAGAGGATCTGAACACCGGAGACCGCATTCTGGTCAACAACGGCCTTGTGATCTTCGAGGTGAAGGAGATCGAGGGGACAGAGATTCACTGCAGCGTCATCACCGGCGGGGTGCTCTCCGACCGCAAGAGCATGAGCTTCCCGGGCAAGGTGATGCGCCAGGTTTATCTGAGCGAGCAGGATAAGGAAGACCTGCTCTTCGGCATCCGGAACGATGTGGATTTTGTCGCGGCTTCCTTCGTCTCCTGCAAGCAGGATCTGCTGGACCTGAAGGGCTTCCTGCGGGAGCACGGCGGCGAAGGCATCGATGTGATCGCCAAGAT
>CADBNC010000174.1 GCA_902795885.1 Oscillospiraceae bacterium
ATGGCCCGTTGGTCAAGTGGTTAAGACACCGCCCTTTCACGGCGGTAACATGGGTTCAAATCCCGTACGGGTCACCAACAAAGAGCTCTGAATTGTTACCGATTCAGAGCTCTTTGCTTTTCATCCCGACTTTTCTGACAAAAATAATTACCGTTGAGAATTCTGCAATGCTAAGGAGGCTGCTTCACATGAACCGAAATTATGATCTCATCTGTGTCGGCGTTGCGCTGGTGGATTCGATCATCAAGGGATTCGACCCGGAGCCTGTTTCTGCTTCCGGATTCCGGGCGGTCTCCGGCTCTCTGAACGTCGGCGGAGAAGCTGTCAACCAGTCTATGGCTGCCGCAAAGCTCGGTATGAAGACCGGGATTTTCTGCTCACTGGGCGAGGACACCGCGGGTGATATGATTATAGCTGCGCTGCGAGGATCCGGTGTGGACACGGGGTTGATTCTCCGTGACTGCGAGCACCCGACACCTGTTACCACCATGTTCGTCAACGAAGACGGAAGCCGAAAATCCATCACCAACAACGCCCACCGTTATAACTTTCATCCGGAGCTGCACCCTGATCGCTTTACCGGGGCCAGTGCGCTGATTCTTGGCTCTCTGTTTCGTGCACCGTTTGACGATCCTGAGATCATTCATACCCTGCTGGCTGCGGCAAACTCAGTGGGGCAGCTGGTCTTTGCCGATACCAAGCTGCCGAATTTCCGTTTCCTGAAGCTTGAAGATCTTCGGGATTCCCTTCCGCTGATCGACTATATCACGCCAAATGAAGATGAAGCGCGATATTATTCCGGGAAAGAAATCCCAGAAGAAATGGCAGATGTTTTCCTGAGCCTGGGTATAAAGAATGTTATTATCAAGCTTGGCGGGAAGGGCTGTTATTTCAAAAACGCGAAAGAATCCTTCCTTCTCCCGCCATGCAGGATCCATGCCGTAGACGCTACCGGCGCTGGGGATAACTTTGTGGCCGGCTTTGCTTCAGAGATTCTTCGCGGTGCTTCTCATGCTGAGGCTCTGCATTTTGCCAACGCATGCGGGGCAATCTGCACCACAGCAGTAGGTGCCGGGACAGCCCTGAAGAGCCGAGAACAGGTTCTGGAGTTTATGAGGATCGCCTGATCTTCCCGAATTCTTTTACAGGCTGTCCTTCTGAGGCCAGCTTTCTGCGGGCATATATTGCCCCACCCACCACGCTCTTGTTTGGTTCGTCTTCCGTGATCTCCGCTACAACGAAGAGACGCTGTCATCAAGATAGAAGACAAGGTCTTTGAGGCTACCCTCTACGATACTCCCAAATCTATCCTTTTTCCCAAATACTATTTCTAATCTCATAAAATGTCATGAATTCTGGCTAAAAACCTCCTGTCTGGCACATTTGTGCGGGCTGGAAACTTCTATTGAAACAAACCCCACAAAATGATAGGATAAGTAATATAGCCTGTTTCATGGGCTGCGTCTGCTTATTATCAGCAGCAGAAAGAGAGACCATACAATGCATCCGATTGCACATCTGAAAACCATAAACGCTCACCGGAGGCTTGTCCGCCGCTACTGTCTGCGTCTCGGCCTTGTGTGGCAGGGTCTTACGCATGACCTGAGCAAATATTCGCCCGTGGAATTTCTTGTCGGGGCAAAGTATTATCAGGGAAACAGGAGCCCCAACGACCAGGAAAAGGCAGAGACCGGCGTTTCCCTTGCCTGGCTGCATCATAAAGGAAGAAACAAACACCATTTTGAATACTGGATCGACTGGAAGCTTATGCCTGACGGCAGTGTGATTTATACCGGCTACCCCATGCCCATCAACTATATTGCTGAGATGTTCTGTGACCGCATGGCCGCATGCAAAATCTATCTTGGAGACAAATACACTGATGCCAGCCCCTATGAGTACCTGCAGAAAGGACTTCCGGATCCTATGTTCCACCCCGATACCCTTGCGGAACTTCAGAAGATGATGCTTATACTGAAGGATCAGGGCGAAGACGCCGCCTTTCAATACATCCGGGAGCGTCTGAACTCCCGGAAATCTTAGCGCTGCGTCTAAGCAAAAACCGCCCGGCTGTTTCTGGTCGGGCGGTTTGCTTTATTGTTTTCCATACAGAAGTGGTATGGCGAGATTACGGTTAAAAAAATCGATCAGCGGGCCCATAAAAAACGCCGTGATAATAGTACCGATCCCGACTACCCCGATCACCGCCACATCTCCTGCCCGGCAGAGAACGGCCCCCAAGACAACACAGATCAGATCGCAGATGATACGGCAGAATCGAAACGGGATTCTTTTCTGCTTTTCTGACCAGATCAGCGAAACCGCATCATAGGTGGATACACCGAGGTCAGCCGTAAAATAAAGAGACGAGGCGACACAGATAATCAGGACGGCAACAAGCAACAGGACAACCCGCCCTGCAATGCCCAAAGCCGGGAAAAGGGACGCAAAGACTGCCTGGCTGAATTCCGCGACATATCCGAGGAGGAAAAGATTAATCAGCGTCGCGATCCCGATCTTGTGCCGATCCATCAGCAGCGCAAAGCTGAGCAGAAGGACATTTGCGAGCACATACAGTGTTCCGAAGCGAATCGGTATCACTGCGTCCAGCCCACTCATAAGCGACTGAAACGGGTCCACGCCAAGCGCCGCATGCTTGAACATCCCAACGCTGATCCCGCAGATCACCACGCCAAATACACTCATCAGGATTCTTCTGGTCTGTATCGCTTTCATATCTGCCATTCATCCCCCCGCCATCGAAGTCCTGACCATTATAGCAGTGTTGTCAAGTACTTTCCTGTCATGGACACGGGATAAGTGTGCTCAACTTGACAGGTGCATTATAATGAGATCATATCGTATGTCATAAGAAGGCATAAAACTTCCCTTTGGAGGGCCGGCAGATGGATGATTACATCCGACATCAGAAAGCCTGGCGCATACTGTATGCAGCTGCACATCGATATATTGTGCAGAAATTCAATTTGACCCATGAAGACCTGCATGTGGACGGGCCTGTTCTGCTGGTGCCGAACCATGCAAGCGCCTGGGATCCGCTGCTGGTCGCAATGAGCCTGCCCGAGAAGCAAGTTTACTATGTGGCAAGTGAGCATCTCTTTCGTATCGGGCCGGTATCCCGGCTCATTGACTATCTGGTCGCGCCGATTCCCCGCCGCAAGGCATCATCCGGTGCTGATACCGTCAAGGCCTGCCTTCGCCATCTTCGCGCCGGTCATTCGATCTGCCTGTTCGCCGAAGGGGAACAGAGCTGGAACGGGCGGAACATCCCCATCTTCCCCGCCACCGGCAAGCTTGCAAAAAGCTCCGGCGCGACGCTTGTCACCTACCGTCTGGAGGGGGCCTATCTGAGTCTCCCCCGCTGGGGACACGGCGTGCGACGTGGCCGGGTGCATGGGCATCCTGTCGGCATCTATCCTCCCGGGCAGCTGAAGCGCATGACACCAAAGGAAATAGACGACCTTATCCAGCGGGACATCACAGAGGACGCGTGGGAACGCCAGCGTCTGTCCCCCGTTTCATACCGCGGGAGGCATCCTGCCGAAGGTCTGGAGCGTGCGCTGTACCTTTGTCCCCAATGCCATCAAATCGGCACGCTTCACACAGCGGGAAGCCATATTTTCTGCAGCTGCGGGCTGGATCTGGAATATACGGATACCGGCTTCTTCCAACCCGAAGAACCATTTGCCACCATTGCCGACTGGGATGACTGGCAGTGCGGGCGCCTGCACAGCCGTGAGTTTGCGTTTCCCCGAAACGGCGGGCCGCTCTTCTCCGACGGCGGTGTGAGCCTTTACCGTGTTGAATATGGCCACCGTGAGACCCTGTTGGGCAGTGGTGTGATAGCCATGTATGAAGACCGCATTCTGTGCGCCGATCGCTGTTTTCCCCTGTCGGTCATTACAAACATGGCCGATGTTCTCGCAAGCCGTCTGCTTCTGACGACGGATGACGGCTATTATGAAATCCGCTCCCGCAACAGCGTGAGCTTTCGGAAATACTTGGAAATATGGAGGGAACACTGAATGGATTATTCTGCTGCAAACCACGCTCTGTGGAATATCATTCTGCAGATGGGGATGCTGGCCGGCGCCATTATCCTTGCCAATATTCTTCGTCAGAAAATTGCCTTCGTGCGAAGAAGCATGATGCCGGTTGCCGTTCTGGCCGGTTTTCTGCTGCTGTTTGTCAAGTATCTGGGCATTGTGAAGGTCGATCAGAGTCTGATGGAAATGCTGGTCTACCACGGGATTGCCCTTGGGTTCATTGCGATGAGCCTGCGTGTTCCGGATGAAAGCGGCCGAGGAAGCGGCGATCTGACCGGCCTGAAGTCCGGCGCGGTAATTGTCAGCAGTTATATGGTCCAGGGGATCACCGGCCTGCTGATTACACTTCTGCTCAGCTATACGATTATGCCGTCTCTTTTCCAGGCCGCAGGTCTCCTGCTTCCCATGGGCTATGGGCAGGGACCTGGCCAGGCGAACAATGTCGGCACCACCTATGAAGCTCTCGGCTTTGCAGGCGGACGCAGCTTTGGCCTCGCCATCGCGGCCGTCGGCTATCTGGTCGCCTGTGTGGTCGGCGTCATCATCCTGAACATGCTCTCCCGCAAGGGGAAAATCAGTCCTCCCCGCTCCTCGGATTTTGAGCAGCCCGGTGCCGACTTCTTCCAGGGGAAGGACGAGATTCCCATCTCTGATTCCATCGACAAGCTTTCGATTCAGCTTGCAATGGTACTGCTCGTTTACCTGATCACCTATCTCTGCGCATGGGGGATTACATCGGGCATTGCAGCTGTTTCCGCAGGGCTCGCCAATACGCTGAACACCCTGATCTGGGGCTTCAACTTCATCATCGGTGCGGCACTGGCGATGCTTGTCCGGGTCCTTCTGGCCCGAGGGCGCCGCACAGGGGTAATCGTGCGGCAGTATCAGAACAACTACCTGCTGAACCGACTCTCCGGCTTTTTCTTCGATATCATGATTGTGGCCGGCATCGCCTCCATCAACCTCGAGGATATCCACGGTCTGTGGCTGCCGTTCGTGCTGATGGCCGTTGGCGGTGCGGTTGTCACCTGGCTGCATCTGGCCTTTGTCTGCAAAGTGGTGTATAAGGACTATTACTATGAAGGGCTGATCTCGATGTACGGCATGATGACCGGCACCATCAGCTCGGGCGTACTGCTTCTGCGCGAGCTTGACCCGAACCTTGCCACCCCTGCAGCCAACAACCTTGTCATCGGCAGCAGCTTCGGCATCGTGCTGGGTGCGCCTGTTCTTGTCCTGGTCGGCCTTGCTCCACGATCCACGCTCTTTACCTGGATTGTCCTGCTGCTGGCTGCTGTCTACTATGTGGTGTTGCTGATTATTATATTGAAGCTGCACCGCAGGAAGAAGGCGAACAGCGCAGGCTGAGTCTTCCAAAGCATAATCCCCCGCCTGAACACCGGCTGATAGCCGATGTGAGGTCGGGGGATTTTTTTGTTTCCAGAAAGGATGTTACCCGGGGGAATAATGCGTTATCTGAGATTCATCATAATCCGGAAGCTGTCTGCCTTCGGGGTATATGCTACCTCGGCAACACTGCCGGTAATCAATGGCATCATCGGAGGCAGATGCCCGATGTCCACATCCAGCAGAATGGGCACGCCAAATTCCGCCAGGACATCTGTCACGGCACGGATATGATCCAGCCCCATCAAATCCTCCTGCCCGGCCAGCGGTCTTCCAATCAGGAAGCCTTTAACATACCGAAACCAGCCTGCATTCTTCAGCTGCCAGACGGCCCGCCGGATGCTGAAAACGCTCAGATCGCAGGCTTCCAGAAACCAGATAAAACCATCTTCCCGGTATCTTTCGGTAAAGGCCTCCACCCTGTCAAACTTCGTCCCGCACAGCATAGCGAGGATATCCAGGCAGCCGCCGATCAGCCTGCCGTTAAAGCGGATCTCTCCGCTCTCCTTCTCTCCTGCGAGGCCGAATCCGGCAGTCCACGCCTGGATCTTCCGCGGTTCGGTGCAGTTATAGGGTAAAAGCGGATGCTCCTCGTCCTTGGCCGATTCCAGCTCGTAAAGCGGATAGCCGGAATTATCCAGGCAGTCCCCCCGCAGCACCCGGTAGGCATCCCAAATGGCACGATGCCACGGCTCCATGCCGAAGGCGGGTGCGCATGGACCATAGATTGCCGCCGTGTCGGCCAGGGTGGCAAGGAGAAAGGTCATGTTTGTGTTGTCGGAATAGCCCATGTACCACTTTGGCTTTGCCGCCGAAATCGCTTCAAAGTCCACATGCTCCATGGTCTCGCACATCAGTTCTCCGCCTCCGCACGAGATGATCACGTCGCAGTCATCCGAGAGGACCATGTCCATCAGTTCCCTTCCGCATTTGTCGGGGCTGGTGCTGATGCCAATCCCGTCGCCGGCATATACATTCTCTCCGAAAAGGAGCTTATGCCCCATCCCGCTCAAAACCTTCTGCGCGTTGTCAAAGCCGCTGCGATAGGGCTCTATATTGCACCCGAAAGACGGTGCTATAAAGCCGATGCTGCCTTTTTCCTTCAGGAATTCAGGGTATCTCATGTTTTTCCTCCCATTTTTATAGATAATAAAGCCAGGTCATCAGAGGCATGCTCGCGATACAAAGCAGGGTTGTGACCACATTGATGGATGCGGCTGCTTCTGCTTCAGCGTCATACAGCTGTGCCAGCTGCGTTACCATCACTCCCGAGGGCGCACACACGGCAAGAAACAGGATATACACAATCCCGTCCCCGTTGGGGACAAGTGTCTCTACCTGGGATATTCTGAGAAGAAGCATAATCAGAAGCGGAAATACAATCAGCTTCAGAAAAGCCAGCAGAAAAATTCGCCCACCGCTCAGGGCTTTTTTCAGATCCACGCCAGCCATCACCATGCCGATGATAACCATGCTCATTGGCCCAACTGTTGACGCAAGCGAATCCACCGCCTCAGCAAGAATCCCGGGCAGTCGAAGACCGGTCACCATCATGGCAAAGCCGATCAGAACCGAAATCACATTCACATTCCCAAGGATCTTCTTCCAGTCGCGGATCGACTGCCCACTGATGAGGCTGACGCCATGGGTCCAGATAAAAAAGGTCTGCATGCAGACATAGGTGCTGGCAAAGATGATCCACTCCGGTCCCATCAGCGCCAGAATCAGAGGGAAATTCAGGTTTCCGGCGTTGGAATAGATCAGCGAAGCACGCTCCACATTGTTCAGCCGCATCGGCCCTGCGCCGGCACGCACCAGGAGAATCAGAACAATCTGTTCCGCCACTGCCAGGGCAAAGGCGAACACAAATCCCACGAGAATGTCTTTCGTCAGGTCGATCTGAAACGCCTGGATGATCATACAGGGGATCACGATATAGAGATTGACCACCGTCAGGATCCTGCTGTCCCCGCTTTCTACAAGGCCGCTCTTTACCAGGATAAAGCCAGCCGCAATGCAGAGGAACAGAGAAGCGATTTTTTGAAACAGCAGAAACGCCATATGCTGCCAGCTCCCTTACGCGCCCTGTTCAGCCTTTCGGTCCAGCGCGGTATTGCGGAAATACAGCACGATATCGATCGCAACCATGGCGATATCCGCAAAATAAAACCAGGTCGAATACGCAAGCACGCCGGTTCTGTGCCAGGTGATGAACTTTCCGATGACGCCGATGATATAACCGAAAACCACGATGAACTCGAATACCACACTCTTGCCCTTTGCAGTGCGCGAGGACCAGGATTTTGAAATATTAAACGGCCAGGAAGCACCAAAGGCAATCAGCATTCCGATTTCGCATAACTGTACAATGTCCATAGTTGATCTCCTCTTCCAGAAACTGTAGCACACTATATCACATTTTTGCCCGATTACCAGTCTTTCTTTTCTGTTTTTTTATCACCCTTGTGACGGGTCCGCACTCACCGGCAGGAATTTCACGGCCCTTGCGGTCAGGTTCCGGATGTGATAAAATTAAACTCAGTATTTTGGACACTTGCATTTTTCGCTTATGATACCAGCATTCTGCCGACGTGATCCCTGACAGGAATGACCTTACAAAGCAATATGAAAGACTAACGATTAAAAGGAGATCCCACTTCATGAAAAAACGTCTTTCCCTGACTCTTCTCCTGGTGCTTCTGCTCTCGGCATGCCTTCTCCCGCAGGCCTTTGCCGCGGGAACAGACGCTGAGAGCACAAATCAGGATTATGCCACTGTCGAAGCAAATATCTATCAAATCAATAAATACGGGAACATCCTGCTCACCATCGGGGCAGACTCCCTGCGCAAGCTGGGTTATGAACCCGGGGACATTGTCCTGGTCAGAATCGGCGACTCTGAAATGGAAATGCCGATCGGAACCGCCTATACCGATGCCGACAGCGGCGAGCCGCTTTGCTGCTTCCGGACCGCCAACGACGGTACCGAGGTAATCTCACTGGGCATAAACGCCGGCAACCTTGCTTCCACCATGGGCGTTGCAAAAATCAGAACCATAAAAGCGACACCGGGATATGAAGTTGTCTGGGCGGATGGTCTTGACTCCTCCGTCTCCGTCTCGGTTTCCATGGCAGAAAAGCAGGGTTACGCTGATGAGCTCCGGATGCACCAGACCGGCCTTGTTCGCAGCAACAACAGGGAAGACTATGCCCAGCTGGATGATGAAGCGTATGCAAATTTCCGGGCGGTCAATACGACCGGCATGGGAACCGACACCCTTTTCCGATCCTCTTCTCCCATCGACCCGGCTCTCAACCGCAGCGCGGAAGCAGATGAAGCTCTGCTGAAAGCCCTGATCCGAACCGTTGTCAACATGGCGGATACACAGGAGCAGATGGAGAAGTACGCCGACTACGGCCTGACCCATTACTCTCAGTGTGATATCATTGCTCTGAGCATGGGGATGGATTTCCAGGGCGAGGCCTTTCGGGAAAAAATCGCCGAGGGGTGCCGTTTCATGCTGTCTCATGACGGTCCTTATCTTGTCCACTGCATTGAGGGAAAAGACCGGACCGGATTTCTGTGCGCCCTGCTGGAGTGCCTGATGGGTGCGGATGCGGATGAAGTCGTGGCGGATTATATGCAGACCTACCTGAACTTCTACGGTCTGGAGCCTGGCACGGAACAGTATGCGACCATCGTCAGCAGTACCTTCGACCCTATTCTTTCAAGAGCCTTCGGGATTGATTCCATCTATGAAGACGATATCGATCTGGCAGATTGTGCTGAGGAATACCTGACCGGCCTTGGTTTGACGGCAGACGAAATTACCTCTCTCCGGCAGAAGCTCAGCGAGAATTACGGCGGGCTCATCAATGCAGGCTGAGCAGTCGGGAACCCACAGACAGCAATGACGATGCAACAGGCCTCTACGCCGTCTGCAGAAGCAAAATACAGGCGGATGACAGGTGAACCGGTGGAGAAGCTGATTCTGAAGCTTGCGGTGCCGACCATCATCAGCATGCTGGTCACGGCTTTTTACAATCTGGCAGATACCTTTTTCATCCGGCAACTGAACAGCGACAGCATGGTTGCTGCCATCGGTGTTGTGATGCCTCTGATGAACATCATTCAGGCAGTCGGTTTCTATCATGGCCATGGTTCCGGCAATTTTATCTCGCGGGCCTATGGACGGCAGGATTTGAAGAATGCCGAGAAGATGGCGGCAACAGGCTTTTTCTGTGCTGTCTCCTGCGGAATCCTCCTGGCTGTGCTGGGACTGTGTTTCCAGACGCCCTTTGCCGGTGTTCTGGGCGCCAAAACAGAAGAGACCATGCAAAACAGCATCCGCTATATGCGCTATATTCTTTTGGCAGCGCCTCTGATGATGGGCAGCATCGTGATGAACAACCAGCTGCGTTTTCAGGGCAACGCCTTCTTCTCCATGGTCGGGCTCACCTCCGGAGCGGTTCTGAATCTGTTCCTTGATCCACTGCTGATCTTTCAGGCGGGGGATCCTGTTGGTATCGGCAGTCTGAAAGCCTCTTTCGGTGCAGGAATGGGCGTAGCCGGCGCGGCGCTTGCAACCGCCATCAGCCAGTGCGTGAGCTTCATCGTTCTTGCGGTCGGGCTCCGGCGAAGCGATAATGTCAAAATTCGGCTGAAAAACTTCTGCCCGAACGGGTATTATCTGCGTGGAATCATGCAGGGAGGTCTTCCATCACTGGCCCGGCAGGGCATCGCCAGTGTTTCCTCGGCTAGTCTGAATCATGCCATCGGGCTCTATCTGTCATCCGCGTTTATGATTGATGCGGCACAGGCAGCCATGACCGGTGTGAACCGGATCATGATGGTGCTGGCCTCAATCCTCATCGGATTCGGCCAGGGCTTTCAGCCGGTCTGCGGCTTCAATTACGGTGCGCAGAAATATGACCGGGTCAAACAGGCCTTCCGCTTCTGTGTGAAGCTGGCCGCGGTCGTGTTGGTTGTTCTTTCCGTGCTCGGCTTTGTTCTGGCACAGCCAATTACCAATCTGGTGACGGGCGCAAGTCCGGAGGCATCAGAGATTGCTGTCTTTGCATTCCGGGCACAGCTGGTGACTCTCCCACTCTCCGCCTGGATTGTTCTCTGCAATATGATGCTTCAGAACATCGGTGCCACGGCGAAGGCGACGATCCTGGCGGTGTCCCGGCAGGGGCTTGCCTTTATTCCCATGGTGCTTCTTCTCCCGCTTCTGCTATCCTCCTTCAGCACTGCATCTCCGTTACTCGGAATTGAACTTGCCCAGCCGGTCGCAGACCTGATCAGTTTTTTCATTGCGATCCCCATAGGCCTGAGTGAACTGAGAAAAATGTGACGCGGTATCCTGTTCTCCACTTTTTTATTCCAATATGTACGACAAGGGAGAGGCCCGATTCGTGAGCTTCTCCCCTTCTTCATGTCAGCGTATTATCACAGCTTTTCTGTATCAGTCTTATGGCGGATGGTTTCCGCACCGAGGTCCAGCAAAGCGAGAGTACATTCATTTATGATCCTCAGTTTGCTCCAACGGGATAATCCGCTGTCGTCTTCCGCTTTTTTCATGATTCCCCTGATACCATCCGAATCTCCATCCACAAAGCAGGCATCAATATGGTTGAGCTCACTGCTCGCGGCTTCCTCCTGCCTGGCGGCTTCGCTTGTCTCCTCTCTGAAAACCGTGTCGGGCAGACCGCTGAAGAAGCTGCGATAGCGATCAATCTTATCCTCATCCAGGAGATAGTTTCTGATCTCTCTGCCGAACATTTCTTTTCTGTCCCGGACAGTCTCCCGGTCTCTCTGCATTTCTCTCTTCGTCGCGCGGATTTTGGACTTCAGGAAAGATGTTCCTTTGATGAACACGGTGTACGGCGCAAATACGGAAGGGTCATCGAAATAGAGATAGATCCAGATTCCGTCTAAAATAAATTTCCTCTCCCGGTGCTGCCGGGCATAATCCAATGCGTAGTGAATAAAATCTGTAAAGACCCGGTCTTCGTATTCTTCCTTGGGGATACTGTTTCTCTCTTCAAGGCCGATATAGTACTTTGCACCCTCACCGGAAAAGAAGCTGTAAATCAGGTCTGAATAGGCCTTCAGCTCTTCCATGGTGAAATGATCCCTGGTGAGAAGCAGGTCGTCAAGTTCAATATGATCGATGTTTTCGCCAGTAAGCCTTCTTGCCATCACAGACTTTCCGCTTCCTGAATGCCCAAGAAGGATACAGACATTTGTTTCACCGGAATTGAAGCTTTCTTCCCTGTAGTAAAGGTCCGGCTCGGAAACCGCATATTTATCACGTGGCAGTTGCAAGTCTTCCGGAATGTTACGCTCAGGTTTTCGTTCCTCCTTTAAAAGGAGATACATTTCGGGCACGGTGTGGCCAAGAAAAAGATTGGAGTAATAGTCGGAGAAGCGTCTTTGCGGTCTCGGCAAGGCCCTGTAGCTGAAGTAAACGCGGTTAAGCTCTCTCCACGTAGCAGCCTGATCAGTAATGATGGCAAGGGACGGGTCGTTGACTGCCTGTTCCAGTGAGGTATATTTTTCCATAATCATTACAGCTCCCGTCTGAAATAATGTCAGCATGATATTACCACGCGAAGGTCCAATTGTCCATAAGCATCGGATCGATACCAGGTACTTCTTCTCCATAGCTTCATCTCCGGTGTGCTTGACAGAACAGCCGGAAAATGATAAATTGATCATCGCATGCTGCCATGGTGGAACAGGTAGACACAACAGACTTAAAATCTGTCGGGGCAACCCGTGCCGGTTCGATTCCGGCTGGCAGCACCAGATGGCTCTGATCCGGACGGATCAGAGCCATTTTCATGCATTATTCACTTCACCGCGCTTCTGGAGGTGGCAATGTGGACGGCTTTATGATAGAATACAGTCAATAAAAATGAAAGGAAGACTTGCACATGACTTTTATGGAGCTTGCTAAAAACCGCTATTCAGAGCGTTTCTTTGACTCTTGCCCCGTGGAGCAGGAGAAGCTGGATAAGATTCTCGAGGCCGGGCGTATTGTTCCGACCGCATGCAATTATCAGCCACAGCGCTTTTATGTGATGCGGAGCCCGGAGGCTCTGGCCAAAGTGAAGCAGGTAATCCCTTTCCACTATAACGCACCTCTGGTGCTGCTGGTCTGCTATGATGCCAACACGGTCTGGCGCAACCCCAGTGACCGTTATTATCAAAATTACAACTCCGGTGAGCAGGATGCATCCATTGCCGCGACAACCATGATGTATGAGGCGGAGGAGCTTGGCGTACACAGTGTCTGGCTCCGGGGCTTTGATTCCCAAACCGTGGTGGATACCTTCGGCCTGCCGGAAAACATGATCCCCGTGATGATGTTTGCCATGGGCTATCCTTCCGAAAAAAGCAAGCCTAACGGCTGGCACTTCAAGCGCAAACCGCTGGATGAATTTGTTGTGGAGCTGTAAAAAAGAGCCCTGTAACAAAAAAATAATGCAAAGATTCGAAATCTGTGCTATTGTCTATACAACCCATAGGGACGGCCGTGTGGCCTCACCGGCGGGGACATCCGCAGGTCTGTTCCTGCCGGGTTGTCAATCTCACTTTTTGAACAGGGGCGATAACTATGATTTATAAAACCTTTCAGGATCTGAAGCTCTCTTCTCTCGGCTTCGGAACTATGCGCCTTCCGTGTCTGGAAGACGGCAGCATAGATCAGGCTGAAGTGGACCGGATGGTTGACCTTGCCATGCAGCAGGGCATCAATTATTTTGACACTGCCTATCCCTATCATGGTGGAAATTCGGAAATAGCCATCGGAAAATCTCTCTCCCGCTATCCGCGCGAATCATGGTATCTGGCCGACAAATTCCCCGGGCATCAGAATGTACACGGCGTAAAGCCCATGATGCCCGCCGATGTTTTCGAGGATCAGCTCAAAAAATGCGGTGTGGAGTATTTTGACTTTTATCTGTTGCACAATGTCAATGAAAACTCCATGGCCTATTACTGCAACCCCGAGAATCACTGTCTGGATTATTTCCTTGAGCAGAAGGCAAAGGGCAGGATCCGCCATCTTGGTTTCTCCTGCCATGCCGGTCCCGAGGCCCTCAAGCAGTTCCTTGATCAATATGGTGACAAGCTGGAGTTCTGCCAGATTCAGCTGAACTATCTGGACTGGACCATGCAGCGTGCGGATGAAAAGTGCCGCATTCTGAAGGAAGCCGGTCTCCCTGTCTGGGTTATGGAATCTGTGCGCGGAGGAAAGCTGGCATCCTTCCCCGCCGAGACCGAAGCAAGGATGAAGGCTCTCCGTCCGGACGAAAGCATTGCAGCCTGGGCATTCCGTTGGCTGCAGACTGTCCCGCAGCCTACAGTAAGCCTGAGCGGGATGTCCAGCTCCGCCCAGATGGTGGACAATCTCCGCACCTTCTCGGAGCTTAAGCCTCTCAACGAGGAAGAGATCGCTCTTCTGCAGGAAATTGCCCGCGACCTGACCCGCGCGATTCCGTGTACCGGCTGCCGCTATTGCTGTGCCGGCTGCCCCATCCAGCTGGATATTCCGAATCTGATGAGCATGGCCAATGACCTGATGCTCGGCGGAACCTCCATCAATACCATGATGCGCTACACTGCACTCGGTGATGGCCACCGGGCTGATTCCTGCATTGCCTGCGGCCAGTGCAGGGAAGCATGTCCGCAGAAGATCGATGTCCCTGCCCAGATGGAACACCTTGTCGAGCTTGTGAGCAAGCAGAAGACCTGGGAAGAGGTCTGCCGCGAACGTGCCGAAGCCGCCGCAAAGGCTTCAAAATAAAAAAGCGGGCTCTTCCCCCGCAGACAAAACGCCGATACCTTCGTTCCCAGATGCGGGAACCGGGTATCGGCGTTGTTCTGTTTTAGTTTTTACGGCAGTCTGCGGTAGGCGATCTCCAGCATGCTGATGTTCAGCAGGGCAAAGAGGAGCAGATACAGAGGCATAATGCCAATTCCGAATGCCTCCTGCAAATGCCCGAATACCATTGGCATGAACGTACTGCCGATGTATGCTGAGGCCATCTGCAGCCCGATGACCGCGGCGCTGTACCGTCTGCCGAAGTTCGCGGGAGCCATATGCTGGATGGAGGGATAGACCGGGCCCATACCGGTTCCGATGATCACAAAGCCGGCAGCCGTGACCGCGTACCCTCTGGTGGGAAGACAAATCAGCAGGATCCCGACAAGCTCCAGGGTAATTCCCGCCCGAATCAGCTGCCGGTCCCCTGTCCGGTTCGAGATAAAGCCCGATATCAGTCTGCCCAGCATCAGCCCGCCAAAGATCAGCGAACCGAAGGCGGCGATTGTCCCATCGCTTAGGCCGGACTTTGTCCCGGCAAAATAACTCGGTGTCCAGAGGAAGCAGGTCGCTTCCCCGGCGCAGTAGGCAAAGAAAGCTGCCAGCGTAAGCACAACACCCGGTACTTTCAGCGTCTCGGGAATGCCGGCGCTGTCCGCATTTTCCTGCTCGGTGTTTCCTTCGCTTTTTTTCCAGAGCGGCAAGGAGAGAATGCAGACCAGCAAAATCCCGATCTGGACAAAGGCTGTCCAGCGGTACCCCTCGTTCCACCGTGCTACCCTCAGGGCATGCGCCATAATGTGCGGGCTGATCACAGCCCCGACACCGTAGAAGCAATGCAGGAAATTCATGACCGACGAGGAATAGTGATTTGCCACATAGTGGTTGACAGAGGCGTCAATCGCTCCTGCGCCGAGTCCATAGGGCACCGCGAACAGGAACAGCATCCAGTACTGCCTGCAGGCGGAAAATCCCAGCAGACCGAGCACCGTGAGAAAAATGGACACAATCACGATCCATTTCGTATGGACTCTCCGGATCATCCGCGGGCTCAGCAGTGCAGAGATAATGGTCATGAACGAGATCGTCATCGACACATAGCCCGCCCAGGAGGACGGCACACCGAAGACTGCTTGCATTTTTGGCCAGGCTGAACCCAGCAGTGAATCCGGCAGGCCCAGACTGATAAAGATCAGATAGATAACGGCAACAAGCAAAGAACCCATACGTTTTTTCCTTCCGGCAGAATGACTGCCATCATAAACGTGCATGCCCAGGCTGTCAAGTGGAAAACCGTGGCATCGGATGTTACCTTCGCCGGAATTTGACAAGCCCTGCGCTTCATGGTAAAGTGGCTTGCTCCCGATCGGCCGATCGGAAGACGGAACCATATTACGGGGAGGAACCAGCTATGACGCAGTACGAGCGCATGGTAGCGGGGCTGCTCTATGACCCCGGCGATCCGGAAATCATGGAGGAACAGCGTCCATGGCAGGACAGGCTCTGGGAATTTAATCAGCTGAAGCCCACCGACTATGAGAAGAAACAGCAGTATATGCGGGAGGTCTTTGCCGCATGCGGCGAGGACTGTTATATTGAGCTTCCTCTGCGTGCCAACTGGGGCGGTCATCATCTGCATCTGGGCACGGGCATCTATGTGAACTCAAATCTGACACTGGTGGATGACGGGCACATCTACGTGGGCGACAGAGTGATGTTCGGGCCGAATGTGACGATCACAACCGCAAACCACCCCATTGATCCGGAACTGCGCGCCCGCGGTCTGCAGTACAATAAAGATGTATGGATCGGGGAGAACGCCTGGATCGGGGCCGGGGTCATCATCATGCCCGGGGTAATCATCGGCCGGGATACCGTGATCGGCGCCGGCAGTATCGTGACGAAGGACATCCCGGACCGTGTAGTTGCCGTCGGGAACCCATGCCGTATCATGCGCCAGGTTTCCGGGCATGACAGGATATACTTCTACAGGAACGAGCGCATCGACTGGGAAAACCTGTAATCCCCACAAAACAGGCAATCATATGGAAACGAGATACTGGAAGGATGTTTTTCATACTTGAATTGGTCGGAACCATTGCATTTGCAATTTCCGGCGCCATTATTGGAATACAGAAAAAAATGGACATTTTCGGCGTGGCAATCCTTGCCATGACCACAGCTGTTGGCGGTGGGATTATCCGGGATATTATTCTCAACATAACGCCTCCGGCTGCTTTTCGTGAACCGGTTTTTACACTCTCTTCCCTTGCCACCGGGATCCTTGTTTTCTGTTCTGTCAAATACCGCCTGCGGCTGCACCGGCAGGCCTTCATGGAAATGCTGCTGCGTATCATGGACGCCATCGGTCTGGGGATCTTTACAGTCATCGGTGTTGAGGCTGCCTATGCCCATGTTGCAGATACGAATATCTACCTTGCCGTATTTGTAGGGGTCCTCACAGGTGTCGGAGGAGGCGTTCTCCGGGATATCATGGCCGGTGTTCCCCCCTATATCTTCACCCGGCATTTCTATGCCTGTGCCTCTCTGGTTGGTGCCGTGATCTGTTCCCTTTGCTGGGCGTGGCTTGGCTCTCTCCCATCCATGCTGATCGGGGCAGGCATCATCATGGTTCTGCGTAATCTGGCAGTCCACTATCGGTGGAGCCTTCCGAAGGCGGAATAATGCAGAAATCATTTGGACACTACACCGGCGCCGGGGCTATTCCGGAAGGTGATCCAGGGCGAATTTCAAAAACTGCTCCGCAGCCGGAGACCGGTCTTCTCTTTCCGGGGCCGCAATACCGATCTCCACTTCACAGGGTGGATTCGTTGGGAGAACGGCAATATCTGAAAGATCAAGCCCGTGGGCAAGAATCGCATTGTTCAGGCTGACCCCCAGGCCGGCAGCAACCATGGCACGGGTTGCATTGATATCAACTGACTGGAACTGCCCATGTGGTGAAATGCCGTTTGCCCGGAAGGCCAGCTTGTTGTCTGTCTCCTGTCCTGGGTAGGTATCGATATAGGCATCGGTTTCAAACTGCCGAAGAGGATAGACACCTTCCCTTACCCGTGGATGACCTGCCGGCACCCAGGCCAGCAGCGGATCCTTCTTCAGGAGGAAAAACTCATAATACCCTTTTCGCCTGCTCACAATGCAAAAATCCATCTCGTGTCTCGCGAGGCGTGCATAAAAATCACTGCTGCTGCCCTGGAAAAAGGCAATCTCGATACCGGGGTGTCGTATGGAAAAGCTGGCGATTGTTTGCGCCAGCCAGTCATAGTAGGCACTATATACGCTGCCAACCCGGATTACGCCTGTCTCGAGGCCGCATATTGCATTGCAGCGGTCGGCATAGAGTTTCCCCATGTGTGCCAGTTCCCGTATTGCCGGCAGCAGCTGTCTGCACTCCTCTGTTGGATCAACACCCGTTTTGCTCCTCAGAAGCAGGGGGAACCCGCTCTCCGCCTCCAGCGATGCCATCATCCTGCTGATGCCGGAAACCGTATAGCCAAGTTTATCGGCCGCTGCCGTGATACTCCCGCTCTCCAATACGCAGAGCAGCGCGGCACATTTTTCCGTATCCATAAGCCTGCACCATCCTTGATATAATCGCAAGTATTCTTTGATAAATTGTCACTTTACGCAAGGATACCATGTGATTATACTGTGTGTCAAGAAAAGGATGAAGGGGGCAGAAGATTGAAAATCAGAATTTCATCCCGCAGGCAAGCGGAGATTCTTCTTTCCTGTGTCATTATAGCCAGAGCGACCAGCTATCTTTTTTCCAAGCTCATTCTGACAGGCATGGGCATGTTCAATCTGATGGCTGTGCGCTTCCTGCTGGCGTTTACGATCCTGGCAAAGCTCTTTTTCAGACGGCTGAAGCACATCGACCGCAAATCTCTCGTCGCGGGCGCCATCATGGGAGGCATGTTTTTCCTTGTGATGACAGCAGAGCTGACCGGACTGAAGCGGACTGCCTCCGGGAATGCGGCATTTCTGGAAAACACAGCCATCGTGATTGTGCCGTTGCTTCAGTCTGTTGTGACGCGGCGCCTGCCAAAACGAAGCGTCATTTTTTCCTGTTTCCTCAGCCTCATAGGGGTAGCATTCCTTGAGCTTGGCAGTGGCATGGATTTTGGTCAAGGAGAGATGTTCTGCCTGCTTGCGGCTTTCTTTTACGCCAGCACAATTCTGATGACCGATCATCTGACCCACGGCAGTATTGACGCGCTGGGGGCAGGGATTATTCAGGTCGGGGTAATTGGCATGCTCAGTCTGACAGCAAGCCTGCTGCTGGAAAGCCCCCGGCTCCCGGTGGGGACGATGGAATGGACGGGGATCCTTATGCTGGCCATCGTATGCACAGGATTCGGCTTTACACTGCAGCCCGTAGCACAGAGCGGAACAACAGCCGATCGTGCCGGCATGTTCTGTGCCTTGAACCCGATGGTAGCGACGATCCTTGGAATCATCTTTCTGCACGAGGCGTTTACCGTGCAAAGTGCCCTCGGCGGTGCCTTCATTCTGGCCGGTATTCTTCTTGCCGAGCTGCCGGAGCAAGGAGTGAAAAAGAAAGCGGCTGTCATATAAAACCAATCAGGCTCTGCCGGAACTTGAATCCGGCAGAGCCATTCTTATACGCTTATATTGAGAGCACAGCTGTTGCTTACCAGTCAGAATCCCAGTCCGTATCATCGCTGTCCCATGAATCATAGTCTGAGGAACTGGAGGAATGACTTTCGGTGATCTCAGCCCAGGTGCTGGAATTCTTAAAATCACTGACACCCCAGTCCGCGTTCCAGTTTTCTCCGAGGGAATAATCCGCATAGTCAGCAACCGGGAAATCATCGGCATCATACCAGTACCCGGCATCATTGGTGTCATAGGTATAGAACCAGTCGGTACCATAGAGATAATAAACCATTCCATCGCCGATGCTGTAGTATCCATCGTTGCGATGCTGGTGATTCGTGACCAGGTCTGAAATTCCGGAAAAAATCAGAAAGATGATAAGGAAAAGAACCGATCCCCGGATGGATGCGTTCTTCTTCGTGCTCCGCCGTGCCGCAGGTCTGGATTCCTCCGGCATCTTCCCATCGGGATAGATGCCGCGATTATGGCATTCCTCCAGCAGCTTCGCAAAAATCTCGCTGACTGCGAAAGCTTCATCCGGCCCCTCATACCGGACGGCACGCTGCCCGTTTGCCTTGTTTTTGTAGACAATGAAGTTGCTGCCGTCCCGGTATATTCCGAAGGCTTTGGGCTCCCGGTAATCCTCCCCGATGAAAAAGCGCATCTTCAGCAGCGGCATTCCCCGTTCTGCACAGTATTCTTTCAGTTCCTCAATGGTCTGGGGCATGAAAACCCGTCTTTCGGTGTCCGCAATATAGCCCTCATTGGGAGCGCCGCAGCCCGGGCAGTATTGATCCTCCGATGAGAGTGTTGAACCGCAGTACTTGCATTGGCTGGTTGATGCCATGGTGTGCTCCTTTCCGTCTTTATGCAGATCGCAGGCTCAGGTTCTGTTTTCTACAGCATAACACAGCCCACGGCTTTTGGCTACAGGCAGTTTATTTTTTCCGGTCGGAACATATACCGGCAGCCGGCTCTCGTAAAAAGACGAGCTGCTGTCATCCAGGTGTTCCTGTGATGTGTACCCTTCATTCGGTAGTTTCCTGCTCCACAGGCATTTGCGTTTTGATGCGAAAACAATGAAAAAACCGCAGGATATCTCCCCAATTGAAAAAATCACTCTCTTCCGTTATAATAGCAGAACAGGCTATCGGAAGCGCGGGGATTTGTCCTTTACAGTCTGGACGAGGGCAGCGGGCCGGACGAGGCCGGCTCTGTCTGACCGGAAAAGGTGTCCGGATATATTGTCAAAATCGCTTTGAGGTGATATAATTTTCTAGTTTTATCTTCTGATGATTCTGCCTGAAGGGAGGGGCTTCTTTGGTTTTTATATCCGCGGTTTTCCTGTTCTGGTTTCTCCCCCTGGTTTTTGTGCTGTCCCGTCTTCCGGGGCTGAAGCGTCACCAGAATGTCCTTCTGGCAGTGGCAAGCCTGTTGTTCTATGCCTTTGGAAATCTGAACTATATCCCCCTCTTCCTCCTCTCGGTTCTGATCAACTATACAGCCGGCAGGCTTCTGGGCGGGCGTTATCAGCGGAACCGGGCAGTGCTGGCAGCTGCGGTTGTGCTGAACGTCGGCATTCTGTGTTTTTATAAATATACGGATTTTCTGATTGCGAATCTGAATTATATCCCCGGCGTCTCTCTTCGGCCCCTCGGGCTCGTGTTGCCGATCGGCATTTCGTTCTTTACCTTTCAGGGGATGAGCTATACCATTGATGTCTATCGCCGCCCGGAGGAGAGCAGCCCGAGCTTTCTAAAGCTGCTGCTGTATATTTCGTTTTTCCCGCAGCTGATTGCTGGGCCCATCGTCCGCTGGTGCGATATCTCTGATCAGATTGATTATCGCATCTGCACGCCGGCGGGGACTTCTGCCGGGATCCGCCGCTTCATTGTGGGGCTCAGCAAAAAGCTTCTGTTTGCGGATACAGCCGCGGCAGTCGCAGATGCGGTTTTCTCCTCCGGCAGTGGGGATGCACGCCTCGCCTGGCTTGGCGGCATCTGTTACATGCTCCAGATTTACTACGATTTTTCCGGCTACAGTGACATGGCCATCGGCATGGGCAGAATGTTCGGATTCCGCCTGAAGGAAAATTTCCTTTTCCCCTACACAGCCTATTCTATCCGGGATTTCTGGAAGAAATGGCACATTTCCCTCTCGACATGGTTCCGGGAGTATCTGTACATTCCCCTCGGCGGGAACCGCCGCGGGAAGGCCCGGGCCGCATGGAACCGCCTGCTTGTCTTTTTCCTCACCGGTCTGTGGCACGGGGCGAACTGGACCTTTGTCCTCTGGGGCCTTGGGCACGGCCTGCTGGCTGACCTGGAAGGCAGCGGTATCATCCCCGTAGAGCGTATGAAGAAAAGCCTTCCCTGCAGGCTGCTGGGGAGAGTCTATACCCTGCTTGCCGTCATGCTGCTCTTTACCATGTTCCGGGCAGAAACCGTGTCGCAGGGTCTGGCAATGTGGGCCTGCATGTTTCGTTTCCACACGGATACAGCCGGCAGTCTCCTTCTCGCAAAGCTCTCCACACCGGACGCTTCCGTAGTGCTCGTTGCGGCGTGGCTTCTGGCGCTCTCCGATGGCGGCAGGCGTATCCACGCATTTCTGACGAAAGAGCGCACGGCTGAGCCGGAATTTCTTCCTGATCTCTGCTGCCTGCTGCTCTTTGCGCTGAGTGTAATGGCACTTGCCCAGAGTGGCTTCCATCCGTTTATCTATTTTCAGTTCTGATTTGGTGTCTGCCTATGAGAAAGCATCTCTTCACATGGATTTTTATTGTCCTGTGTCTGCTGCCCGGTCTCGGAATGCTTGTTCTTGGCCCTTCTCCCCTCCTGGCGAATGAAGCAGCTCCCCGAACCCCAGCATTGAACGCGCATTTTCTGTCCGATCTGACGGATTATGTCGGAACGCGCTTTGCTTTCAGGCCATACCTGGTCTCCGCACGCTCTTTTTTATTCGAAAAGCTTTTCAGAAGCTCGGCGGAAGAGCAGGTTATTCTCGGCCGTGAAGCAGAGCTCTATTATACCTCCACCGTGGAGGACTATGCCGGCGAAGGCCTTCCGCAGGAAGACCTCGTGCGTATTGCCCGCCATCTGCGCCTGCTTCAGGATACAACAGAGGCCAGAGGCGCATCCTTCCTCTTCACAGTCGCGCCAAACAAAAATACGCTCATTCCTGACAGGATGCCCAGGCGTTTCCCCTTCGGTCATGAAACTTCGAACTATGCGCGGCTGAAGCCCCTGCTTGCAGAATATGGCGTCCATACTGTCGACCTGGAAGAGCTTCTCGCCGGGCGGCCGGAGCTCTATTATCGGACCGATTCACACTGGACTGCGGAGGGCGCCGCCCTCGCGGCAGACGCATTGCTATCGGGTCTTGAGATTGAGAGCCACTTTGCCATGGGGCCCTTTTCCGAAGAGGGTCTGCACATCGGCGATCTCTATCAGATGCTGTATCCTACCGGCCACGGTCGTGAGGCAGAGCTTGTATTTACTCCCGGGTTTTCGTACGGGACTGAAGGTGATGCCCGCGAAGGCAACGCAATTACGATTCGCACCCATGCCGCAGCCGGCACAGAACATGATTCCCGCAGTCTGCGCTGTCTGCGTGATTCCTTCGGGATTGCACTTTATCCCTATCTTGCCGAGGTTTTTGAGAATGCGGTGTTCTCGCGCTCACAGGATTATTCCGCACAGGCCTTCGCAGCAATGGATGAGGATGCCGTGATCCTTGAAATTGTCGAGCGGAACCTCTCTCTGCTGCTTCCCGCATCCGAAGAAGGCGGGCTGACGGCATGAACACCTCCAGGCAAGAGCGCCCCTTTCGCTGGTGGATTCTTTTGCTGCAGCTTCTTGCACTCTGTGCGCTGGTCTTCTTTATCTTCCAGCTGAAGCAGAAATCCCAGCCGGTTTCCGTGGAGCTTCGCTACAGGGTTCCCGGTCAGGAGGACATCGTAGAGGAGCTTTACGCCGGGGATTCCGTGCTCCTGCGCAGCCCGGTGGAGATTGACGGATACACCTTTCTCGGTTGGGCGGATGAAAGCGGCAGCCTCGAAACACGGCCATCCTTCTCCATCTACCGGGATACCGTATACACCGCCCGCTACGCTATGGCCTTTCAGACTGATCGTCACATCCCCTATCTGGTATTGGATGAAAACCAGGTTCTGGATGTGGATGCCCCTGTCACCATACGCGAATATGTCCAGATCCTGTATAAGCTTCTGGATACCAGACTTGTCGGCCACGGATTTTTCGAGGATGTCACGCCGGATGATTCCTGCCATACCGCTGCCGCAACGCTGAAGGATCTTGGCGTCTATCCCGGGATGAATCTTTATCCGGACGATGCGTTGACCCGTGCCGAGCTTTTCCGCAGTCTCTGCTGTTTTTATCCGCAGGCTGATGAAGACTGTATCTTTGCTGATCTGAACGAGACGGATGATTTTTATCCCTTCTTCCAGACGGCTGTGTCACGCGGATGGACAGACTCTGGAAGCGATATCAGCGCAGATCCGGATGCCTTCGTAAGCCATGGGGAACTTGCCCGCATTCTGAACCGCGTTCTCGGACGCGACAGGCTACGGACACCACAGGTCTCCGATGTTGGGATGATTCTGGATGTTGCCCCCACTTCCGAATATTATCTGGCAGTAGTTGAGGCTGTCATTCCCCACAAGTGTGTCTATGAGGAAGGTGAAGAAATCTGGACCTCCAGTGAACCCCTTCCTGTTCACGAGCCCGGCACCTTTTTTGCCGGAGTACGCCTGCACTGTGTGCTGCCGAACGGGCAGTCCGCAGTTAACACAACAGTTTCCGGCCTGCGCTTCAACCAGAACGGGGAGCTTACTTCCGGTGATGAAGAGCTGGACCGCTTGATCTGGGATCTTCTCCCCTCCATCATCGCCCCGGACAGCATGACACAGGAAGAGATGGTGGCCGCCGTCTACCAGTATGTGGTGAAGAACTATACCTATGCCCCGGGCTATGTCTACCCGCCCGGATCCACAGACTGGGTCGTTCCCGAGGCGAAACGGATGCTGCAGGCCGGAAAGGGTAATTCCTATTCCTATGCGGCCCTTTTCTATGAACTCGCCCGCTTTACGGGGGAAACGGGAATCCGTCCCGTAAGCGGCATGATTTACGGCAAACAGGAGTCTTTCCTCTCCGATGATGGTACCCGTGTGGAGGCAGCCGACGGCTACAAGCCCCATGGCTGGGTGGAGCTGAAGTACATGGGTTCGGAGTGTTTTTGCGATGCTGAGCAGGAATCCCGCGCTTCCGGCCTGGTTCCCATGTTTCGCCGAAACGGTACTGTCCGATATGAATATGGATACAGGGAGAAATAATATAAGCATATTTCCACACAAAGGAGTGTTGATCTTTTATGAAAGCAAAGAATCTTTTCGCCCTTCTGCTTTGTCTTGCAATGGTTTTTGCTCTTGCGGCCTGCGGCCAGGGCACGACTTCTGCCTCTCCTGCGCCCGCCCAGGCGACCCCGGAGCCTGAAGAAACCACCCTTCCCTCCGCCGAACTTCCCGACGCCGTCCTCACGGAGCCGGAAAAAGAGGCCGGGCCGGATGACGACTCCGCGGAGACCCCGCTTGACCGCGCGAAGGCATATGTTGACCGTCCTCTTGCCGAACTGAAAGAAGAGTTCGGCGAACCCAATTCCGCTTCCTATGTCAGCAGCTGCCTTGGCCCCGGCCAGGACGGTGAGCTGATTTACGACGACTTCACGGTAATCACTTATCAGGAAGGCGACTCCGAAACGGTCACCTATGTCGACAAAGCCGCCTGACCGCTTCCCGAAAGCGGATGAAAAGAATACGGCTCCGCAGCATCCCGGTTCTGAAAGCGGAGCCGGGTTTTCTGCGCCTTCACGTCCCCGGCAGTTTCTTCAGGGGCTGACAGTTCTGCTTCTGCTGGTCATCCTTGCCATCGCAGCGTATTCTTCCCGGCTCGAGCGCGAGACACTGCGGACAGTGCGTTTCATTTCCCCGGGGGAGAAGGATCAGGTTATCTCCGTGCCCTATGGAGAGACCGTTTCTCTCCCCGAAGGATCTTCGAGAGCACACTATCGCTTTCTCTTCTGGGCGGATGAAGACGGGCGGGCCGAAGAGCGCCCCGAGGTTCCCGTCTATCAGGACAGAACCTTTACAGCACAGTATGCCCTGACTTTCCCGTTGGATCAGCATATTCCCTATCTGCAGCCCAGCGGAGACGGAATCCTGAATATCGGTGCCACTGTAACCGTGCGGGATTTTGTTATGATTCTGCACACCCTGCTGGATACGGATGAGGCAGGCTCCGGCCGCTTCACCGATGTTGCGGAAGATGACCCCTGCTTCGATGCTGCGGCGCTGCTCAAGGATCTGGGCGTCTTCTCCGGCACGAGGCTGCATCCCGATGAACCACTTACAAGGTACGAAATGCTGCGCACCCTGCTCACCCTTGCCCCGCCGGAGCCTGCTACCGATATGACGAAGGCTGAAAACGAGCCTGCTGTTCGAAGGAGGCGAGAAGCCCGGCACAGCATTACCTTCTCTGACCTTGCGGTCGATGATGCGCGTTATCCGGTTTTTGCACAGGCCGCGGCAGCCGGATGGATCTCCTGTGGCAGCAAAATTGCTTCCAATGCGGACAAATCTCTCTGCTTCGGCGATCTGGCACTGGTCATCAACCACGCTCTCCACAGGGACTGTCCCCGGCTGGCACTTCCGAAAAGGATTGGAACCATTCTCGATGTGCCTGATACCAGTGTCTATTACGATGCGGCAGTGGAGGCTGCAATCCCGCACGAATACCGAATCATCAAAAACCACGAGGTCTGGCTTTCGAGCGAGCCTCTTCCCCTGCGCAAGCCCGGCTTTTTCTTCTCGGGCGTACGCCTGCATTATATCGACAGGGATGGAAACCCTGCCGCCGACTCTGATCTGGGAGGGCTCCATTTCAATCGAAACGGTGAGATCACAACAGGTGTTCCGGAGCTTGATGAGCAGCTCTGGGATATTCTGGCGGAACTGATTGACCCCGCGAAAATGACCCGTGAAGAGATGCTGCGCGTTGTCTATGAATATGTGGTGAAAAGCTTTGATTACCGCACCTGGACAGTCTATGAGCGTGGCGCCGAGGGCTGGGCCGAGAAGGAAGCCCTGCGCATGCTGCGCGAAAAACGGGGCAACTGCTATTGCTTCGCGGCCCTCTTTTACGAGCTTGCCCGGTTTGTGGGCTTTGACGCACAGATCTACAGTGGTATCGTCTACGGTGACCAGCGCGTCTATCGGACTGAGGAGGGCACCGCAGTCTATTCCCCACAGGCCTACACTCCCCATGGCTGGGTGGAGATTGCCTTTGACGGCGAGGATTATATTTTTGATACGGAATATGATTACCGAAATCTCCAGGAGGGCGGCACCATCCAGATGTTCATGGCCGGCGAGGGCCTGCGCGGCCAGTACGGATACAGAAAGGGGCCGGCTCCTGAAAAGCAGCCGGCAGCGAGGTAACACAATATGAACAGCAATCTAAATGACAGACTTCTGCACTTCCTTGCACAGAGCCCCACTGCATTTCACGCGGCAGCCAATCTGAGGGCAGAGCTCGACCATGCCGGATTTACGGAGCTTCATGAAGACGATGCATGGGCGCTTCAGCCCGGCGGCCGGTATTATGTCGGGCGTAATGGTTCGGCTCTGATTTCCTTCATTCTTCCGGATTCCCGTCCGGGAAGCTTCCACATCATTGCCGCTCACAGCGATTCTCCCAGCTACAAGATTAAGCCTGGACCTGCCCTCGTCACGGAAGGCTTCGTCCGTCTGAATGTTGAGCGCTATGGCGGGCCTGTGGACAGTTCCTGGTTTGACCGCCCGCTTTCCTTTGCCGGACGTGTGCTGTTGGATGAAGGCGATCATCTGCGCGCCCAGCTTGTCTGGCCGGAGGAAGACCTGCTGATTATCCCTTCCCTTGCACCTCATCTGACCCGACACGAGGGAGCCGCGAAGCCGCTGAATGTTCAGACCGACCTGCTGCCTGTCCTCTGCGGCGGTGGGGATGCCGATGCCTTCTGGAAGCAGCTGGCGGCGCGTCTCGGTACAGCGCCTGAGCAGATCCTCGGGGCAGATCTCTATCTCTGCGTTCGGGAGTCGCCCCGCATCTGGGGTCCGGAAAAAGAGTTCCTCTCCGCCGCGCGGCTGGACGACCTGGAGTGCGTTTACTGCACATTCCTGGGCTTCCTGGATGCTGATCCGGGCAACTGCATCGCCGTACACTGTGTCTTTGACAATGAAGAAGTCGGCAGCCGGAGTCGGCAGGGCGCGGATTCCGGTTTTCTGCGGGATGTGTTGCAGAGGCTCTGTGCTTCTCTGCGCCTCCCCGAAGAGGATTATCACCGCCTCATCAGCAGAAGCTTCCTCGTCTCAGCTGACAATGCCCATGCCGTCCACCCGAACTTCAGTCAGAATTCGGATCCGATTAACCGGCCGAAACTGAATCAGGGCATTGTGCTCAAGCACCAGGGCTCGCTGCGCTATGCCACCGATGCCCTGTCTGCCGCAATACTCCGGAAGATCTGCCGTGATCATCAGATTCCCTGCCAGGATTATACCAACCGCTCTGATATACCGGGCGGATCCACCCTTGGCAGTCTCTCCGAATCGCAGATTCCTCTTCTGACTGCGGATATCGGCCTTGGCCAGCTTGCGATGCACTCCTGCTTTGAAACGGCGGGCGCACGCGACCCCGAATATCTTGTGCGTTTTTCGGAATACTATTACAGCGAGCCTCTCCCCCGGATGGAAGCAGACCTGTAAAATCTGAATAGAAAGCATGCTGCAGGGCCATCTGGCTCCGCAGCATGCTTTCTGTTTTATTTGCTTTTAGTCTTTGCGTCAGACATTGATCTCATCCGCGCTGCGTATCTCATCCGCATACTCGGCAAGCAGCGGCCGGATCACATCCCGCAGATAGTCCTCGCACTGTCTTGCGGCCATTCCCGTGAAGGCCGAAGGATCGGCAATTTTCTGCAGCTCTTCCTCCGTGAGACCGAA
>CADBNC010000175.1 GCA_902795885.1 Oscillospiraceae bacterium
CTTGGCAATCTCATATATCCTCCTCATCTTCATCATCGTCTCCTCTCATTTCTGTCCCTTGAAGAGGCTTGAAAACAGCACAATTCTGAACAAAAAACGAGACAACGACTCCTGCGGCAATTTTTAGTTTTTTCCCTAATCCGTTAGCTTTTAGTATCCACTCAGATAGCTCTTCAAGCCAGCATGCGTACTGCTGGTCACCTTCCGGAAGCGGAGCCGATCCGCAGGGGTGACCAAATGAGAATACTGGCAGGCCAGAGGGGTTGTCTCCGTTTCAGTACAACGGAAAGGAGACAGCCAGTATGGCAAACACAAAAAAAGCCCGGCCTGAGGGCGAATTCAGGCACGGAACATCTTTTGGCAAACGCGGCGAGCTTCTCTATGACGCGCCAATCGAAATTCTCGGTGCGGAGGATCTCGCGTTATTCGGCATCACATGGGAGGACTGCAGGTTCCTGAACTACGGCGGGCAGCGCCTGCGGGTTTATTTCTTCCCGACGGCAAACCGGGCCTTCGCCGAGGATCAGTGGCGGTATCTTTCCACAAGGCACTCGGCAGAATACGCCGCGGGCCGCTGCATGGTGCCGGGAGTGCGGCGTGCCTTCAAACGCTGCCCGGACCGCAATTCCTGCGCGCGCTGCCCCTACGGCCGCTCCCCGGATCAGAAGCAGCCCCCGGTGATCTCGCTGAACAGCCTCCTGGAGGATGGCTTCGACGTCCCCTCCGATCAGTCCGCTGAGGCGCCTGCCCTGAGCAAACTGGAATATGAGGCGCTGCGTGCCCGGATGGACGCCGAGGACCCGCGGATCGCCGCGGCGCTGGAGCTCCGGGTGCTCGGCGGCTGGAGCGTTCAGGAGATTGCCAATGCGCTGGGCATTTCCGGGCCGCGGGTTTACCAGCTGATTGAGCGTGCGAGGGAGATCGGAGAAGAATACCGGAGGGATGCTTCGGGCGATATGCGTTGAATTCCCGATTGACCACAGCACAGCGCAAAAAGACCGGCCTGCAGTGGGGCTCTCTCCCCGCCGCAGGCCTCCCGGTTGCCGTGACGCTGTAGCTGACTAAAAGGAATCTGCTTTATCTCTTTAATTCCAGCTGTCATCCAGTAAAAAATCCAGGATTCCAATATTCAGAATGCCATTATCATCATACCATCGTTTGCGGATATCATGACGTACGATGATCTTCGGGAAAGAATCACCGGTTAAAGCAAAAGGTCTGTTTTCCGCGAGCGCTTTTTCTTCCGTCGGGAGTGCGTATGCTGACTGAATATAAGTCTTCCTTCCGCCGCGAGTCGCTATGAAGTCGATTTCTCTGGGAACCTGAACCGTTTGCCCGGATTTGTTCTTTTCGGTGCCATATACGATCCCTATATCCACTTCGCAACCGCGGATACGCAGATCGTTATAGATTATATTCTCCATGATATGGGTCATTTCCTGCTGACGGAATCCGATACGGGCATTCCTGAGGCCGAGGTCTTCGCAATAGTACTTGTTCGGATAGTCGAAATAATCTTTCCCCTTAACATCGTAGCGCCGGCATTCTTCAAACAGGTAGGCATTTGCCAGGTGACCGATATAAGCCTTTACCGTATTGGGAGCAACGGTGTTTTCTCCGTTCAGTCTTTGTCTGGAGTTTAAGGAGCCTGCAATACTGTTTGGATTCGTGAGGGATCCGATTGAGGAACACAGAAGATCCAGAGTGGCGGACAGAACATCTTCCCGCTTGATTTTCTTTCGCTCCACGATGTCCCTGAGATAGACCTCAGAAAAGAGGGTCTTAAGGTAATTCATCTTTGCCGTATCATCCGGCCTGGAAAGAATCAGCGGCAGACCGCCATAAAAGGCATAGTTGTCAAAAGCCTCCGCCTTATCTCCTCCGACATAAGCGTAGTACTCCGCAAAGCTGAGCGGATGAACCCGGATCTCATCACTGCGGCCCCTGAACTCCGTAAGAATGTCACTCGAAAGCATGCGTGAATTGCTGCCGGTCACATAGATATCCAGATTTGAAAGAGATTTCAGATCATTCAGAGCATCGTAGAAGGTAATGGTCTTTCCGTTCGGATTGTAAGGATTGGGCACTTCATCTGACATTTGTATCTCGTCCACGAACAGATAGTACGGATCCTTCTTTCCCTCTACCTGCCCGCGTACAGCCTTTGCCAGTTCAAGAGGATTTCTGAAACGGATATCTTTGGCGAGATCCAGTTCATAGGTAAGGATGCGGTCTTCTGAGATGCCCTGTTCAAGCAGATAGTTTCTGAAGATCGTGCGGAGCAGATAGGATTTCCCGCAGCGGCGGATTCCGGTTATTACCTTGACCTGCCCGTCCCACATGAACGATATGAGCTTCTGAAGGTATAAATCACGTTTGATTTCCATGGCAAACCTCCGTTGAGAAGTTGGCTAATATATTGTTCTACTTCTCAACGGAGATTATACCGGCACATAGTCTCAAAGTCAAGACCGCCATTGAGAACTTCCATAATAAATTATGTAAGTTCTCAACACAACCGGGCTGTTACACAAAGAGAAACGCAAAGCACCTTGAACAGCCCGCCCTGAGCAAACGGGGATATCGTGATCCGCTTCAAGGACGACTGCAGACCCTTTGACCCGCAGGAGCGCCAGATCATGATGACACCGGAAGACCCGGCAAAGAACATCGGGCTTCGCATTGTATTCCGGATCGCGAAGGAACACAGCTACCAGAACCTCCTTGGGCTGAATGTTCTCACCGTAAAGCTCTGAGAGAAAAAGAAGAACGCATCCGGGTATTTTCGCCTGGATGCGTCCTTCTTTTTGCAGGGGCCTTTTCACCGTCCCCACAGCACACTGGCTGTTTATTCCATGGGTTTTCGGTTCTGCGGTTCTGCTGATTGCTTCGGATTGTGTTCCCGGAACCGGCGAAGCTTTTCCGCTGCGTTGCGTCTCACGGCAGGGCCGGATTCTCCGGTCTCCGGAATCCGCTCCGCCATACGGACTGCCTCGGTCATCGCCTTTTCATACGCATCTGTGACGGACGCAGGCGCACCGACAGGAATCGGCTTGTTCAGTCCGATGATCTCATCGGCAAGGAACACATAGTTGTCAGCAAAGCACCCGGCAATCCACTGCGCATAGTCGTCCCCTGTTCTGCTGCGGTACCGGTCTTCGTCTTCCAGCAGCGTTCGTATAACTGCGGCCATGTTCTCAGCGGTTCGGACATCGCAGTAGGTGTCCCACTGTCTGGCTGCCAGGTCAACCGGGATATAGAGGATCGTCGACAGTGCCTCAGCGATGGCATTTTTTATGGCCGTCAGCGCTTCCCCTTCGAGCTGTTCGTACAGCGGCCGCCAGAGCTCTACGGCTGTCAGGATGCATCCCAGCTCCGTTCCGGGTCTGGATTTTCTTCCGACGACAGCGCCCTTCAGAAATCTTGCGTGGATATCCCCCGGATTCAGCGCTTCGATCTGCGCAATGCGGTTCTGTGTTTCCTTCAGATCTTCGCTCAGGTAGGCTTCATAGGCCTGCCGCGTGTAGACCGCAAGAAGTTCCCTTTCCGCCGGTGACAGAGTGGCCATTATTTACAGCGCCGCAGCGTGTTTGCCCGCAACGCGGCCTGTGGTCATGGCGTTGCCCATGTTGTTGCCGGCAGACGGGCAGCTGTAGGCATTGCCGAAGCGCTGGCCCATGCAGTTGCCGACGGCGTAGAGTCCGGGAATGACCCTGGAGCGGTCAGCGTTCAGAACCTGCATGTTTCCGTTGACAACAAGGCCGGTGATGGTGTTCAGTCCGCAGTTATAAAGGCCTGCCGTTGTCTGCATGCTGACATAGAAGGGGGCTTCCCTGATCGGGAGCAGATACTTCGGCGACTTGCAGTAGTCTGTGTCATCGCCCGCTTCACAGAGCTCATTGTAGCGGTTGATGCTTGCAAGCGTATTTTCAATGGTTTCATCGGAGAGCCCCGCGTTGCGCAGCGCTTCTTCCAGCGTTTCCCCGACATATACCTTGGACATCATGTGGAAGGACTTGTTTGCTATCTCAAGACCGGTAACATCGCCGGATCCGACTGCCGGGTCCAGCGCCTTCATGTCGGACTCAAAGAGATCCATACCTTCCTGGTATCCCCAGTTCGGCGCGCCGTGGTCCAGCCCTGCCAGCTGAATGTAGTTCATGTAATTTGCATCCATCACAGCGAAGTTTGCGGTCTTGCCAAGCTCCGGCATTGGCTGATGCAGAGACTGTACCAGCGCGAGACCGGACATGGCTTCGTTCATAAAGCGCTTGCCCTGGCAGTTCAGCCAGATGGTCGGAGCGGTTCCCCATGGGCCGAAGCCAAGCATCGGGCAGTTGACCGCGATGGGCCGCGGATGGGTCTCTATCATGCCGCCTGCCCAGCAGCCCTGTTTATGCCCGCTGCCGTCACAGTCGGTCATACCGCCGACATTCTCTCGCGGTGAGCCGACGCGCTCAGCATACTCCGCAACTTCGGAACACAGCTGCCAGACCATATCCGTGTTGGCGCCAAAGTCGCCGGTTGCAAGAATCACTGCCTTCCTGGCAACAAATTTCACATACTGCTTATCGGAATTCTTTGCGATCACGCCGGTAACAGCACCGTTTTCGTCCTTCGTGAGAACCACAGAGCTGTGTCCGCAGTACCAGGTCGCACCCATGTCCTCGGCAGCATCGCGGCAATAGGTCTCCAGCTCAGTCAGGCGGCTGACACCGGTCAGCTGTTTTTTGCCGACAGGATTCGGATTCTGGGTGCCGATCGACTGGAAGGTGGATGCCCAGGCGTAGTAGCCCTCAGCTTCGGCGGGATAGAAGGAGCCGTCTTTCATGTTGTATCCGATCTGAACAATGCACTGTCCGCCCTCATAGTCAAAGACATTGGAGGTCTCCGGAACCAGAGAGGCAATGTTGTCCATCATCTCGCCGGAATTGTAGACAAAGGCCCGAACCACATCCGTATCGCAGCGCCCATTAGCCCGGCGGACATATTCGTTGACGATGGCCTCCAGATCGTATGGTCCAAAGCCCCATCCTTCCAGAAGCCTGGAGTTGTAGGAGCAGATGTCGTCGCCGCGATAGATGATCTCTCCGTCCTCATGCTTTTCCAGCACAGCGACACTGGCGCCGCCCTGCGCCGCCGCGAGAGCAGCCTGCGTGCCGGCGTGTCCTCCGCCGACGACAACCACATCCGCCTCATAGGTTTCCGTGATCTCCGCCTCATCGATGACAGGCTCCTCACCGAGCCAGTCCTCATCGCACATATATCCGAAGGGCCTCGCGCTCGGGCCCTTGGGTTCCTCGGCGATGACTTCAACCGTTTCCCCTTTCGCCTGCGCAATGCAGGCGGCCGCGGCGGTTCTGGCAGCCGTCGAGGTCATGGTAGCGGAGGTGATGGTGTCGATATGGGCGCTCTGTGCCTCAAGGATTGCCTTCTCGAGCTCTTCCCCGTGCATGCCGCCGATGGAAGGAGTCTCCTGGGAGACATCAACCTTAACATCCGTGATGTTTTCGGCATCAAAGGTCATCGTGACCGTAACAACGCCCTGCGCGCCCTTTGCCTCGGCGCTATAGGTTCCGGGAATATAGGTTCCTCTCTCTTCTTCCGCTCCGGCAATTACCGTGCCGCCAAGCACACCGGTCGCCATCAGGCCCAGCGTGCTGATGGCGCTTTTCTTCAGAAAGTCACGACGGGTCAGTTTTCCTTCGGTCGCTTTCATGAGTTGTCCCCCTTTTTTGTGATCGTGGTTTTCGTGGTTATCATGGATTTGCCCGATTTTCCGCCGGCTCATGTTCTGTCGGCTTCTGATATAAGGAAATCCTTAATAAAATAATATCATAGAGACTATTGTATTTGAAGAGAGATTCTCTTATTATAGTATTAGTGATTCCTTATAGCGGAAAGCAGGTGCATCATGTATAACCCGCATCTTGATACCTTCCTGATCGTTGCAAATACGGGCAGCTTTTCAAAAGCGGCGGAGTACCTTTATGTTACGCCCAGCGCGGTCATTCAGCAGATCAATGCGCTCGAGAACCGTTTGAAGGTTCCCCTTTTCTACCGTTCCAACAAGGGCGTAATTCTGACCCGTCAGGGCGCGTACCTGAAAAGAGAGTGTGTTGACTACATCCGCACGGGTAAAGAGATTCGAGAGCGGCTTCTCACCATGCCGGACAGTGAATATTCTCTGATTCTCGGCACCTCCATCCGCGAGAAATGCCGCGTCTTCTATGATTTCTGGGTGCAGTTTACCGCTTCTTCCGACCTCTACACCGTTGAGATGCAGACCATTGACACGGACTTCCCTCTTCCGTCGGATATCGACATCATCGAAGCGACAAACACCGGCGCCGCCTGGCAGAAGTCATGGTGCTTTCTTGAACTGTGCCATGTTCCTTTCGGCATAGCGGCTGCAAAGGATCATCCTCTTTACGGGAAAGAGTCTCTGTGCTACGAGGATCTGTCAGACTTTACCGTAATTCTGCAGCGGGCAGATGAGAGCAGGGCGGATCTCATCAGGATCTCCGAAGACCTTCACCGTCACGGAATACGGACCATACAGCGGCACGGCTTTGGAAGTGACGTAGTCTGGGACGCCTCGATCAACCGGCAGTTGCTCGTCATCCCCCGCTGCTATCAGGATGTTCTCTTTGACATGCGGATCACGAAGATGTCCTGGGACCATGCCATCCCCTACGGTCTCTTTTACCGGCCGGATATCTCCGGGCTGCCCATGAAATTTATTGCGTTCGCGGAAGCATGCTGCCGGGAGCATCCGGCTATCACAAGCCGCCTGACCGGTTGACGCCGGTCAGCCGCGCCGCAGAAAACGGCCCCGGAGCGCTGTGCCCCGGGACCGTTTTCAGTCCTGTATCATTCTCTGACTTTATTTTTCATTGATGGTGACTCTTCCGCTCTCGACGGGTTTATCGGTGCGGACCAGAACCCGGTCCACACGCCGGCCGTCCATTGCCAGCACCGTGATCTGCAGGTTCTCGTAGCGGAAGGACTCGCCCGACACAGGGAAGCGGCCGCCGAAGGACTCGATCGTCCAGCCGCCCAAGGTGTCGCTGTCGGCCTCGAAGCTGTCTTCATCCAGATCAAAGAGCGAGAGAAATTCGGCGATCGGCAGGCTGCCGTCCAGCTCGTAGAGGTTCTCGTCCCGGCGGACAATCTCGATCTCGACAGGGTCGGTCTCATCCCAGATATCGCCGACGATCTGCTCGATCACGTCCTCCATGGAGAGCACGCCCAGTGTCCCGCCGTATTCATCGCAGACGATGGCCAGATGCTGTCTGGCGCGGCGAAGCTGGTTCATAACATCCGGCAGCTTCATGGTTTTATAGATATAGCAGGGCTCCATCAGCATGGAGCGGATATCCCGGTTGCCCTCGGAAACCGCCTTCAGGAAATGATTCAGATAGAGCACGCCGATCACGTGGTCAATGCTGTCCTCGTAGACGGGGATGCGGGAATAGGAGGTCTGCTCGACCATGCTGTAGATCTCTTCCCAGCTGTCATCGATGTCGATGGCTTCGACGTCCACGCGGGCCGTCATGACCTCGAAGGCCGAAACATCCGAAAAATCGATGGCGGCCTGCACGAGCTCGGACCGGTCCTCGTTCAGAACCTCCTCGTCCTCGGCCGTTTCGATGAGGCTCTGCAGCTCCTCCACGGCCTCCTCGTTATCGTCGTCCCTGGGTTTAATCCAGAAGGTGAGCAGATTCACAAGCCCGACGACCAGCCAGACCACCGGCCGCAGCACGATCATCAGAACCCTCACCGGATAGGCGTTGCGCAGAGCGACCCGGTTGGCGGCTTTCTTGCTGGTGATCTTGGGGATCGTCTCGCCGAAGATGATGACCAGCAGCGTCAGCGCCAGGGTCGAGACCCAGGTATAGCTGTCCCTGCCGGTGAGCAGAATCACCAGGATGGAGCCAAGGGAAGCCGAGGCGATGTTCACGAGGTTGTTGCCGATCAGAATCGCGCTGAGGGCGTTGTCGAAGTTCTGCACGATCTTCAGCGCGGTCCTTGCCCGGCGCGAGCCTTCCTCCGCCGCATTTTCAAGCCGCAGGCGGTTGCAGGCGGAATAGGCCATCTCGGAAGAGGAGAAGAAATTCGAAAGGACGATGCAGAGCACGATGGCGGCGCAAATCAGCAGAATCTGTATGCTCATCCCTGCTCAGCCTCCTCTCCGGAGTCCGGCACGCGGACAACCTCCAGCTTCATGATGCGCTTGTGATCCATCTGCGAGACCGTCACACGCAGCGCGTGATAGGAGAAGCTGTCCCCCACTTTGGGGATGGTATCAAACATCTCATAGGCCCATTCGCCCATGCGGGTGTCAACAAGCTCGTCATGCTCCTCCGGGTCTTCGTAGCCGAGGTGATCGAACACATCCGCGACCGATTCATCCGCGTCCACGATGCAGGCGTTGTCCGAGAGATCGACAATCGTCTCGCGGACCTCATCGTCCTCGTCCCAGATTTCCCCGACGATCTCTTCCACGATGTCCTCTACCGTCACGATGCCCAGCGTCCCGCCGAAGTTATCCGTCACGACGGCCATGTTGATCCGCCTCTTGGAGAGCATGGAAAGCAGCTCGTCCAGGCTGGTGCTCTGGTGGATGAAAAAGGCCTCGTCCAGCAGGCCGCGCACATCGGTCGCCTCGCCGTTCTTCAGCCAGGCCTTGATGAATTTGCGGATCTGCAGGATACCGATCACATGGTCAATATCCCCCTCGTATACGGGCAGCCTGCTGTGGTTCTGCGCCTTGATCTCTTCGAGGATCTCTTCCCCGGTCATCGACACATCAATGGCCACAACGTCCATCCGCGGGGTGACAACGCGCTCGACCGTGATATCCCCGAACTGCAGCGCGGAGGAGATCAGCTCGCCCTGTTCCTCATCCAGGCTGCCTTCTTCGGTCATGTCCTCGATGATATCGTAGAGCTCGTCCTCCGTGACCGAGACCTCAGGCTCTCCCTGCGTTCTGTTCGCGGCTGCCTGGCCGATCTTCGTCAGCACCGAGGAGAGCGGATAAAACACCGTCATCACAGCACGCAGGCTCCCCGCGCAGGCCCGGGCCAGACGCTCCGGGAACTTTTTTGCCACGCTCTTGGGAAGCATCTCCCCTGCGAAGAAGACCACCAGCGTGGTGACAATGGTCGCGACACTCACGGCCGAGATGCCCCAGCGCCGTGTTACCACAACCGTCACCAGGGACGAGATAAACAGGTGGCAGAGGTTCGTCCCGATCAGGATGCTTGTAATCGCGCTGTCTATATGGTCCAGAATATACATTGCCTGCGAGGCACCCGGCTCTCCCCTGTCGGCCGCCGCCTTCATCCGGGCGCGCGAGCTTGAGGCGAAGGCCGTCTCTGCCACGGCGAAATACACCGCGCCGAGAAGCAGAATCACACACACTATTGCAGGCAATCGTATGCCATCATCCATGAAGGAATTCCATCTCCTTGCTGTAAAAAAATGTTAAAAGTGATCATACCATAAGAAGTGCTTTCCGTCAAATACTTTCACACAACAGGGTTTTTCCCTTCTGCGGGCCAATCCTCCCGGGCGGCTTCTGTGCAAAACAGCCGAAATGCTGTTGCCGCCGGATGGATTTTGTGCTATTATCTGTCTGTTACACCAAAGAACAGCCTAAGGAAAGGAAGTCCGGCCGCATGGTTCTGTATTTTTCCGGTACCGGCAACAGCCGTTTTGCAGCCCAGGCGATCGCGCGGATCTGCCAGGACGAGCTTGTCTCCATCAACAAGCTCATGCGGCAGCGTGTTCTTGATCCCTACAACACCCCCTATGAGTTTTCCTCGGACAGCCCCTTTGTGGTTGTCTGCCCCACATATTGCTATCATCTGCCCCTTGTGGTGGAATCATTTCTGAAGGACAGCCGCTTTGTCGGCAGCCAGGAGATGTACTTCTTTCTCACCTGCGGCAGCGGAACGGGAAAGGCGTACGATCACGCCGCTCAGATCTGCCGTGAGATCGGCATGCGCTTCATGGGCCTTGCCTCCGCCAAAATGCCCGAAAACTTCATCACGCTGTTCCGCGCGCCGGAGCCGGATGACGCGGTCGGGATTGTGCGGGCTTCGCTCACCCAGGCTGAGAGTGCCTCGAAGCAGATCATGGCCGGGCGCATGCTCACGGATGTGAACGCCGGCATCGCCGTGCCGGAGCCGTTTCTGCGCCTGTTCTATCGCTTTTTCGTGCACGACAGGCTTTTCACCGTGAAGGAAAACTGCACGGGCTGCGGTGTCTGCGCCGCCCTCTGCCCGACGGTGAACATCCGCATGAAGGACGGCGTCCCCACCTGGGGCGGCAACTGCACACAGTGCCAGTCCTGCATCGCCATCTGCCCGAACGACGCGATCGAGTTCGGCCGCCGCACAAGGAAAAAGCGCCGGTACTATCTCTATTCAGACGGGCGGCAGAAATTCCCGTCGGAGCAGAAGACAGACAATGATCCTTAATTCGGAAAGGCGGCGCACATATTGAAGCAGCGTGTCACATCGGCGGTGGTGCTGTTCGCCATTGCCTTTACCTGTATTATTCTTTCGGATATCACCCGGGTCCTTCTCTTTGCGGTTGCAGGGATTCTCTGCTGTTATGAACTCAGCCACAACATGGAAAAGGTCGATGTCTACTGCGCCGCGTGGGTCATGTATGTCTACATTGTGGTACAGGCAGCGCTGGCCATCATGCACGCAGGGCCGGTGCGCTATTATCTCTGCTTTACCTGCGGTGTTTATCTGGCCCTCTTCTCCGGCATTGTCCACAGGAAGGTCTCGGGCAAGGGCGCGGTGTATACGGTCTTTGGTCTTGCCTACCCCGGGCTTCTCTTCGGCGTGGCGATGAGCATCAGCGTCAGCACCCTCTGGGAGGAGACGCTGCTGATCGGGGCGTTTGCATCCTTTGCCTGCGACAGCTTCGCTCTCTTCGGAGGACTCCGCTTCGGCAGGCACAAGATTGCGCCGAATGTGAGCCCCAACAAGTCGGTGGAGGGCTGCGTCATCGGGGCGGTTTTCTCGATGCTTCCTGGCCTCATCATCTGGCTTCTGCCCATCTTCCCGAACGTCTCGCTCCCGGTATGCCTGCTCACCTGCCTGATCTCGTCCACCCTCGGGCAGATCGGCGATCTGGCAGAATCCCTCATCAAGCGGATGATCGGCATCAAGGACTTCAGCAACCTGATCCCCGGGCACGGCGGCATGTTCGACCGGGTCGACAGCCTTCTCTTCTCCATCCCGACAGCCTATCTCTGTCTGCATCTCGCCGGTCTCGGCGTGTGATGCCGGACAGTACAGCATCGAAAAGCAGCACAGAATTCATTTTGCAGGGAAGAATTTTTCCTCACAAAATGAATTCTGTGCTCAATTATATCCCCCCCCGGGGCTTGTGGATTTTTCAAAAAAGCCCTATACTTGGATAAACGCTACCCGGATAAACACCAAAAGGGGGAAAAGACTATGCATATGGCAGACGCTCTGCTTGCTCCTGCTGTCGCCGCAGCCATGTATGCGGCGTCCGGCACAGCAGCCGGGGTATCCATTCACAGGCTGAAAAAGGACAACGATCCGCAAAAGCTGCCAATTATGGCGGTAAGTGCTGCGCTGGTCTTTGCCGGACAGATGATCAACTATACCATTCCCGGCACCGGTTCCTCCGGCCATATGTGCGGCGGTATGCTTCTCTCTGCACTGCTCGGGCCTCAGGCCGGATTCCTTTCGATGATTGTGATCCTTACCATACAATGTCTTTTCTTCGCCGACGGAGGGCTGCTGGCCCTGGGGGCCAACATCTGGAACATGGCCTTTTACGGCTGTTTTGTCGGCTATTACCTGATATGGCGGCCGATCATGCAAAGCCATCGGTTCGGTCAGGGTAAATCCGCACAGCGCGTCAGGATCATTGCCGCGTCGATCATCGGGTGCGTTGTAACCCTGCAGCTGGGCGCTTTCTCTGTTGTTCTGGAAACAAGTCTCTCCGGCATAGCGGAGCTGCCGTTTGGTGCCTTTGTTGCACTGATGCAGCCCATTCACCTGGCCATCGGGTTTGTGGAAGGCCTGATCACCGCTGCAGTGCTGCTGTTCGTATATGAATCCCGCCCGGAACTGCTGCAGTGCGTTGAACCTGCCGGGGACGGGAGTTCCAGACGCTCCCTGAAATCCGTGATCGCAGTTCTCGCTGTTGTGGCCATCGCCGTGGGCGGCGGGCTGAGCCTGCTCGCAAGCTCCAACCCCGACGGGCTGGAGTGGGCCCTGTTCGGAAATGCAGAGAAGGGTTACACCGAAAACATGGGTCTTGATGAAGAAGATTACGGCGTATCCAGCAACGCAGCGGATACCGCCGGCGCCATTCAGGAGAAGACCTCTTTCCTGCCGGACTATGCCTTTGCCGGCAATGATACGCCTGCCGGTACTTCGGTTTCGGGCATTGTGGGCTCTGCCGCCGTTGCAGGGATTGCCATTTTGATTTGCCTTGCGGGTGGCTTCTTCCGCAGGAAAAAATCAACCTGAACGATTTTTGCAGGCAGATGGTGAAAGGGGCATCACACGATGCCCCTTATCCGTTTATTGAAAAGAGAGTATGCCAATGAACAAGATGCAACGGGCACTGCGTGAGCTTTCCGAGATGGATGAGCTTGCAGCCGGCTCTTCACCGATCCATGCGCTTCACCCTGCGGCCAAGCTGATCACAACGGTCGTCTATATCCTCGTTACACTTTCCTTTGACAAGTATGATCTGGGTGGTCTGGTACCGATGGTGCTGTGGCCGATCCTGCTTTTCCAGATCAGCGGGGTTGGGGTAAAAACCTGCTTTTACAAGCTGCGTATTGTCCTGCCGCTGGTCATGGCTGTCGGCCTGTTCAATCCCTTCTTTGACAGGAGCATTCTGCTGCAGCTGGGCGGCCTGCCTGTTTCCGGGGGTGTCATCTCGATGCTGACGCTGATGCTGAAGGGTGTTTTTTGCCTGATGGCTTCTTTCCTGCTGATGGCAACCACACCGATAGACAGTCTCTGCGCTGCCCTGCGAAGGCTTCATGTCCCGAAGCTGATCGTCACACTCCTTCTCCTGACCTTCCGGTATGTGGGGGTGATGACAGAGGAGCTGGCTGTCATGACGGACGCCTATCATCTGCGTGCACCGGGGCAGAAGGGCATTCATATCTCAGCCTGGGGCTCCTTCCTCGGTCAGCTTTTGCTGCGCAGCATGGATCGGGCACAGGAGCTGTATTCCAGCATGATGCTGCGCGGTTATCACCAGGAGTTTTATTATGCGGACTGCCCTGCGTTTGGCCGCGGTGATGCTTTGTATCTGCTTTCGTGCTGTACGGCCTTCTTTATTCTGCGGACCGTCAGAATCGCGGAACTGCTGGGCAGCGTGATCATGAGGTGAACAATTTGATTGAATTTCAACATGTAAGCTTTGCATATGAAAAGGACCGTCCCGTGCTGAAGGACCTGTCCTTCCATATCGAAAAGGGTCAGGCCGTCGGCCTGATCGGAGCCAACGGAGCAGGCAAATCCACGGTGATGAAGCTTCTGCTTGGCCTGACAGAAGGAGAAGGAAAAATCCTGGTGGACGGGATTGAGGTCTGCCGGGATACCCTGCCGAAGATCAGAAGGAAGCTGGGCTTTGTTCTGCAGAATTCCGATAACCAGATGTTTATGCCGACTGTATATGACGACATGATGTTCGCCCCGCTGAACTACGGGCTCAGCCGCGGGGAAGCCGATGCGCGCGTGGACGCCGTGCTGAAACGGCTGCATCTGGAGGATCTCAAGCACCGCTATAACCACAGGATTTCCGGCGGCGAGAAGCGCATGGCGGCTATCGCGACAGTCCTTGCCATGGAGCCGGAGGCGATTCTGATGGATGAACCGACCTCTGCGCTCGACCCATACAACCGCCGTATCGTAATCAACACGATCCGGGAACTCCGGCTGACAAAGCTGATCACTTCTCACGATCTCGATATGATTCTCGATACCTGTGACCGCGTGATTCTGCTGTCAGAAGGCAGAATTGCGGCAGACGGTCCCGCAGGCGAAATCCTGCATGACAGGATGTTGCTTGAAAAGAACCGAATGGAGCTGCCGCTCTCACTCATGGGCAGATCTGAATGATACAATCCGGGAAGGCGCTGCGGAGCTTACGCCTTCCCGGAGAGTTTTTCAAGGATGCTCTGCCGCGTTGTGTCGAAGAGCAGCTCGCTGTTGTGGCGGAAATAGGCATCACAGCCAAACTCTCCCACGTACCAGGACGTATCAAAGCCGGCCGTAATCTCGGTCACGAAGAGGACCATCTCCTGGCTCTGGCCGACGGCCTCCTCCAGGAAGCGGAAGGCGCTGTCAAACATCAGGCCCGTCTCATCGGCGAGGCTTTCACGCCGGCCGGTGTCCTCCGCAAAGAGGGCGCGCAGGCTGTCCATCTGCTCGTCGCTGCCGATGCTTTCGTCAAGGCCGCCGATGTATTCCTCAAGGCGGTTTATCTCGGCCTGGCGGATTGTTTTCTGTTCCCTGTCCTCCTGCCCGGCGCCGGCAGCCCGCTTCATCGTGGCAAGGCGCACGGCCGAGATCTCCCGCAGGCTTTTGGCGGGAAGGTCGGGCAGGCGGTCCCGTACGGCGAGAAGCGCATCGTGCAGCGCCTGCACAAGCCCGTCCTGGCGGCGGGTTTCCCGGGAGGCATCCCCGAGGCGCGCCAGCAGCAGACCCATGACCGCAAACTTCTCATCAAAGGGCGCCGCTGCAAATTCCGTGGCTGTCACCTTCTGCGCATGTCCGTGAAGGATATCGTCAATATGGTAAACCTGGCGATAGCGGTTGTAGAGTGCGTAATAATCGCTGAAGTCCCGGGCGATGGACGGCATCTGCACATACTGTACGGCAAGCTCCCTGTCCGGCGCGATTCCCAGAGCCTCATAGGCATAGAGAATCTCGCTCAGGTCCTCCCATCCGCGCGCCGTGGCAAACTGCATGCCTTCGGCGCTGTTTTCAATGCGGTAGAAGTTTTCCTTCCGCAGGTCCAGATAGGAGATCACCGCCCCATGCAGGCCGCGGCGCTTTGCATACTCCTTCCACACCTGGAAATCCTCCTCCACGGTGATGCGCTTGACCCTGTCCAGCGTGACCACATCAAAATCCCGCACCGAGCGGTTATACTCCGGGGGATTGCCCGCTGCCACGATCAGCCAGCCCTCGGGGAGCTTCTGGTTGCCGAAGGTCTTGCACTGGAGAAACTGCAGCATCATGGGCGCCAGCGTCTCGGAAACACAGTTGATCTCATCCAGGAAGAGGATGCCCTCGCGAATGCCGGTTTTCTCCATCAGGGAATACACCGAGCCGAGAATCTCGCTCATGGTATATTCGGTGACGGTATGCTCGACGCCGTCATACACCCGCTTTTCGATGAAGGGCAGGCCGACGGCGCTCTGGCGGGTATGATGCGTGATGGTGTAGGAAACGAGGCCGACGTTTTCCTCCGAAGCGATCTGCTCCATGATCTGGGTTTTGCCGATGCCCGGCGGGCCGATCAGGAGGACGGGCCGCTGCCTTATGGCCGGGATGCGGTAATTGCCCAGCGGGTCCCGGCTCAGGTAGGCACGGAGGGTGTTTCGGATCTGTTCCTTGGCTTGTTTGATATTCATGACGGCACCTCACAGTTCAGGCAGTTCCTGCAGGATTTCTTCCTGCCAGAATTCGTCGAAGTTTTCATGCGGCTTCTTCCAGGGAAGCGAGGGCTGAATGCGGATGGCCCAGGGCGGGATTTTTACGGAAAGCGGAGGTTCCTCCAGCAGAATAAAGGCGGTTTCATAGTCCGGGCGCTTCGTGGGGTAGATGCCCATACCGTCTGTAAAATACAGCAGGCCCCGCAGCCTTGTAAAGCTTCCCGCGGCAACAAGCTGATCCACATGATCGAACACCGGGCGAAAATCCGTGGCGCTGCCGCCCGAGAGGGGCAGATCCTCCATATAGCGCCGCAGCTCATCCATGCTGGTGATTGTCTGATCCGAGCGGATCTCGTTGTCACACTGCAGGATGTGGATATTCAGCTTTCTGGTAAAGGTATCGGCCGAGCGCAGGATGGCATAGGTGCTGGCAAGGAACTGGCGCACCAGGATGCCGGACGTGGACATGGAGGTATCAATTGCGATGACAAGGTCCTCGATACGCATTTCCTCCCGGGTCTCGGGTGGCTCGATCAGGGGCATGTTGCCGTAATGCTGCAGGCCATAGGTGTAATAGATATAGTCGAAGGCGTCCGCGTCCGCGTGCAGAACCTCGCGCGGGGCAGCAAAGCGGCGAAGGAACTTCCGGTAGTCCACATCGTCCCGGGCCGCAACCGAAAGCTGCTCCAACACGTTCTCCCCGCCTTCCCCCTTCTCCGAGAGGAGGCTGTCCATGGCTGTCTTCGAGCGCGAGGCCGCGTCCTGCCAGTTCTGATCCTGGCGTTCGCTGCGCTCGCGCTCCTGTTTTTCCTCCAGATCCCAGAGGCCGTGGTCATCCATGGTGAACAGGCGCTGAAGCTCCGCAATTCTATAGGGAGGCAGACGGTCCCGCAGGAGCATGCGATAGATCCCCTCGGCGCTCAGCACCTTCAGGTTTCGGCGGCATTCTGCCAGAAAGCGGTCCCTGGCCGGTGCGGAATGCTGCTGCAGGCAGGAGTAAGGCAGGGTGTCGATCACGCTTTCGACCGCGGCGTCACAGGCCAGATCCCACAGCGCCGCATCCCTGCCCCGGCGCCCGGCCAGATGTCGGAAAAGGCAGTGGAACACCATGTGCAGATTCAGCCGGGGTGAAAAGCGCTCGCTTCTCAGAAACCCTGTCGCCAGAAACGAGGGGTTAAAGAAAAGCCGCTCCCCGTCGGTGGCGGCACTGGCGGTTACCTCCTCCCCGGGCTGAGGCACCAGGGCGCAGAGAGGCCCGCTCATATAGGGAAGCGCCAGGCAGAGCTGTGTTCTGCCTGTCTGGAGAATATCCTGCCCGATGGCAGAAAGATCCCTGTTTTGATCCATCGTGCTGCTCCTTCCCTTTTCTTCTTCGCATGCAAAGGCGGCCTGACCGGCCTGTTACAAATCAAAGCATCTCCGCCTGCCCGCCGCCGGCTGCTCCCGGCGTTTTTCCAGGAGGAGCGCCGTGGCCTCGGTCAGCTGCAGCCCTCTGGCCTCGCTGAGGGCCTCATCCAGCACCCCCGGTTCGGGCTCTCCAAGCTCCAGCAGCATTTTCAGGCCGCGGGTGTCCCTCTCCGCGAGGGCATGGGAAAGCGCCCTTCCGAGGTTTGCCCGCAGGAAGGCCCCATAGCCCTCGCCAGCCTGCCGTCCGAGTCCCGAAGGCCAGCGGAGACGGCAGTAGGCCAGGCGCAGGGCACAGTCCTCGTCATGCGCCCGGGCGATATACTCCGGCCAGAGATCGTCGTAATCCGGGACGGAGAGGGCCCTGTCACGGAAGACATTGTGATAGGCATAGCCTCTGCCGCTGATCCGAAGCTGAAAATAGCGCCCGGGGCTGTTCTCCGTGTAGTCCTCGATATACTCCGGGAAGATGAGGCGCAGCATGCTTCCGTCCGCGTTCAGGACAGTCACATCCAGCTCCTGCCGGAGGTTCTGGACAAAGGACGCGAGAGCCGGGCCCTGCCGGGGGCCTCTGCGGGTGAGCTCGAGCCGGGAAAAGCTTCGGCAGTTTATAAAACCCGCCCTGCCCGTATTGCGCAGATCATCGTAAAAGCGGAGCGTCTCCAGGGCGCGCAGATTCATGAAGGCGTAGTCGCCGATGTCCTGAAGGAAGCGCGGCAGGGTCAGATCGGTGAGGCTCCGGTTGTCCCACTCGCCATCCTCAGCGCCTCCGAGAACGCGCACATTCTCCCCCGCATCGCCTTCGGTGTCCGGGGCAAGGGCATAATCTGCCAGTGCCGTGACCGGCAGGCCGAAGAGCGCATCCGGCAGGATGGCTTTTCTGTCGCAGGTCACGGCACGCAGAATCCGCACGCAGTCCTTTTCTCTGCGCACGGTAAGCTTCCAGTTTGTCAGTCCGCTGATTGTTTCCAAGGTTAAGCTCTCCCGGAGGGTATTTGCCGCTTCTTTCCGCAGCAGGCCCGCCTTTGCAGGCGGGCTGCCGCGTCAGGGGGGGATCAGCGCTCCCACTTCCAGCCGGCTACTTCCGGAAGGTCTTCGCCGTACTGCTGGATATACTGCTTGTGCTCGACAAGCTTGTCGCTCATGCGCTGGTACAGATAGGCACCGCGGTTGCCCAGCTGGGGCAGATACTTGATGGCCTCCTGCACCAGGTGGAAGCGGTCCACGTTGTTCTGCACGCGCACATCAAAGGGCGTGGTGATGGTGCCCTCTTCCTTGTAGCCGCGCACATGCATCATGCGGTTGTTGTGGCGGCGGTAGGTAAGCTCGTGAACCAGGGACGAATAGCCATGGAAGGCAAAGAGCACGGGCTTGTCCTGGGTAAAGAGAATATCGTATTCCGCATCCGTGAGCCCGTGAGGGTGCTCGGTGGAGGGCTGCAGCTTGAAGAGATCGACCACGTTGATGAAACGGATCTTCACATCAGGCAGCTCGCTGTTGAGAATGGAAACTGCCGCAAGCGCTTCCAGCGTGGGCGTCTCCCCGGCGCAGGCAAAGACGATATCCGGCTCCTGGCCCTGGTCGTTGGACGCCCAGTCCCAGATGCCGATGCCCTGCGTGCAGTGACGGACCGCTTCCGGCATCGACAGCCACTGCGGGCGGGGATGCTTGGATGCCACAATCACATTCACATAGTTGCGCGAGCGAATGCAGTGGTCGAAGCAGGAGAGCAGGCAGTTTGCATCCGGCGGCAGATAGAGGCGCACAACATCGGCCTTCTTGTTGGCGATGTGATCCATGAAGCCGGGATCCTGGTGCGTGAAGCCGTTGTGGTCCTGCTGCCAGACAGTGGAGCACATGATCAGGTTCAGGGAAGCCAGCTCCTCGCGCCAGGGCAGCTGGTTGCAGACCTTCAGCCACTTGGCATGCTGGGCTGCCATGGAATCGATAATGCGGGCAAAGGCCTCGTAGGTTGCGAAGAAGCCGTGGCGTCCGGTCAGCAGATAGCCCTCCAGCCAGCCCTCGCACATGTGCTCGGAGAGCATGGAGTCCATCACACGCCCGTCAGCGGCAAGGTGATCATCGCTGTCATAGCGTTCTGCGTTCCAGTCGCGGTTTTCCACCTCGAACACGGCGTTGAGACGGTTGGAGGCTGTCTCATCCGGTCCGAAGACACGGAAGTTCTTCGCGTCGGCATTCAGGGTGAAAATATCCCGCACAAACTTGCCGAGCTCGATCATGTCCTGGCCTTCCCGTTCGCCGTGCCCCTGGGTATCGAAGGCATAATCACGGAAATCAGGCAGGCGCAGATCACGCAGCAGCAGGCCGCCGTTTGCGTGGGGGTTGGCTCCGATGCGGGCTTTTCCCTCCGGTGCGAGGGCCCTGATCTCAGGCAGGATGCGGCCGTTTTCATCGAAGAGCTCTTCCGGATGATACGAGCGCAGCCAGTCTTCCAGAATCTGCAGATGCTCCTCGGGCTTCGCCATCGAGATGGGAACCTGATGCGCGAGGAAGTTGCCTTCAATACGCTGTCCGTCTACCATCTTCGGGCCGGTCCAGCCCTTGGGCGTGCGCAGGACGATCATCGGCCACACGGGGCGGGTGCTGTCGCTGTTTTCACGGGCATTGCGCTGGATCTCCAGGATACGCTCGATCACGGTATCCATGGTCTCGGCCATGAGGCGGTGCATGGTCATGGGGTCATCCCCCTCGACGAAATACGGCTCCCAGCCGCAGCCGTGGAAGAAATCCACAATCTCCTGATGGCTCATTCTGGCAAAGATGGTGGGGTTGGCGATCTTGAATCCGTTGAGATGCAGGATCGGCAGAACCGCGCCGTCGGTAATCGGGTTCAGGAATTTATTCGACTGCCAGGAAGTGGCAAGCGGGCCGGTCTCGGCCTCGCCGTCACCCACCGTGACAGCGGCAATCAGACTGGGGTTGTCAAACACCGCGCCAAAGGCATGGGCAATGCCGTAACCAAGCTCGCCGCCCTCGTTGATGGAGCCCGGTGTTTCAGGCGCGCAGTGCGAGGGGACGCCGCCCGGGAACGAGAACTGCTTGAAGAGCTTCGCCATGCCGGTCTCGTCCTCCGAGATATTCGGGTAAATCTCGGAATAGCTGCCGTCCAGATAATCATTCGCGATGAAGAAGTTGCCGCCGTGGCCCGGGCCGGAGAGCAGAATCAGATCCAGATCATAGCGTTTGATGGCACGGTTGAGATGGACAAATACAAAGTTCTGCCCGGGGACGGTCCCCCAGTGGCCGACTATTTTTTTCTTGATCATGCTCAGGGTGAGCCGCTTGCGCAGAAGCGGGTTCTCAAGCAGATACAGCTGGCCGGCAGAGAGATAGTTCGCCGCGCGGAACCACTGGTTCATGCGCTGCAGCAGTTCATCCGTGATGGGGCCCTTTTCCGGGCAGGTGTTGACGATGGTTTCTGTTTTCTCGCTCATTGAGCTTCTCCTTTCAGGTGATACATTGCTCTGCATATCCGCGATGCAGACTTGTTCCTCAGGTTCTGTTCAAAACACGGCCATTTTAGCACAGCCCGTTCATTTTGTCAAATAATTATCAAGGAGTGCTATCTCAGATCCATATCCCGGATAACCGTATAGCCGGAGCTGCTGTTGACCTCGATCTCGTATTCCCGGCCGAAGGAATCCTCAAACTCGATCTTGTAGATATAGATGCCGTCAAAGATGTTGCCGGCATAGCGCAGATGACGATGGGCGTAGTCCACAAAGAAGGCGGCGGCCTGTTCCTCGCCGACCTCCTCCACCAGACAGGCGCGCGCGGCCTCAACCGCCTCCTGCTTGGACAGCTTCACCTTCCCTGCGGCGGAGACGCTTGACGGCCCCAGCAGGAGCGCGCAGACGATGGCCGCGATGGCAAGCAGGCAGCTGAGCACGATGGCCACCGTACGGATGGCCGTTTTCCTGTTGTATTCCTTTCTGGCCTTCTGGACAGTCTCCACCTCGGCCTCGGTGATCCCCGGATCCGAGAGGCCGGGATCATCCAGAATGGCACTGATTCTCCTTACGTTCTCGAGCTCCCGCGCGACGAAGGCTGCTTCCTCGTCCGTGGCCGTGCCGTCCCGCAGCTTCTGATAGGCTTCTTCAAAGTTCATCGCTCTTCCTCCATGATTTTCCTCAGTTTTTCACGGGCCCTGCAGAGCAGAACCTTGGTATTGGTTTCGGTTTTACCGGTAATTTCAGCAATATTCCTGACGGAAAGGCCCGAGAAGTAAAACAGCATGACTGCTTCCTTCTGCTGGGCGGGCAGCAGGTCAATGGCCCTGTAGAGCGACCTGTACTCCTCCCTGCGTATAATGCTCTCGATTACTTCCTCTCTGCCGTCCGGCAGGTCTTCGGGGATCTCTTCCCCGGTGAACCGGCTGTTTTTCCGGCAGACGCTGATAAACTCGTTTCGGCAGACTGTCAGAAGCCAGGGCTTGAATTCCCGTATGGAATCATCCGACAGGCTCAGCGCCTTGAAGAAGGCATCCGACACGATGTCTTCGGCAAGGGTTCGGTTGCGGCACAGCGAGATTGTATAGAGAAGCGCTTCGTTATAATACCTGGTAAAAAGCTGATCTATAATATCTGATTTCATTCGGCAGAAAACGCATCTTTCTGAATAGTTCTGTTTATTGGACGCAGAACGGGCCAAAAGGTTACACAGAATTTCGGTTCGGCTGCTGTGCGACGGCCGCAGGAGAGCGAATCCGACGGGATTATAACACAGCAGGGCCTGTATCTCAATCTTTTCCCGCGCAGGAAAAATCGGTTTTCTCTTCTACACCGCGTCCGGGCATTTTGGTAACATTGTGGTAACATTTGGCTTGACGGAAATACCGCAATATAGTAGAATAAATAATAGGAGATTCCTACCAAATCTGCAAAATGAAAGAGGTGTAGTATTTGAAAGATCTGAAGCATCTGATTTATTTTGAGAATCTGCTGCAGGATGCCCAGAATGAGCTTGTGGATCAGGCCAAGGCGGCGGGCCAGTATGCCCTCGGATACAACTGCTATTATATCCCGGAGGTTCTGTTGAATCTGCCCGGCTGCTTCTCCAGCAGGCTGCGCGCACCGCGCTGCACATCCACGGACATCGCAGGCTATTACATGACCAACCGCTCATGTCCCTACGCCCGCTCCATTCTGGAGAGGGCAATCGAAGGCGGCTATAATTACCTGGACGCCCTGTTCGGTGCAGAGTCCTGCGCCACAATGGACAGGATGGAGTCGCATTTCTTCCTGATCAATCCCGTGAAGAATGACCGCTTCTTTGTCACGCAGGTCGATCCCCCGATGAAGGGCGACAGCATCAACCTGGAGTATTACAAGGTTCAGCTGCGGGTCAAGGTTCTTGAACCGCTGAAGGAAAGGCTGGGTGTTGATGTCTCGGACGAGGCCATCCGCACGGCTGTGGAGAAGCACAACCGCCTCTGCCGCGTGATTACGGAAATCGGCAGTCTGCGCAAGCTTCCGAATCCGCCGATCACAGGGTATGAATTTCATGTGATACAGCTGGTCAGCCAGGTATGTCCCCATGACCTGATTCTCCCCTATCTGGAAGAGACTCTGGAAGAGCTGAAGACCCGTGAGCCGGAAGAGAAGTTCCCCTTCCGCGCAAGGGTTGTACTCGTCGGCAGCGAGGTTGATGACCCCGATTTCACCAAGCTGATTGAGACCTGCGGCGCCATGGTCGTGGCAGACCGCTATTGCTTCGGCAGCTTCCCCAGCCGCGAGCAGATCGAAATTCAGGAGGGTGAGACGGCTTTTGAGGCTGTCTGCAGAACCTATCTGAAGTGGAATCAGTGCGCCCGCTTCATGGACGGCGGGAAGATCGACCAGCGCCACGACGAGGTGGAACGCCTCGTAAAGGAATTCGGCGCGGACGGCATCATCTATGAGAACATGAAGTTCTGCGAGTTCTGGAGCTATGAGAAGGTTCTGGCCTCGAACATCTTCATCAACGAGCGGCATATCCCGACCTGCACAATTGAAAAGGAATACGCGCTTGGAGCGGTCGGCCAGCTTCGCACACGCTTCCAGGCCTTCATCGAGTCGCTTGAAATCAAGCAGATCCAGGGAGGTAAGTAAGATGAAGCTGCTAGATAAGATTATTGCTCCTGTTGACAAGGCGCTCGAGCGCTTTGACCCTGTCAAGAAGTCCGAAAAGGGCACCGGCGGTCTGCGCGACCGCTACTATGACAAGACCGGCGTGGCAAAATGGCGTGAATGGCGCGGTGTGAAGGACACCATGGTGGACTATGCCGCATGGCTGAACAACATCCTGGCCATGGGCCAGATGGTGGCCTCCGCCCCGATTCCGATTCTCAAGGGCTTCTGGGAATACCGCTGGATGGGTTCGTATCTTGGCACCTTCATGTTCATCGACCGCCTCTTTGAAGGCTTCCGCGGGCCGGAGCTGAAGATTGCGCATATGAACATGCATGCCATCGTCCAGTCCCTGACCAAGCGGATTGCCTTCGCGCTGAAAAACGATGCCCGTTTTGGCGGCGGCCCCGACACGCTGAACATCATCCCCTATGACGAGACCATCTCCCCCCTGTGGCTGATGGGTTTCAAGGGGCTGTATCCCTTCCCGATGCAGACGCTGCCCGAGTTCATCATCTGCGATATTGACCAGCATATCGAGCCCTACTACATTGACGTTGCGGAATCCTTCGGTCTGCCGGCCGATGTCTGCTCCCGCTGCGCGGCGGAAACCGGCGTTGCCATCGACGATGCCTTCGTGAAGGCCGGCCGCGTCATGCTCTCGACGAACATGCCCTGCAACGCGTCCGAGTCCACCTCCATGTTCCAGCGCCGGCGCATCGGCCTGCCCGATTTCGCCGTGACGCTTGCCATGCAGCACAACAAGCCCGAGGCCCTGCCCTATTCCCGCGCGACGCTGGAAGCGGGCATCAAGTTCGTGGAAGAGCACTACGGCGTGAAGTATGACTGGAACGAGTTCTTCAAATATGCCCGCCTGATCAACGAGCAGAACACCATCGAGCTTGAGAAATGGGAATACTTCAAAACCCCGTATTCTGCCCTCTGCGGCATTGCCGAGACGCTGTACAGGCTCTATGAGTGGCAGAGTGTGAACGGCGCGGAACCGCATTTCAACAGGAACGACCGCAAGGTCATCAAGATCATGCGCAAGTGCTATGAGGAAAAGCACCAGCCCTTCGGCGGCAAGACCCGCCACCGTGCCTTCCTCTGGGGGCCGTCCTCGGTGTACTACTGCGATTTCCCGACCTGGATCCAGAACTGCTGGGGCATCAACATTGTGCTGAACATGGACTCTACCATGGGCTATAACATGATCAACACCGATGACCCGGACAAGGCCATGGATGACCTGACCAAGCTGGAAGAAAAGGCAACCATGCGTCACCACGCCGTCGGCGGCTGGGACAACTACAACGCTGTCTGGGACTGGGCAAAGCGCTTTAACTGTGACATGGTCCTTATGAACGACAACATCGCCTGCAACGGCACGCTCGGCTTCCACGCGCTGATGGAAGAGCAGGCCAGAGACCTTGGCTTCCACTTCATCTTTGTGGAGCACGATCTTCAGGACAGCCGCACCATTTCCCGTCAGGAAATGCGCAACTGTGTGAACAAATATATGTCCGTTGTTCTGAATGAGACACCGCTTGATCCGACTCTCGTTGAGTTTGACGATGCGGATGCCTATTGATGGGAGGGACAGGAACGTGAAAAAGTTTATGAAGGCCTTTCTGAAGGTGCTTGGAAAGATTCTGCTGATCGGGCTGATCGGCTTTGTCGCAACCTTCACGCTGTACATCACAAACGGCGAGAACAAGCTGATCTATTACGTGGTTCGGCCTTTCCTGAACAAGCATTACGATTCTCAGGTAAGAGACAGAAGAATCTGATTTCCATTCAGGCGGGGAGCCCCGCAGAACGCCAGACCGGGACGATCATTCTCACGATCGTCCCGGTTTTCTTTTCGGACTGTTCTGTTATTCTGCCGGCAGCCCTCTGCAGCACCTTGATCATCTGCAGGATCTCCCGGTCCCTGCGTTCTGCTCAGCCCGCGCCTGCCCATGCACCCGCGCCCGGATCGGTTTTTGTGGATACAGCTGTCTGCACGCTGTCCCTCTCCTGCCGGACAAAATCCAGAAACAGCTGCAGCGGTCTGTTGACAGGCTCCCTGTAGAAGAATCCATAGGCATGGCGGTAGTCCCATTCACAGGGGATGATGCGGAAATCCGTCAGCAGATAAGCCCAGGCTTCCGGGATCTGCACCAGCCAGTTATTCAGGCTGCACTCGGTAAACAGCGGGAAATTGAAACGCCCGGCTCTGTGTATGGTGATGCCGGCTGCCGCCGCCTCAGCCGTGAGCTTTTCCAGGTCCGGTGAGAGATTCTCCGGCGCTGTTACCAGCGTATAGGGCCGCATGCTCTCAAAGGTCAGCACTTCCCGGTCGGCCAGAGGATGTGCGCGCGGTACTGCGCAGACGATCCTGTCATCACAGAGGTACAGAAAGGAGTATTCCGACTGCCAGGGTTCCCCGTCCTGGATGCTCTCGATCAGCGAGGGCATCTGCCCTTCCCGGTGCAGGCGGAAATCATCCCCCAGCGGAATCGTACGGATCTGGTATCCCTCGTGCTCTGCCACGAAGCGGCCCCAGAAGCTGTAGAACAGGCTGCAGTTCTGCAGCATGCCGGTACCGAGGGTGATGCAGTTTTCCTCCTCAAAACGCATGGCCTGAATATGCGCCTGAATCTCCCGGTCTTTCCTGACGAGAGTTTCTCCCTCCTCCTTCAGGTATTCCCCGATTGCTGTGAGAGCCACCCCGTGTGTCGTGCGCAAAAGGAGCTGTGCGCCAATGGATTCCTCCAGGTTGCTGATCTGCTGGGATACCGCACTGCTGGAGATGAAGAGCATTTCACCCGCCTTTGCGAAGCTGCCGCACTCGGCCACCTTCAGGAATGTCAGAATCTGGTTCAGATGCATAGAACTGCCCGCCTTTCTGGTCATAAGGAAAACCTTTTGACCATCATAACATTTTCTCTCTTCCCTTTCAAGCTGTTTCGTGAAATAATAAACTATCCATATTTATGGACAGCCAATTGAAGAAATCTGATTTTAGAAAAGGAGTACAAGAATATGGGCAAAAACATTACCCGTCGCGACTTCCTGAAAGGCACCGCTGCAGGCGCCATCGGCCTTGCCGCCATGGGCGTTGCCGGTATCCCGACCGCCAAAGCAGCCGGCACCTACAAGCCCGGCACTTATCAGGCCACCGCATACGGCAACCTGAGCTATGTCACCGTGGAATGCACCTTCAGCGAGACCGCTCTTGAGAAGGTCGACATCGTCTCCCAGAATGAAACTCCCATCCTCTTCTCCCAGGTTCAGGACAACCTGATCCCCGCCATCGTTGAGAACCAGGCTCTCGGCCTCGACAGCATCACAGGTGCGTCCAACTCCTCCCGCGCCGTCAAGGAAGCCATCGCAGACTGCGTTGCGCAGGCCGGCGGTGATCCGGAAGAGTGGCTCGGCAGAACGGTTGAGAAGACCGCCGGCTCCGATGAAACCTATGATGTTGATATCTGCGTCATTGGCTGCGGCGGCTCGGGCTTCATGGCCTCCATCAGTGCGGGCAAGCTCGGTGCGAAGGTTCTCACCATTGAAAAGGCCAGCTCTGTGGCCGGCGTCAACGGCATCAAGGTTTCCGGCCCCTTCGGTGTGGACTCCAGTGTTCTGCATGCCCGTGAAGGCGGCACTACGCTGGAAGTGGAAGAGGTCTTCCAGCATGTCATGAACTACACCCACTGGACCCCGAACCCGTCCCTGATCCACCGCTGCCTGGATGAGAGCAAGAATGCCATCGAGAACCTCGTCGGCATCGGCTATGCCATGCAGGAGGCCAACTTCCGCTTCGAGACTCCGTTTATTGGCGAAAAGGGCGGCTTCCACCTGATCACCAACTCCCTGGATGAGCGCGTGGAGCTCTGGAACAAGGCCCTTGAGGATGCCGGCGTTGAGGTTCTCTTCAACACCACCGCAACCGGCCTGCTGATGGACGGCGACAAGGCAGTCGGCGTCACTGCGAAAAAGGCGGATGGCACCAGCGTGACGGTCAATGCCAAGGCGGTCATCATCGCTTCCGGCGGTTATCTGGGCAACCGCGACCTGCAGGA
>CADBNC010000176.1 GCA_902795885.1 Oscillospiraceae bacterium
CCGGGAATACCATATGCTCCGGGACAGCGCCCTGAAGCTGATCCGGGCCCTGCGGGTGGAAGGCGGCTGCAACGTCCAGTTCGCGCTGGATCCGGAATCCTTTTCCTACTATGTGATCGAGGTTAATCCGCGGGTGTCCCGCTCGTCCGCCCTGGCCTCCAAGGCGGCGGGCTATCCGATCGCCCGGGTCTCGGCGAAGATCGCGGTGGGCATGAACCTGGACGAGATCCGCCTTGCCAACACACCTGCCTGCTTTGAGCCGGCGCTGGACTATGTAGTCACCAAGATGCCGCGGTTCCCGTTTGACAAGTTCGCGCATGCCTCCAACACGCTCTCCACGCAGATGAAAGCGACGGGGGAGACCATGAGCATCGGCCGCACCATGGAGGAGAGCCTGCTCAAAGCGATCCGGTCGCTGGAGGACGGCAAGAACCACATACACCTCGAGAAGTTTGACATTAAGAACCTGTCGGAGCTGCCGTACCCGGAAAACCGTAAGGAGGCCGAAGAGAAGCTGCTCCGTTACATCGAACAGGGGACGGACGACCGGATCTACGCGATCTCCGAGCTTCTGTGGCTGGGAACGGATCCCCAGGTAATCAGCGCAAGAACCCGGATTGACCTGTTTTTTCTGAACGCGATCAGAAGAATCGTCGACTTCGAGAAAAAGCTGGAGGCTGCGGCCGAAGCCGGCGCCGGCAGGGAAGTGCCGGGCCGGGAGCTTCTGTATGAGGCAAAGCGCATGGGCTTTTCCGACGCCTACATCGCGGAGCTGACGGGCAGGCGGGAGGAAGAAATCTGGCGCCTGCGGGAAAGGTACGGCATGTATCCGGTCTATAAGATGATCGATACCTGCGCCAGCGAGTTTGAGAGCTACGTGCCTTATTTCTACTCCACCTACGAGGAGGAGAACGAATCGGCGGTCTCGGACCGGGATAAAATCATCGTGCTCGGCTCCGGTCCGATCCGCATCGGCCAGGGGGTGGAGGTTGACTACTCCACCGTGCACGCCGTGCGGACCATCCACGAGATGGGGTACGAGGCGATCGTCATCAACAACAACCCGGAGACGGTCTCCACGGACTACACGACGGCCGACAAGCTCTACCTCGAGCCGCTCACCGTCGAGGACATCATGAACATCGTGAGGCTGGAGAAGCCCGTCGGAGTGATCGCCTCACTGGGCGGCCAGACCGCCGTCAACCTGGCCGGGCCGCTCGCAGAGCGGGGCGTGCGGATCATCGGCACGGGGCCGGAGGCCGTACGGAACGCGGAGGACCGGGACGCCTTCGAGGCGCTGATCGGCCGCCTGCAGATTCCGCATCCGGCCGGCATTGCGGTCATGAGCATAGAGGAGGGAAAGCAGGCCGCCGCAGGGGTCGGCTATCCGGTGCTGGTGCGGCCCTCCTTCGTGCTGGGCGGCCGGGCCATGGAGATCGTGGCGAATGAAGAGATGCTGGTCCGGTACCTGAGGGATGCGGCAAAAGTCAACGAGGACCAGCCGGTGCTGGTCGACCGGTACATCGCCGGCAGGGAGGTGGAGGTGGACGCCGTCTGCGACGGGAAGAGCGTATTCCTGCCGGGCATCATGGAGCTGGTGGAGCGCACCGGCGTGCACTCGGGGGACAGCATCAGCGTGTATCCGCCCTTCTCCATCAGCGAACGGGTGCGGGGGACGATCTGGGAGTACACGAGGAAGCTGGGAATCGGCACGGGGATTGTCGGGCTGTACAACATACAGTTTATCGTGGATAAGGATGACCATGTGTACATTATCGAGGTGAACCCGAGGGCTTCCCGGAGCGTACCGTTTCTGTCGAAGTCCACGGGTGTCTCCCTGGTGGATATCGCGGTGAAGGTAATGCTGGGGCAGAGCCTTCAGGCGCTGGGCCTGGCGGATACGCATCTGCCGGAGAAGCCCTTCTGGTACGTGAAGGCGCCGGCGTTCTCGTTTGAGAAGCTGGGCGGCATGGACACCTATCTGTCGCCGGAGATGAAATCGACCGGCGAGGCCATCGGCTATGATCAAAGTCTGAAGCGGGCGTTCTACAAGGCGCTGCAGGCCTCGGGCGTTAAGATGAAGGAGTACGGCACCGTCATCGTGACGCTGGCGGACGAGGACAAGGAGGAGGCACTGCCGCTGGTGCGGCGGTTCTACGAACTCGGTTTTAACATAGAGGCGACCGTCGGGACGGGCGTGTTCCTGAAGGAACACGGGATCAGGACACGCATCCGGGGGAAGATCAGCGAGGGCAGCGACGAAATCCTGACCTCCATCCGGGCGGGGTACGTCAGCTATGTCA
>CADBNC010000177.1 GCA_902795885.1 Oscillospiraceae bacterium
ATCGGCGAGGAGACCGACGAGGCTTTCCTGGCAAAGGTGATGCAGCAGGCCATCAACCCTGACGCGGTGAAGGCGGTTGCAGACGAATTCCGCATCGTCTATACCCCGTTCCACGGCTGCGGCTACAAGCTGGTTCCCGAGGCCCTTAAGCGCCTCGGCATGAAGCATGTCATCCCTGTTCCGGAGCAGATGGTCATCGACGGGAACTTCCCGACTGTTGTCAGCCCCAACCCCGAGAATCCCGAGGGCTTCTATCTGGCGGTTGACCTGGCAAAGAAGGTCGGCAGTGACCTGATCATCGGCACCGACCCGGACTCCGACCGCGTAGGCACGATGGTGCGCGGCGCCGACGGCGAATACGTGACCATCACGGGTAACCAGATGGGCGTTCTGCTTCTGGACTATATCATCCAGGCCCGCCGCGAGACCGGCAGCATGCCTCCGTCCCCCGCAACACTCTGCAGCCTGGTCAGCACGACCATGGCGCGCACCGTGGCGGAAAAGAACGGCGTGCATTTTGAGGATACCTTCACGGGTTTCAAGTTCATGGCTGAGCGCATCGGCGAGTGGGAGGCCGCGAAGAGCTATCAGTATATCTTTGCCTTCGAAGAGAGCTATGGATATATGGTCGGCGATTACGTCCGTGACAAGGACGCCGTGACGATCTCGATGCTGATTGCGGAGATGGCCGCCTGGTATCACGCCAAGGGCATGACGCTGCTCGATGCCGTACACGCGCTGTATGAAAAATACGGCTGGTACAAGGAGAAAACCCTGAACCTCGTGATGCCCGGTGTCGACGGGCTTGAGAAAATGCAGGCCCTGATGAAGACACTCCGCGCCAACCCGCCTGAGAGCATCGGCGGCGAGAAGGTAATCCGCCTGCGCGATTATCAGGACGGCAGCATCACCGTCCTCGGCCTTGGCAAGATCGACAGGACACCGTATTACGGGTCGAACGTACTGTACTTTGAGCTGGCGGACGGCAGCATCTTTATTGTGCGTCCCTCCGGCACCGAGCCGAAGATCAAGGTCTATCTGCTGGTGCGGGGCAGCAGCGAGGATGCCTGCGCGGAGAAGCTTGCCCGTTACGACAGCTTTGCCCAGGAGCTTGGAAAATGAATCTGTTGTCGCTTTTTATCACCTTTGCGAAAGTCGGCGTCATGACGTTCGGCGGAGGCTATACGATGATCCCGATCCTGGAGAGAGAAGTCGTACAGAATAAAGGATGGATAAGCAGCGAGGAACTGATGGACTATTACGCCGTGGGTCAGTGCACCCCCGGCGTAATTGCCGTCAATACCGGTATCTTCATCGGATACAAGACGGCCGGTATCCCCGGCGGGATCGCCGCCGCGCTGGGCGTCATAACCCCATCGGTTATTATCATCACCATTATTGCGAGCTTCCTTTCGAACTTCGCGGATATCCCCGCTGTCAAAAGCGCCTTTGCGGCAGTGCGCGCCTGCGTGTGCGTGCTGATTTTCAATTCCGTCCTGAAGCTCTGGAAGAATGCCGTCAGGGATCTGCCTGCGCTGATCCTCCTGCTGCTGGTGCTCGCAGGCTCGCTGTTTCTTGATGTTTCACCGGTTATGTTTGTCATCGCCTGTGCAGTCTGCGGCCTGCTCCTCACGAGACTGGGGGTGCGGAAGCAATGATTCTGCTGCGCCTTTTCTGGGAGTTTTTCAAAACCGGGCTCTTCACCGTCGGCGGGGGCATGGCGACGCTGCCGTTCCTCTATGCCATGGGGGCGAAGACAGGCTGGTTCACAGACGCAATGCTGGCAGACATGGTGGCGGTATCAGAATCCACCCCCGGGCCGATCGGCATGAACATGGCTACCTATGTGGGCTATACCACGGCGGGCATCCCCGGGGCGATTGTCGCTTCGCTGGGGCTGGTTGTTCCGTCGCTGATTATCATCACCATCATCGCAAGCATGCTCGGGCGCTTCCGCTCGAACAAAACAGTGGACGCCGTCTTCTATGGCCTGCGGCCCTGCTCGGTTGCGCTGATTGCCGCGGCGGGCCTTATGGTCGCACGGATTACCTTCCTGAACCCCGAGGTTCTGGATGCGCTGCTCTCCCATGGGGCAGTGGAAGGCGCGGCCGGGGCTGCCCCGGGCCTGCTCCTGCGGTGGAAGGAGATCCTTCTCGCAGGTATTATCCTGGTGCTGACAAGGGCAAAGACAAAGGCGAAGGACCTGCACCCGGTGGTTTTCATCATGGCCTCCGCGGTCGTGGGGATTTTGTTTTCGTTTTAAAAAATAAGGAGTCGACATGATTGACAGAACAATCCGCGTGGAGCGGATGGAGCACGTCATCAGCGTGTTCGGGTCATTTGACCAGAACCTGCGGCTGATCGAGACGGAGCTGGACGTGCGGATTATCGACCGCGACAATCTTATCCATATTACCGGCGACGAGGAAAACGTCATGCTGGCGGAAAAGGCGGTCGGCGGCCTGCTGGAGCTGGCTGCCCGCGGCGAGGCGATCGACGCGCAGCGCGTGCGCTATGTGCTGAAACTGGTGCGCGACGGACGCGAGGGCGAGATCCGGCAGCTGGGCTCGGACGTGGTGTGCATCACGGCCAAGGGCAAGCCCATCAAGCCCAAGACCATCGGTCAGAAGGAATACTGCGATGCCATTGCGGCCAACACCGTTACGCTGGGCATCGGGCCTGCCGGCACGGGTAAGACCTACCTCGCCGTCGCAGCTGCGGTGGCTGCCTTCCGGGCAGAGCAGGTCAACCGCATCATCCTGACCCGCCCCGCGGTGGAAGCGGGTGAGCGCCTGGGCTTTCTCCCCGGCGATCTGCAGAGCAAGGTGGACCCGTACCTCCGGCCGCTCTATGACGCGCTCTTCGACATGCTTGGTGCCGATACCTACCAGAAGTATCTGGAAAAGGGGAGCATAGAGGTCGCCCCCCTGGCATATATGCGCGGCCGCACGCTGGATGACAGCTTTATCATCCTCGACGAGGCGCAGAACACCTCGCGGGAGCAGATGAAGATGTTCCTGAC
>CADBNC010000178.1 GCA_902795885.1 Oscillospiraceae bacterium
CGGGTCAGGTGTTTACGGGTGCAGAGAATTGTCAGAAAGCGTATCCCCCTGCGGAAAGACGAATCAGGTCGGAAGCTCTCTGAAATCCTCTTCAAGTGCGCAGGGCTTTGCCTTAATGAGCGTGTTGGGCTCTGTCAGCTTGGAATCCGGAAGAATCGGAAGATCCTTTACCAGATCCTCACCGTATTTCGCAATCAGCTCATCCCGGTCGCCAAAGTCCAGAGCACGGCTGGGGCAGGCATCCACGCAGACCGGGTTTTCTCCCTTTGCCCGATGGCTCGCACAGGCATCGCACTTGCGGACAATTTTGCGAACCTCATCGTATTTTGGCGCACCATAGGGACAGATGTTCATACAGGCCTTGCAGCCGATACACATGTCGTCATCATGGATAACGGTGCCGTCTTCGGCCTTGTACATTGCGCCGGTAGGACAGACGGTGATGCAGGCAGGATGCTCACAGTGGTTGCAGCTGCCGGAGTAGTTGTACATGCCAACATCAGGGAAGGAGCCGGTTTCATAGGTCTTCGCATAACGAAACAGCAGCCCGATATCCAGATTGTTGCGGTCCTTGCAGGCAACCTGACAGGCACGGCAGCCTACACAGCGGGTCATATCAAAATAGAAACCTAATGCCATGTTCTTTGCCTCCTTTAAAGCTCAACAATCCGGCTGTCCGTATATACGTCATCTTCGAGCGCCGGTCCGTCGTACTTCTCGATGTTGCAGTTGATGTTGTTGTAGGGCGTGATGCCGGATCCTGTGATTTCATTTCCGAGCAGATAGTTGTCGGAACCTCCTGCGTCAATGCCGGTTTCCTCGTCGATGACAGCCCATGCGCCATGCGGGATGCTCACCACACCGGGCATCAGGCCCTCCATTACGCAGGCCTTGCGGAGAGACTGGGCGGTTCTGGTTGAGATGAGAACGGTGTCACCGCTGGCAATCCCTTTTTCTCTGGCGTCAGAGGCGTTGATAAAGACCGGGTTTGGCCAGGCTTCCCGCAGCCAGGGAACGTTGTTGAGAGTGGTGTGAGAACGGCGCAGATAGTGGATGTTGTAAAGCAGATAGGGGAATTCTCCCTTCTCACCGCCGATAACCTTGTCCTTGAAGGTGGTTTCAAAGCCGGTAGTCGGGGTAATATACTCCGGATACGGCTTGTAATCCCAGTCAATAAAGCCGAAGCCGTTGAAAAAGTCTGCCTTGGTCTGGCTGGTGATCTCAAATTTCCCGCTGGCTGTTGCAAGTGGATTTGCCTCCGGATCGCTGATAAAGGCAGCGTATCCGAACTGGCCGCAGAAAGCGTCATCCGGCCTGCGCTCCACCTGATAGCCGTGGTCGATGAAGTCGTTCAGAGAGATGATGCCCTCCTGCGGCTCTCCCTCCACGCCCCATTCATCAATCTCTTCCTGTGTGATGGTAACCAGGGGGATGTATTCCATGGTTCCGTCCGCGGCGGCCTTCTTTTCGTCCACAACGGTCGAGCCCTTGATGGCATTGAAGAACTGCTGCTTTTCACTGATGGGATAGGCCTCTTTGGAATCGAGGCCGAGGGCTTCCATGATCAGGCTGTCGATCTCCTGGTCGGTCTTGGACTCATACTTTGGCTCAGTCACCTGGGAGTAGCAGTAGAGGAATTCGCGGTCGGTGTTTCCGGCTATGCCGCCGGGGAGCTCCCAATAGGTCGTGACAGGCAGGACGATGTCAGAGTACTTTGCCGGCGCATTCAGGAACTGTGCCTTGGATACGACGAAATCAACCTTGCGATAGGCTTCAATACCCTTCTTCATGTTCGGGCCGCTCTGCAGATAGGCATGCTCATCCACGTTCGTGATGCAGTGGATATCGCACTCCATATCGCGACCTTCGCCCAAACCCTCGGCCGTGTAGCCATAGTAGTCGCCGATCATGTGATACTTTCCGGTCAGAACAGCGTCCCAGACCTGCGGGCCTGCTATGATGCCGGGAACACCGTTATCGGGTGTGGCGGGAAGGCCGCTGCCGCCGGCGTTGACAAGCCGCGGACCGCCGTTTGCCGAGTTATAGTAGTTCAGCCCTACGCAGTTGCCGGGCTTTGCCATATGCCCGCCCATGGCGCCGACAGTCAGAATCATCTGCGGGAGGTTTTCAGACCCGTTGTTGCGTGCAGCAGCGAAACAGTACAGCAGCCACACATTGTTCTTCTTGCCGAGGGCCCTCGCCAGCATGGTGATGCGGTCCACGGGCGTGCCGGAAATGCTGGAGGCCCAGGCGGCGTCTTTCACGATACCGTCATATTTCCCTTCCAGATAGTCACGGAAGTTCACATCGTCTTTCAGATTGGGCGCCTTTTCACTATCAGCGTCAAAGCCGACGGTGTATTTCTTCAGAAAATCCCAGTCAACAATGTCTCCCTCTTCGGCATCGAGACGCAGCATCTCATGCGCGACGCCCAGCAGAAGCGCCGTGTCGGTACCGGTGCGGACGGGAACCCAGGCCGCATCCAGCGCCTGCGCGGAGGCACTGTACATCGGGTCGATGGCGATAAACTTCACGCCCGCTTCCTTCGCACGGGTGTACTGTGTCATCGGCGTGCCTGGATTTGACCATGCAGGGTTCATTGAGAGAAAGATAACAGTGTCGGCATTGAGCATGTCATACCGGTCGTTGTTGCCGTTCCTGCCGTTGCGGCCCATGCCGATTGTCTTGTGCGTGTTGAGCAGGAAGGTACCGTAGGAAGTGGAATCGGCCACCGAGGTATGCCCGCCATAG
>CADBNC010000179.1 GCA_902795885.1 Oscillospiraceae bacterium
AAGACATTCATCACATAGACAGCTTCGATGCGCTGCTTTATCAGCTGGGGCTTCGGGAAATGATGAAAAGCACCAGCGCCGCCGACCAGGATGAGGCGCTTTATACCTTGATTCAGCTCCACCTGGACGACCTGCACAGCGGTTTTAAAACAATTCAGGCCATGAATGATCCGGAGGCGCTGATGGATCTGAGCGACCGCATCGGCCAGGGCTACGCGGACAGAGCCTTTGAGGGCCAGTATCTGCGCTATCTTCTGACCCGACTGATCGAAATGCCGGACGATCCCCCCGGGTATGAGGAAATCGGGAACACGGCCTACATCACCTTTGACGATTTCATCGGGATTCACGGGGATGTGGATTATTATGAGACTGCCCCCGACGCGGACGCGGAGGACACGATCGGCCTCATGATTTATGCCTACAGCCAGGTCACGCGGGAAAACAGCCCGATCAAAAACGTGGTCATCGACCTCACATGCAATACCGGTGGCGAAGCGGATGCCGCTGTGTTCGTCATCTCAGCCTTCCTGGGCGACGGCTCTGTGAGCGCCTTCGATCCCATGACCGGCGCAATGACAACCGCCGTGTACAATGTGGACATCAATCTGGACCACGAGTTTGACGAAAAGGACCTTGGCTTCACGCATCTGAACCTTTACTGCCTGACGTCGCCCGTGAGCTTCTCCTGCGGCAACCTCGTGCCCTGTGTTTTCAAAAACTCCAACGAGATTACCCTCCTGGGTCGTACCTCCGGCGGAGGAAGCTGTGTGGTTCTGCCAATGTCAACGGCCTGCGGTACTGGATTCCAGATGTACGGGTTCACCCGCCTGGCCTTCACCAAGAACGGCTCCTTCTACGACATCGACCAGGGCGCCACGCCGGATTTCCCCATGACGAAGCTGGCCTCCTTCTATGACCGCGAAGCACTGACCGACTATATCAACACCCTCAAGTAAAGAAACGCATAAACGAATAATAAAAAATAGGGGGCTCCCGTGAAAATGGGAGCCCCTGTGCTCTGAAGTGCGCCTGTTATAGAGCGTATGGTTGAAAATGCCTGTTACCGAACCTCGACCAGCTCGATCGTGAAGTTCAGCTCTTTGCCGGCCATCTCGTGGTTGGCGTCAAAGGTGATCATCGTGTCGTCCATGGCCGTAACCCGGACGGGGATGGGCTGGCCCTGCACATTCTGCAGATAAACCTGGTCGCCCACGTGCAGGCCCTCGGCGCCCGGCATCCGCGCGATCTCGACGGTCAGAATTGCCCGCGGATCGGCTTCGCCATAGGCCTCGGACGGCATCAGGTGAATGTTGATGACTTCACCCACGTCCATGTTCGCAACGGCGGCGTCATATCCCGGGATCATCATCCCCGCGCCGCAGACGAACTCCAGAGGCTCGCCCCGGTCGTAGGAGGAGTCGAACTGCGTGCCGTCGTTGAAGGTGCCGCGATAATGCGTCTTGCAGGTTTTACCCACGTTCTTGCCCTCAATCGTGGGGCCGGAATGACATCCGGCACAGCCGCTCCCGCAATCGCTTCCACATTCTCCGCTTCCACAGTCATGATCTCCACAGCTGTGCTCCTCCCCATGGTGATGGTCACAGTTGGCCCCAGTGCTGGTCAGCTCCCCGCGCAGATAGGCGGCAACTGCCTCATCCGCACTCCCGGAAGCTCCGGCACAGAGCTCGATGCCGCGCTGCTCGAGAGCCGCAACCGCCCCTCCGCCGATGCCTCCGCAGATCACCACATCGATCGCGTTGTTCCCGAGAAGCTCCGCCAGGGCGCCGTGGCCGCTGCCGTTGGAGCCAATAACCTGCGACGAGACGATCTTCCCGTCCTCAACCTCATAGATCTTGAATTGCTCTGTATGACCGAAATGCTGGAAGATTTCTCCGTTTTCATATGTTACTGCTATTTTCATGTGTTCCCTCCAAGTATCTGGCTTTTTGCATATGGGCAGATTTTACCACAGGGAAGGCGAATCGTAAAGCAGAATCTGCCTCTCCCCACTTTTTGGGCAAACGATCAAGATTGGCTAATGACTGGCGGCTCGTATTTCTTGTTTTTCCATTTCCATTGTAGTAGAATACCCGCGCAAAAAATGAAGAGGGCGTCTTCCCGGAGGGCACCGATATGCAGGTGGCCGAAGTAGAGACCGAAGAGATCCTCACTGCTGTGGACCGTGCCGTGGATGGCAAGGTCATGCAGATGAAGGCGGTTGACATAACATTCATTGATGCAGACGGGGAAGAGATCCAGCCGCGGGCCCCCATCCGTGTCCGTATGGAGCCTGTCTCCGGTACTGAGATTAACGCCGCAGCCGAATCGGCGAAAACCTCGGAGGGAGAGAACTTCCAGGTCGTTCACGTCGACGAGGCGGGCGTTGGCGCTGTCGTTGAGCAGGCGGAGAACCTGACGCAGGAAGAGACTGTGCGCGTTGAAGAGGAAAACGCAATGGTCTTCCACGCCGAGCATTTCTCTGTCTACGCCCTGGTCTACACGGTCGATTTCGAGTACAAAGGTCATCAATACAAACTGCCGGGCGGTGGCTTGGTCACACTCTCTGCATTGATGAAAGAACTGAAAATTACAGGTGAATCAGAAGCTGACTTCCTGGATCGCGTAGACACTGTGGTCTTCACCAATCCGGAACTGCTCTGGATTTCAAAAATGCAGGAGACTATGGACGGATGGTCAATCGTTGAACAAAACCAGATTCATCCCGTCTTCTCTGCGGATGTTCAACCGGAAGAGCTGATGCAGGTGTATTCAACTGTCGTAGAGGCAGGGGACTGGGTTATTATCAGTAAACAGGCATTTTCCACACGGGAAATGCTTACCGTCACGATGTCTGATGGCACTGTATATGAAATCCTGGTTACGGATGAGAAAAAGAAGGTGGAGCAGCCGGTGTTTGCTGCTGCGCAGGGCTCCGGTACAATCGGAGAGCTGCCACCGGCAAAAGCGAGCAAATCTTTGAAGTCGAATGATGACGTACCTATACCCTGACGCTCAGCATGGAAGTACCGAAAATCGCAGCAAGCAAATCATATCATGCCAACGTGGTCATCATCTACGACAGCTCCAACAGTATGCATTTCGACGTGCCGGGCAATGAGTGGACTCGAGATGATGAACATGGAACATATGCTGAGTATAATGGGAAATACTATCAGCTCAACAGTTTTGGAACAGATGTAAGAAAAGTATTTACGCTCACAATGGACAGCGTTCTTGAAGGGTCTTCCTCTGATGGCGAATCCTATACATACTATGTGGTTGAAGATTCTGCTTCTGGCTCGTCTATGTACAACACCTATTATGGCGAGATAAGCAATCGGACTGTTTCCCGGAAAGCAGATTACCAGCACGCGGCAGACGGCCAGGTGATCATCAACTAGGAGTCTTCAGGCTACGAGCTCCCCATGACGGGCGGTATCGGCACGCATCTCTTCACGGCGCTTGGCGCAGTCCTTGCATCGGGTGCGGGAGCAGTGCTGCTGCAGAAAAAGCGAAAAGAAGAATAAACACATGGCATAAGGAGCGGGGAAACCTGCTCTTTATGTTCTATTTCGCAATTTTGCATTTTTCTTGATTTTGCGAAATAGATGTGATAGCATACCTGCGAGGTGATCTTCCGTGCGACTGATTGAACGAGAGTTTTATTTGAACAAGCTGAAGGAGGTTACGGGCACTCCGGATATCAAGGTTATTACAGGTGTCCGACGCAGCGGTAAGTCGAAGCTGCTGGAGTCGTTTCTGAACCATGTAAGGGAGACCAATCCGGAAGCCAATATTATCCATATCAATTTCAATCTGAATGCGTATGAAAACCTGATGGAGTATCATGCGCTGATTACCTATATTGAGGAAGCTACCATCGCAGGGAAAGACAACTTCGTTATGATTGATGAAGTTCAAATGTGTTCCGGCTTTGAGAAAGCAATCAACAGTCTTCACGCTTCCGAAATGTATGATATCTATATTACTGGCTCCAATGCATTTCTGCTGAGCAGCGACCTTGCAACATTGTTTACCGGACGCACCTTTGAGATTGAGGTTTATCCGTTCTCATTCGGAGAATTCATGCAGTATTATGATCTTTCGGATCAATATGCCGCTTTTACCCGCTATATCCAGGAAGGTGGTATGGCCGGTTCCTATCTCTATAAGTCGCCGGAAGCAAAATATGATTATATTTCCGATGTGTTCAACACGCTGATCGTCCGGGATATTCAGCAGAAGTATCGGATACGCAATATGCCGCTGATGGAACGCCTTTGTGATTTCCTGATTGACAATATCTCCAACCTGACCTCCACCCGTAGCGTGGCGGCGGCATTTAACAGTGAGCAGTTCAAAACAAACGACCGAACAGTCAGCGCCTATATCAAGTATCTCTGCAACGCCTTTGCTTTTTACAAGGTCAGGAGATACGATATTCAGGGCAAGCGCTATCTTGCCTCCAATGATAAGTACTATCTCAGTGATCATTCCTTTAAGTACGCCAAACTTGGCACAAAAAACGCAGACTATGGCAGAATGATCGAGAACATCGTGGCTATTGAACTTCTGCGCAGAGGCTATGAACTGTACGTGGGCGTACTGTATAAGAAGGAAATTGATTTTGTCGCCATCAAGCGCAATGAGAAACTGTATATTCAGGTTGCCAGCAGCATCGATGATCCTGAGACCTTTCAGCGCGAAGTCGATCCGCTTCTAAAGATCAAGGATGCCTATCCGAAATTGCTTCTTGCACGGACGCGACAGGAGATGTACCAGCATGAGGGCATTCAGATATTCGATGTGGCTGATTGGTTGTTGAAGGAAAAAGACTAAAAGAGCAACAGCTGTTTCGCAATTTTACATTTTTCTCGATTTTGCGAAATAGACAGGACGGTATAGCGAGGTGGTACTATTCTTCCACCAGATTGATCGCGATCTGCAGCCAAACAAGATAAAGAATGATAGGGACATTACGGATATAAGGAGCGGGGAAACCTGCTCTTTATGTTTTTATTGATGCCTTTGTTGACGGTGAATGTTAGATAATATGACAAAACAGCATGGTAACATGCACTATTGCTAAATAGATTATATAAACTAAAACCTTGCAAAATGCTCAATTGTGTGCTAATGTTACTATGTATGAAAAGCGAATACGGATCACAACAGTTGAGGTGCAGGTTAAACGAGAGATGCCATACAGTTGGTACTGTATATAGAAAGGGCAGGTTGTAGAAATGAAGGAGTCTCGTCTTCAGCAGATGCTTCGTTCCCGGGCTAACCACAGGAAGTGGATTGTTGTTTTTCTGGTTCTGGCGATAATGGTTACGGCAGGCGTCAGCGCGGTGCTGCACAAGACCGGTGTGGCCGCGGTGTATACCAAACGCGTGCTGCACTGTCCCTACGCGGAGTTATCCGGGCAGGTTGCGCACATCCACGCGACCGACTGCTATGACGCAGATGGAAACCTGGTCTGCCCGCTGCAGGAGATTGCGCCGCACACGCACACGGAAGAGTGCTATACCGTACTGCGGGATCTGGTTTGCGGCCTGGAGGAGAACCCCGGGCATGTCCACGATGATTCATGCTACACCCTCACGAGAGGGGAACTCATCTGCACGGATGAGAATCCAGAGCACGAACACACCGATGACTGTTATGAAATGATCCCGACGCTCTCCTGTGGCATGGAGGAGGGCGAAGGCGCGCATGTACATTCTGACGCCTGCTATTATGAGATCCAGCGGACGATTACCTGCGGCCTGCAGGAGCTCCCGGAGCATGTACATGATGCCAATTGCTTTATCGATGTGGAGCTCACCGATGAAGAGAAGGCAGCCCTTGGTCTTCTGGATGAAGAAGGCGAGACGGATGCAGTTCCCGTTGATAATGGGGAAGAGGATCTGTCTGAAGGAAGCGTTGGGGGCAGCGATGAAGACGTGATCGCACTCAACTCACAAGAGAGCAATCCCGAAGATGGTACCTTTGATGACGCCCTCAAAGAGGAGAACCCAGGTGGAGACAAGACTGAGAATACAGACAGCAGCATTGATGAGGTGGATCCGGCAGAGCCTGGCTCTGAGAACACTGAAGATGTAGAGACAACCACGGAAGAGATTACAAACGAAGCCACCGCCGCGGAAGAGACTGGGGCGGCTGTTGCCATGCCTGCGGCCAGCTTTAAGGAGACCGCCGGGGATGTGCGCGTAATCGTCGAGGCAGACGAGGGCGTCTTCCCCGAGGGAACCACAATGACAGTAGAGGAGGTCGTGGAAAATGACGTTCTCGATGCCGTGAGCGGCGCTGTGGCCGGCAAAATCATGCAGGTGAAGGCGGTTGACATAACATTCCGCAATGCCGACGGCGAAGAGATCCAGCCTGCAAAGCCCATCCGCGTCCGCATGGAGCCTATCAACGGGACGGAGATTAATGATGCCGCTGAATCGGCCAAGGCCGCCGAGAACGAAAACTTCCAGGTTGTCCACGTGGACGCCGCTGGCAAGGGCGAGGTTGTGGAGACGCCCGAAGAGTTGACGCCTGAAGAAATCATCACTGCTGAAGTGGAAAACGCGGTCTTCTTCGACACAGATCATTTCTCGGTCTATGCCTTTGTCTATTCGGTGGATTTGGAATATGTGGTGGACGGCCATGCCTACAGCGCCACGATTGAGGGGGCGGAGGACATGCTGCTCTCCGATATCCTCCTAAAGCTCGGCGGACACTATAAGATCGAAAACGTGGACACGGTTTACTTCACGAATCCAGAGCTCGTGCGCGTCACAAGGCTGGATGGGGACTGGAGCATCCGCCCTTTGAAGGACACCACGGATGAAGACGCCCTGATTGTCTCAACGCTGAATATGAAGCAGTTCAGTATCCGGATCAAAACGCGCGGTACTTCTTCGGCAGATGCCGGCATTGCGGTCATCAGCACGGTGGACGACACTTTTTTACCCAAGAATGCGGTTGCCAGTGCAGAAGCGCTGGATGAAGTCCGCGGAGAAGGTGCAATTGCGGCTGTGCAGTCCGGGACAGAGACAGCCGAAGTCGAGGAGGGTTCTGCAGAGGATGCCCCGCAGGCAGAGGACACCAGGCGCGAAGAGACGTTCTATCAGGTTTTTGACATCAGCCTCGGGAATGTGAACCCCGAAGATTATAAAGACGGCTTCCGCGTGGCGCTGACCCTGCCGGAGAACATCGTCGGTCGGGATTTTCATCTCTATCATATCCACGATGCCGAAGTCAAGGAGCTGAGCTTTGAGAAAGAAGCCGAACCCACAGAAGACGGCATGGAACTCGTCTCCTCCGTCCAGTTTGAAACCGGCTCCTTCTCCGAATTCGTGCTGCAGTATACGGTGGACTTCCACTACGAAGTAAATGGCAAAATGTACAAATTCAGCATCCCCGGAGGCGGATTTGTCTCTTTGCAGCAGCTCGTGGAAGTGCTGGGTATAATTGGTGATACGAACTCTGAGGAGAACGGGGACGAAATAGATGCCACTGAAGCGCAGGCTGCGAATGGACTGCTTGATGTCAAAGCAGGCAATGCGGCGAAGAAGTTTGTG
>CADBNC010000180.1 GCA_902795885.1 Oscillospiraceae bacterium
CTGCCGCTGCAGAAATTCAATCAGGCTTTTCTGGCCGATGCGAAGAAAAGCGTCGGAATCGCCGTTGAGCGTGCCAATGGCGAGATGGCCTCGGTTGAGACCTTTATCCATGGCACGGAAGCGCTGCGCGAGGCCGACCACTATTACATCGACCGTCTGGTCAAAACCATGCTGTGGATGAAGGGCGGCTACCGCATCTATGTCCGCGGCGATGAGGACACCTTTACCTTCCTGAAGAGCATTTACTGCGTCGGCGGGAAGCAGGAATTTGACTGGGATTTCATGTCCCATGTCTTCGAGCACCCCTTTGAGATTGTGCTGACAGACACCCTGCCCGCGTCCAAGGACGCCCCCAAGGCCATCGGCGGGCATACGGATGGCTGCCGGATCGGCTTTGACGCCGGCGGCAGCGACAGGAAGGTCTCGGCCGTGATTGACGGGGAATCTGTGTATTCGGAAGAAGTCGTGTGGTTCCCGAAGACAAACAGCGACCCGGACTATCACTACAACGGCATCGTGGCCGCCTTCCGCTCGGCAGCAGAGCATATGCCGCGCGTGGATGCGGTGGGGATCTCCTCCGCGGGGGTCTATATCAACAACCGCACCATGAACGCCTCTCTCTTCCTGCAGGTTCCGCAGGATCAGTTTGAGGCGAAGGTAAAGGATATCTATATCCGCGCCGTACGGGATACCTTCGGGGATATTCCCTACGCCGTGGTGAATGACGGCGATGTAACTGCCCTTGCCGGGGCGCTCAGCCTGGGGAAGAACAATATGCTCGGCATTGCCATGGGTACCAGCGAGGCGGTTGGCTACGTAGATGCGCAGGGGCGAATTACCGGCTGGCTGAATGAGCTGGCCTTTGTCCCGGTGGACGCCAGCCCCGAGGCCATGCGCGATGAATGGAGCGGTGACATCGGCTGCGGTGTCAAGTATTTCTCGCAGGATGCCGTCATCAAGCTTGCGCCGCGCGCCGGTATCGAGCTGGACGAAAGCCTCTCGCCGGCAGAGAAGCTGAAAGCTGTGCAGAAGCTGATGGAGAGCGGCGATGCGCGGGCAGAAGCCGTGTTTGAGAGCATCGGCTGCTATCTTGCCCACACACTCGCTTATTATGAGGCTCTCTACGGCTGTGAGAATCTTCTGCTGCTCGGGCGCGTGATGTCCGGCCGCGGAGGCGATGTGCTGCTCGAGACCTGCCGGAAGGTCCTCGCGGATGAATATCCCGAGCTTTCCGCAAAGCTCACGCTTAATCTGCCGGATGAGAAGTTCCGCCGGGTGGGCCAGTCCGCTGTCGCGGCCTCGCTGCCCGAAATCCGCATCTGAGGAGAACCACCATGAGAAAACACATTGTCTGCTTTGGGGATTCCAACACCCACGGCTATTGTGCGGATCCACTCGACTGTGCCGACGGGGGTGACCGCTTCAATGAGGACGAGCGCTGGACCTGCCTGCTACAGAAGAAGCTCGGCGAGGGCTGCCTGGTGATTGAAGAAGGCCTCTCCGGCCGCACGACGGTCTTCCCCGATCCCCTGCACGAGAGCATGCCCGGCCTGGACGTGATCTATTCCTGCATGATGAGCCACGAGCCTGTGGACCTTCTGGTTATCATGCTTGGAACCAACGACACCAAGGAGCGCTTCGGGGCAAACGCCGCCTGCATTGCCATCGGGATGGAGCGTCTTGTGATGAAGGCAAAGTCCATCCCCGCGTGGCGCGACGGAAAGCCCAATATTCTGATCATCTGCCCGCCGCACATCGGCGAGGGGCTGTATCTTGTCCCGGCGGGTGACGCCATGGGCAGAGGCTGCCCGGAAAAATCCCGCGAGCTCGCCAGATACCTTGCGCCTGTGGCCGAGCAGCAGGGCTGCGCCTTCCTGGATGCGGAGGGCCTTGCGGAGTATAACAAAATCGACTGCATGCATCTCTCCTGCAAAGGACACGCGCAGCTTGCCGATGTGCTTGCGGAGCTGATCCCGACTCTGCTGTAATGCGGGGCTTTTTCAACGCCGAGAATGGCCTGTGGCAGATTTTCGGTTTTATTGCCGATATCGTGGTCTTGAGCCTGCTGTGGACGGTTTTCTCCATTCCGCTGATCACCGCCGGGGCAGCCTCCTGCGCGCTCTATGACACGGTGGCAGCCTGCTTTCGCAGGAAGGAGCAGGATTACCTGCGCCGCTTCTTCCGAACCTTCCGGCGCGAGTTCAGGAATTCTCTCCTGCCCACCCTGCTGTGGGGTGGCGTGATACTCGGCGCCTTCCTTCTCTTCCGGGCTGCGGTGAACAGCGTGTCCGGGGGCATTGCCATTTTCGTGACGGCGGCAGGCATTGCGGGGATGATTCTGTTGCTCGGCATCGCAGGATGGGTCTTTCCCCTGCTCTCCCGCTTCACGCTGGATTTCCCTTCGCTGTGCGGTAATGCCGTGCGTCTGTCCCTGGGCCATGTGCTGGCAACCTTCGCCATCGGGGCCGCGGCCGTCCTCTCCATCTGGCTGACGCTGAGATTCGCCCTTCTGCCGCTGTTTGTTCTTCCGGCACTTCAGGCGCTCTTTGCCTCGGTCTTTCTGGAGCCGGTTTTTCATTCGTACGAAACTTCCTCACAGGAATGAGCCTGTACAAAGGCCGTCGGGGTTCCCGGCGGTCTCTTTCTTTTCTCCTTTCCGGTGGACTGGCATAATGTACAAAAACGGGATGCCAATTTTGGGCATAATGTAAAAATAAATTTCAGAATGGCGTTTTTCTGAAATTTTCTTTCAATTTCGTGTTGACAGCGTGCCTTTCCTCCTGTAAAATTGCATTATCACAGGGCAGATTCTGCCACATTCGGTGATGATAATGATTTAGGAGGAAAACCATGAAAAAGATTCTCGCTATCGCGCTCGCGCTCTGCATGATCTTTGCGCAGGCTGTCGTCGTTGCTCCCACTGCGGAAGCCGCTGACGGCGTGACCATCTCTCTTTGGACCTACCCCATCGGCAAATGGACGGATGAAGCCACTGTCAAAGGCTTTATCGAGGAATTCAACGCAGTCCACCCGGAAATCAACGTTGTGGTGGAATATCTGGACTATACAAACGGCGATGACAAGGTCAACACCGCCATTGAAGGCGGCAATGCCCCTGACATCATCATGGAAGGACCCGAGCGCCTGATCGCCAACTGGGGCGCCAAGGGCCTTATGCTCGACCTTGCGGACATGGTTCCCGAAGGAACCTATGAGGGCGTCGTGAGCTCCTGCACAAACGCGGAAGGCGCTGTTTACGAGCTGCCCGTCTGCATGACGGCCCACTGCATGGCCATCAACTATGAAGCCTTCGAGGCTGCCGATGCCCTGCAGTACATTTTTTTTTTTAACCACACGGCGACCACCGAGAATTTCTTCAAAGCTGTTCAGGCCGTCTATGACGCTGGTTCCCCCTATGTCGGCACCGTATACTGCGGCGGCCAAGGCGGTGACCAGGGCACCCGCGCTCTCGTGACCAACCTCTATGGCGGCACCTATGCCAACCCCGAGCACACCGAATACACCTATGCTTCTGAGGAAAATGCCAAGGCTCTTGCCGCTCTCTGCGCACAGGACGGCATCACCTTCGATCCCTCCATCGTTGCCAGCGACGAGATCCAGAACTTTGTCAACGGTACCTTCCAGATGGCCTTCTGCTGGAACGCCACCCAGGAAGTCAACAATGCCGATGCATTGACCTTCGATGTCTTCCCGATGGCCTTCCCCGCTGAGGACGGCGTTCCCAGCCTGCAGGGCGGTATCTGGGGCTACGGCATCTTCGACAACAAGGATGAGGCCCGTGCCGAGGCTGCAAAGACCTTCATCAAGTTCCTCGTGGACGATGACGCGGAATATGCCAAGGTCGTTGAGGCTACCAACTTCCAGCCGGTTCGCGATGTGGAAGGCGTCTATGAAGGCAACGAGCTCATGGCCGAGTATGCCCTGATGAACCCGATGATGGGCGACTATTATCAGATCACCAAGGGTTGGACCCAGGCCCGTACCGAGTGGTGGAATATGCTCCAGCGCGTCGGTGATTCCGATGGCTCTGCCGAGACCATCCTCGCCGAGCTGCAGACTGCCCAGGATGCTGCCAACGCAGCTGCAGCTGCCGAATAAGCCTGTCCCCCTCGCAAAACTGCGATAAAGAAATGAAGAAAGCCGCCCTTATCCCTCTGTCCAGCATGCGGGTGGGCGGCTTTTCTTTTGGCAAAATCCACCGCCCCCTTCGCGGCGGAAATACCCTGATGTACGGAGGATAATTTATGAAGCCCAGGACTTCGGCAGGCAGGCTGACATCCCGCAGTCTTGTCCTGCACGAAAACGTGGCAGCCTATCTTTTTTTGCTGCCCTTTCTGATTTTCTTCGTAGGCTTTGTTCTCTACCCCATGTTCATGTGCGTGTATACCAGCTTCTTCGACGCAACCATGGGCCGCGAGGATATTTTCATAGCCTTTGCCAACTACAAAGAGCTGTTTAACGATGAGGTTTTCTGGATCGCGCTGAAAAACACCCTGGTGATCGTGCTGGTCTCGGTCCCGGTGACCTGCGCCTTCTCTCTCTGGGTCGCTTCGGTGATCAGCAAAATGCCCATCGCCGCGACTTCTGTTTTCCGCTGCATCTTCTATCTGCCCGTGGTCACAGGCTCTGTCGCCGTAACCATGGTCTGGAAGTGGATGTTCAACAACTATTACGGCATCTTCAATTATCTCGGGCAGAATATGGGCCTCATTGACAAGCCCATCAACTGGCTCGGTGACACGCGCTACGCCCTCGGCTGCATCATCCTGATTCTTCTGACCACCTCGGTCGGCCAGCCCATCGTGCTGTACGTCTCTGCCCTCGACAACGTAGACAAATCCCTCGTCGAGGCTGCTGAAGTGGACGGCGCGACACCCTTCCAGGCTTTCTGGAAGGTCAAATGGCCCCAGATGATGCCCACCACGCTCTACATTCTGGTCATCACCACCATTAATTCCTTCCAGTGCTTCGCCCTGATCCAGCTGCTCACCTCCGGCGGGCCGAAGAACTCGACGATGACCATCATGTATTATATCTACTACAACGCCTTCAAGCTGTACCGGTACGGCTACGGCAATGCCATGGGCGTAATTCTGGCAATCATCATCGCGATTCTCTCGGCGGTCCAGTTCCGCCTTGGACGCGAGAAGTGAAAGGAGGAGCATCATGAATAATCTGACTAGTAACAAAGGCAGAGTATATTATATCATCTGCTATGTGCTCGTTTTTCTGATAGCCCTGACCTTCCTCTTCCCGCTCTACTGGATTATCACAGGCTCCTTCAAGGTCAAGCAGGAAATCCTCTCCGCGACACCAGTATGGATCCCGACCCAGTGGGTAACCACCAACTTTGAAAACCTCTTTGCCAAGCGCAGCGCTCCCCTCTTCGAGATCGGAAGTCTGGTCGGCCCCACGATTCCGGGCGCGCTCCGCTGGCTGCTCAACACGGTGTTCATGTCTGCGGTTTCGATGCTGGTAACCTGTCTGACAGCCGCGATGGCGGGCTATGCCCTGGCAAAGAAGCGCTTCTACGGACGCACGATTCTCTTTTCGCTGATCGTGGCTGCGATGGCATTGCCCAAGCAGGTCATCCTGATCCCGCTCCTTCGCGAGATGTCGTCTCTCCATCTGTACGACACGATCTGGGCGGTTATCATCCCGATCATCGGCTGGCCCTTCGGCGTGTTCCTGATCCGGCAGTTCGCGGAAGGCATCCCGACCGAGATGGTAGAGGCCTGCCGCATCGATGGTGCCAGCGAGTGGCGCACCTTCACGGACGTCATGTTCCCGATGATCAAGCCCGGTGTCGGCGCCTGTGCGATCTTCACGTTCATCAACAGCTGGAATGACTACTTCATGCAGCTGATCATGCTGACCAGCACAAAGAACCTGACCATCTCCCTCGGTATTGCGACCATGCAGGGCGAAAACTCCACCGATTTCGGCCTCATCATGGCGGGCTCTGCTCTGGCGTCTGTGCCAATTATCATCGTGTTTATAATCTTCCAGAAATACTTCACCAAGGGCATCACCATGGGTGCCGTGAAGGGTTAAGAAAGGATATTGAATGAAGGATCTGAACAAATACCGCGGCATATTCCCGGCATTCTATGCCTGCTATGATGAGCAGGGCGCCGTCTCCCCCGAACGGGTACGTGCCCTGACCGAGCACATGATTCAAAAAGGAGTCACCGGCCTCTATGTGGGCGGTTCCTCCGGTGAGTGCATCTACCAGTCTGTAGAAGAGCGCAAGCTTCTCCTGGAAAACGTGATGGCTGTTGCCCGCGGGCGCATCGTGATCATTGCCCATGTGGCCTGCAACAATACGGACGACAGCTGCGCGCTCGCTGCCCATGCCGAGAGTCTCGGTGTTGATGCCATTGCGGCAATCCCGCCCATTTATTTCCACCTGCCTCCCTATGCGATTGCGAAATACTGGAATGACATCTCTGCCGCTGCCCCGAATACGGATTTTGTGATCTATAACATCCCGCAGCTGGCCGGCGTGGCCCTCTCCTCTGATCTTCTGCGCGAGATGCTGAAGAATCCACGCGTCATCGGCGTGAAAAACTCGTCCATGCCGGTGCAGGATATCGAGATGTGGCGTGACGAGGGTGCCTTTGTCTTCAACGGCCCGGATGAGCAGCTGCTCTCCGGTCTCGTAGCAGGGGCAGGGGCCGGCATCGGCGGCACCTATGGTGCCATGCCCGAGCTCTATCTGATGATATACAAACTTGTCGGTGAGGGCAAAATCAGCGAGGCCCGGGAGATTCAGGACGCCTGCTGCCATGTGATCTACAAGATGTGCTCGGCCAAAGGCAACATGTACGCCGTCATCAAGGGGATCCTCCGTCTCAACGGCGGGCCGGATATCGGCGGGGTGCGCGCACCACTCTACAATCTGCAGCCGGAGGACATGCCCATTGTCGAGGCCTGCGCCGCTGACATCCGTGAGCTTATCGCAAAATACGCGTAATTCCATTCGCACTGCGAACAGGAGGGGCCGCCGAAGCCCCTCCTCTTTTTGTCAGACCACAAAAAGCGCCGGAGGCCTGTGACTGGATTCGATCACAGGTCCCCGGCGTAGTTGATTTAATGGTCAAAGAGACTGGTATCTGCGTTTCAGTTCATTGTACTCTTTCCGGTCGATCAGGCCATTCTTCAGCCATACATCAAGCTGCTCAATCCGCTTTCTTTTATCCCGCTGAAAATGGTCTTCTCCCGAGGAAGTATATACGACGGGCTGGTCCGCTGCCGGATCTGACAGGATGGTACCCCGCTTTTTGGGGTTTTCTTTGCGGGCGGTGGAAATACCTGCTTTTACAA